>CALBZE010000094.1 GCA_937889645.1 uncultured bacterium
ACCAGCCCGATTCGATACGCCTCGTCCGCGTCGATCATCGCTCCGGTGAGCAGCAGCTCCGCCGCGCGCCCGCGGCCCACGAGGCGAGGCAGCCTCGTCGTGCCGCCCCACCCGGCGATGGCTCCGATCCGAACCTCGGGGTGCCCGAGCCGGACGCCGCGGGCCGCGACCCGCACCATGCACGCTTCCGCGAGCTCCAGCCCCCCGCCAAGTGCGTACCCATTGATCGCGGCCACCACCACCTTGCCCAGCGTCTCGATCCGGCGAGTCACCTCCACGGCCCTCCGCGCCAGCTCACGCACGGCCATCGGGTCCGCGGCGTTTAGGTAGGCGATGTCGGCTCCCGCGGAGAACGCCTTCTCGCCTGCGCCGGTGAGGATCACCGCCCGCACCGCGGGATCCTCGGCCGCACGCCCGAGTGCGGAGAGGAGCGCCTCGAGCATCTCCGGACCGAGGGCGTTCAGCGCCTCGGGTCGATTCATGGTCAGCCAGACGATGCCGTCTTCTTCGGCGTAGAGCACCGGGTCGCTCTGAGGCATGTCGTTTCCTCGCGCGTGTGGGATTTCCGTTAGCGGGGCCGGTTCAATCGATCTCCCGCACGTAGGTGATGTAGTCGGTGTTGATCGGCTCGCCGCCGGCGCGCCGCACCGCAGCGGCGATCTGGCCGCGGTGGTAGCTGCCGTGCATGGCGACGTGCAGCAGGATGTCCGCGATCCGCGTCCGGAACGGTGTGCCGCGGCTGTTCGTGTACTCCACCGTGCGCTCGAGCGCTTCATCCGTGAGTCCCTCGAGGAGGCGCTCGTATTCGGCGCGAGCGGTTACGGCGGCGTCCTCCACCTGCACGAGCGTCCAGTCGGGCCAGATCGGCTGCACCGATGCGTCGCGCTCCTCCAGCCGCAGGAGCCAGACGCGTTCGGCGGCAAGGACGTGGGCATAGAGCCGCAGGGCATCAGCGCTCCGAGCCGAATCCGATTCTCTCAGCAGCTCGAGCACCCGCCGGTCCGCCCAGAACATGTGCTCGACGAGCCGTCGTATGGCCTCTTGCATCAATCCCCTCCTCTCGTGCCGTGCAGTTCGCTCTCGCCGCGGCGATCCCCTCGCGCGGGCCGCACGATCAGGCAGGTCGTCGTGGCGTGTGCGTAGAGCAGGCCGGCGTCGTCCACCACCCGTGCCTCAGCCGTCGCCACGCGCGAGCCGACGTGGATCGCCCGGCCCTCGCCCAGCACCCGGCCCATCCCCGCCCGGAGCGGGCGGACGTAGTTCACCTTCAGCTCCAGCGTGACGTAGCCCACCCCCGCCGGGAGGAGGGAGTGCACGGCGCACCCCATGGCGGTGTCCACGAGCGTCGCCGCGAGGCCGCCGTGAGCCATGCCCAGCGGGTTGTCGTGGTACTCCTGCGGCTCGGCGGCAAAGACGGCGCGCCCCTCCTCGACCTCCACGGGCTCGATCCCGAGCGTGCGCATCATCGGCGGCACCGGAAGGTCGCCTCGGCCGATCGCACGCAAGAATTCGAGGCCGCTCATCTGCGGCGCCGCCCTCCCGAAGGCGGACGGATCCTCCCAGACGATCGTGCGACTGCGCGTCGGCTCCATATCCCCTCCTTCACACCCGCTCGATGATGGTCGCGATCCCTTGCCCGCCCGCGATGCAGAGGGTGATCAGCGCCGTGGCGAGATCCCGCCGTTCCAGCTCGTCGAGCGCGGTCCCGACGAGCATCGCGCCGGTCGCGCCGAGCGGATGGCCGAGCGCGATCGCGCCGCCGTTCACGTTCACCCGCTCCGGGTCGAGCTCGAGCCGTCGCATCACCTGGAGCGGGATCGCGGCGAACGCCTCGTTGATCTCCCAGAGGTCGACGTCGCCTACGCTCATCCCCGCGGCGCGCAGCGCCTTGCGGCTCGTCTCCGCCGGCGCCGTCAGCTTGATCACCGGATCCTCGGCGTGCGTCGCCATGGCGCGGATCCGCGCCCGGGGCCGCAACCCGTTCGCGCGGACGTACGATTCCGAGGCGAGGAGCACCGCCGCCGCCCCATCCACGATCCCGCTCGAGTTCCCGGCGGTGTGGAGGTGCTCGATCCGGCCCGCCTCCGGGTAGCGCTCCAATGCATACTCGTCCAGCGTCAGCCCCCTCGGTCCGACGCGCGTCGCGCCGACCGCCTCGAAGGATGCCGGCAGCGAGAGCAGCGCCTCCAGCGTCGTCTCCGGCCGCGGATGCTCGTCTCGCTCCAGGAGCACGGCGCCGGTTTCGGGATCGCGGACCGGGAGCAGGCTCCGGTCGAAACGCCCCTCCCGGACGGCCGCCGCGGCGCGACGCTGCGATTCGAGCGCGAACCTGTCCAGGTCCTCTCTCGTGAACCCCTCCAGCGTGGCGATCAGATCGGCGCTGATCCCCTGCGGCACCTGGACGTGTCGGCTTCGAAGGCGGGGGTTCCTCCCGTCGCCCTCCGCGCCGTCCGAGTCCATCGGCACACGCGACATGCTCTCCACGCCGCCGGCCGCGACCAGGTCCTGCGCCCCGCTCATGACCCCCATCGCCGCGAAGTTCACCGCCTGGAGCCCCGAGCCGCAGTAGCGGTTCAGCGACACGCCCGTGACGTGGAGCGGCCAGTCGGCCAGGAGCACCGCCTGCCTCGCGACGTTGGCGCCCTGCTCGCCCGCCTGGCTCACGCAACCGACCACGACGTCCTCCACATCGCCGGGGTCGATCCCCGTGCGCTCCGGCAGCGCCGTCAGCGTCTGTGCGAGCAGCTCCTGCGGATGCACGTGCGTCAACGCTCCCTTGCCCGGCTTCCCGCGCCCGCGCGCCGTACGTACCGTATCGATGATGAATGCGTCGGTCATGCTCCCCCCTTTTCAAAGGGCCGGCGTGTTCCGTCGGGCCCACGATCGCTAGACGAGACCGACCGGTCTCTTTCGGGCGAAAAAAAGAAACTCACCGGCACATCCGCTCCTCGATCCAGCGCTCCAGGTGCTCGGCCGCGCGGTCCACGTGCACCCGATCGCCGTAGAGTCGGCTCATCACGACGGCGCCCTCCATCGTCGAGATCAGCACCGTGGCGACCACGTCCGGGTCCGTGCCGGGGTGCAGCTCGCCCCGCGCAACACCCTCCTCGACCGTCCTCCGGACCATCGCGCGGAGCCGGTCCATGGCCGCCCGGGCCCGCGTCCGGAGCGCCGGGTTGCCGTCGTCGGCCTCGATCGCCGTGTTCACGACGGGGCAGCCGCCCGGGATCGGCGCGTCGGCAACGAGGCCGCGGAAGACTTCGATGATGGCCCGCAGGCGATCCGGTGCGGTCCGCTGCTCCCGGAGGGCGGCGGCGAACCGCTCGCCCATGATGGCGGTCGCGTGGTCGAAGGCCCGGAGCGCGAGCTCTTCCTTGCTCTCGAAGTGACGGTAGATCCCGCCCTTCTGCAGCCCGGTCGCCGCCATGATGTCGGAGAGGGACGCGCCCGCGAAGCCCTGCCGATTGAAGAGCGGCGCCGCGCGTTCGATGATCTGCTGCCGAGTCCGTTCACCCCGTCCCAAGCTCACCTCTCGAGTCCGAGACCGATCGGTCTCGGGGATGCTAAACGGGGCGGGCCCCGGGCGCAAGGGGTGCCCGGCCCGGACGGTCGCACGAGCCGTTGTTCGTACCAAGGGCCCGGACACAAGGGGCGGCTCGCCCGGACCGCCGTACGGGCCGCCGTCCCGACCCTGGGCTCGTGCGCAATGGGCGCTTCGCCTGGGCGTCCCACACGGGATGCGCCTCCGACCCGGCCCGGAGCCCGAGGGAAGGTGAGCACACGCTCACCAGGCGCGACCGCGCCCGGTGTCGTTGCGCCGGGCACGCATCCGCGCACCCCGCCGGGGGTTGACCGAGCAAGTGGTTTCGTTATATTTAACGTCCTGCCGCGCTAACGCCCCGATGTGGGGACGAGGCGAAGCAGGGCGTGCCTATGCCCCCATCGTCTAGTGGCCTAGGACGCCGCGTTCTCAGCGCGGAAACCGGGGTTCGATTCCCCGTGGGGGTACTGGAACCCGAGCCGGGCGGTTGTCCGGCCGGGGAGTGACGGTCGCATAGCTCAGCTGGTTAGAGCGCACGGTTCACATCCGTGAGGTCCTAGGTTCGAGTCCTAGTGCGACCACTTCAGACAAGCTCGGCTGCTTGGCCATGATCCTTGGCCGTCGGAGAGGCCGCGTTTCACACGCGGCCTCTCCGTTTTTCCCACCCACAGCATCGCCGCTCACTTCCTCGTGTCGTAACCGACGACCGATATTCGTTTCAGATTGCGGCTGGCAGTCTTTCCGGATGGACATTGCACCGGGAGGGAACGTGCGACGCGTCATCGTTTTCGGGCTCGTTTGCGCGATCGCCTCGTGCGGGGATTCCACGGCCCCGAGCACCGAGGGGCTGGTGTTGCCGGATGTCTGCGGGGTGGTCGTGGGGAATGCGCTGGCGGCGCTGGATCACAACGGCCGGTTCCGGCCTGCGGAACCGTGGTCTCCGAGCGATCGCCCGTTGATGTCGCCGGAGCGCGCGCTCGCGCTGGCGGACCAGTACCTTCGCGAAGTCGTTCTGGGACCGCCTGATCCCAACTGTCTGCCGTCCACGGACTGCATACCGGTTCGCGCGGCATTGGGAAATTGGTGCAGGCATTTGGATCCGGAACGGGTTCGGACGGCCGATCACTGGTTCTTCGGCGTGCCGCCGACCGGCGAGGCGGCGGACTCGATCGATCTTCTTGCTCTACATCGGTGGGGACCGAGGTACTTCATTCCCGTCCTGCACGGCTCGGACTGGGTCGGGACGATCGCGGTCGCTGCGCACGCGACGGTCGCGCGCGTCGATGAAGTGGAGATGCACGCGGGTGGTCTGCCGGCACACAACGAGTTCGAGGTCGCGTCGGGCGCATGCCATGTCCATGCGGGCGTGCCGCCGGCGCCCGAGCAGGCCGTGGCATACGCCGCCGCCGTCACCGGCCGGAAGGTGGTGGAGGTGCCCACCCTCATCTTGGCCGGAGTGACCGAGGCGACGGGCCGCGCTCGCTGGCGAGTCGTCCTCGATGCACCGGTGACGGTTCGAACGCTCGCCGACGGCTGGATGTACGAAACCGCGGAGCTCTACGTGAGCGTGGCGCCGAACCGCAACGAGAACGCGAACGCTTGGGGTCCGACCGGGACAAGGCTTCGCATCTCGATCGCATCCGAGTCCCAGCCCGAGTTCGACGAGTGGCGCGAGATCCGTTTCCCGCGTCGGCCGGAGGCGCCGCTTCACTTCAAAGAAGTGGTCGTGGTGCGGTGAGGAGAGTCCAAGACTCCCACCGCACCCCCCATTGAACGACCGTCCCTCTAGCGGCGCCCAGACGTCGGTGGTCGAGCGTCCCGGCACCCGAGCCGCGGAGGCCGAGGACCGGGTTGCCCGTGACGAGCGCGCGGGCGACGGTGCCGTTGTCGAGCCGGTACAGTCCGAGCACCGGCTCGCCCAGCTCGCTGATCTCGAGGGCGACGAAGATGGAATCCGACACGAACGCCACCGGGAAACCGGGCGCGTCGAAGGTGCCGACGTACCGGCCGTCGGGAGCGAAGACGTCGACGCGCTCCGGGATCGGCAGCCCGGAGCCGCGGCTGACCCAGAGTTCGCCGGACGGGCTCACGGTGATCCACTCGATCGGCGACGCCGTCGCCTCGTACCCGATCGCGGCGACGACCTGCTCGGCAGTGAGCCCGGCCCTCCGCATGAAGCCGCGGTAGGGGCCGGCGCCGACCCGCTGCGCGGCCAGCTCGGCGGTCACCGCGATCGGCTCGAGGTCACGCCGTATGCTGCGGACCTGCCGGCCCGCGACGTAGGCGTCGATCCGGTACTCGGGGCCGTTCAGCACCAAGATCGTGTCGCCCGCCGCGTTCCAGATGAGGTCGGGCGCGAAGATCCGCGGCGCCGGGACGCTCATCCCGGCCAGGTTCATGTGGACGAGCTCGCGGCTCACGCCGAACACCTCGCCCGGCTCGCCCGCGCCCGCGACGTGCACCAGAGACTGGCGCTGCACGTTCTCGGTCGTCGACTGGGTCACGGCCACGATCCCGTCGCCGAGCACGGCGAAGCCGGGACCCCAGTAGTTCACGGGCGCGCGGCGCTCGTCCAGCAGCTCGCCGTCCCGCGACCAGCGGCTGATCACGCCTCGCCGCGCATCCCACACGGACAGGACGCCGGCGCGGTCGAGGGCGAGCGCGGTCGCACTGCGGAACTCGCCTGGACCTTCGCCCGGCCGTCCGATCGTGAAGGCATAGGTCCCGCCCGCCTCGAAGACGACGACGCGCTCGCTCGTGCCGTCCGCGACGAAGATCCGGCCGGATTCGGGGTCGGCGACGACGCCCCACGGCATGGCCGAGAGGGCGCTGTCCGGCGGCTGGAGCGAACCGAGGCGCACGAGCGTGGCGGGGTACGGCCGGTCCGGGCCGAAGCTCGTCGCCAGCCGGATCCCGGCGGAGTCGCTCGCCACGAACCGCGACGCGTCGGCGCCGCCGCACCCGGCGGCGATGCCGGCGAGCCCGAGGAGGATGCACACGGACGCGACACGACGCGCGGTGTCCACGACCCGTCGTCGCCAGGCGTCGAGCACGAGCCAGAGGACGGCGGACAGGAGGAAAATCAGGATCCCGAAGCCGAGGCTGTTCAGTGCGATGGACACGCCGCCCATGATGAGCTCCGTGCTCGCGCCTCCGGCCGCCGCGGCCCGACGCGCCAGGATCACGAGCCCGGTGACCGTGCCGATCGCGCCCACGAGCAGGGCGACCGCGCCCCAGAAGAGGACCGCGACCAGTGCGTGATCCCGCGACTCGAGTGCGGGCGCGGTCGGATCCGCCGCATCCGCGACCGCGCGGGCCGCGCTCCGGAGCCGGACAACGGCCCGCACCGCCGAGGCCCACACGCCGAGAGCAAGCGCCGCCAGCGGCCACATGACGAGGCCGCCGCTCAGGAACCAGTCGATCATCGATGCCTCCGCCGTACGAGGGGAAGAACGGAATCGGACGAGCCGACCATGGCGGCCGCGGCGACGTTGCCTGCGTCCTCGGACAGGAGCGCGGCCACCTCCCGATCCGCACGCCGCGCATGCACGCCTAGCAGGACGAACCAGACGAGTAGCCCCACGACGCCCAGGAGCAGGCCGGCGAGGAGAATGGCCCCGTCGCGGGCCACGACCGTGAGGAAGAGGACTTGTTCCGGCGCGCCGTCCCGGAGGGCCGCGGCCGCGCGCCACACGCCCGCGACCGGCGCGAAAAGACCGAGGGCGAGCGCGATCGCCGCCACGACCAGGATCTCGGGGAGCGCCGCCCGCTCCGGTGAGCGGCCGCGCAGGAGCGGCGCGGCCCCTTTCGCGCTTACCGACGCCAGCACCGCCCCGACGAGAAGCATGGACGTCGTCAACGGCGACGGGTGCTCGGCCAGGACCCAGACCGAGACCCCGATCGCCACGGCGAGGACGGGGAGCACCCCCAACGCGAGGAGGAGCACGTCGAGCCGGCCGCGCAGCGTCGCACTCACCTCCTCCGCCCAGCCGTGCCACGGATTCACGTGCAGGCGGCCCAGGCGGCGGATGACCTCCGGCGACGCGAGGACCATCCGCTCCGCCCGCCGCGCCGCCTCGGCCTCCGAAAGCCCCGCGGCCCGATAATGCTCGTACACGTCCTCCAGGTCCGCCGCCAGCTCGAGGAGCAGCGCGGTACGCGCGCGGCGCGGCAGGTCGAGCTCCGCGGCCACCCTACGCAGTGCGGGTCCGAACCGCTGCATCGGCGCGCTCTCCGTCGCCCAGGAACGCCTCCAACCGCTCACGCAGCTCGCGCCACTCGGCGCGCAGCTCGGCCAGGTACGTTCGCCCCGCTTCCGTCAGAGCATACTCCTTCCGCGGCCGTCCTTTCTCGGGATCGGACCAGCGCCCCACGACCAGCCCGTCCTTTTCCAGCCGGTGTAGGATCGGGTAGAGCGTGCCGTGGTTGAACTGGAAGTAGCCTCCGCTCCGCTCCTCGATCTCGAGGACGACCTGGTAGCCGTGGCGCGGTGCGCGGTCCAGCTCGTGGAGCAGGAGGAGCTCGTGGATCTTTCGGCCGAAGGCCTGGCTGTCGAATACCGTCGTCATGGTGCCTCCCGGACATGCCGATGTCTTGCATATATAGAACGACGATATATCGAGCGTCAAGATTGTCGCGGACCGGGAAGGGGGCAGGCGAGCGGGCCGGTGCCGATCATCCTGAGGGGAGCAGGACGTCGCCGCCGCCCACCCCTCGGCGCTACTCCACCCGCAACGCCTCCATCGGCTGGATCATGAGCGCCCGCATCGCGGGCACCGCGCACCCCGCCAGCCCGACGAGCAGCATCGCCGCAGCGACGCCGCCGACGAGCCGGAGCCCCTCGGGATCGTCGAGGACCGTTAGACTCACCAGCGTCGCCCCGAGGACGATCCGGGCGCCGATCTGGAGCAGCGCGCGGGAGAAGAGCGCGACCAGGATCCGCCGCGGGCCGGCGCCCAGCGTCGCACGGATCCCGATCTCGCGCGTCCGTCGCGTGACCGTGAACGACGTCAGCGCGTAGATCCCGATCAGCGCGAACAGCAGGATGATTCCTACGACGACGGCGACCACGGCGGTGAAGAGCGCGTCGGAGCGCTGCACGGGGCGCCAGACGTCGTCGAGCGGCATCACCTCGGTGACGTCGAGGTTCGCGTCGAGCGCCGGCGCGAGGGTCACGATCCGGGGGATGAGCGCCTCGGGCGCGCCGGCGGGGCGGACGTAGAACTGCACTGCGGCATGCTCGGCGGGCCTCAGCGGGTGGTAGATCGCGACCGGCTCGCCCGGCCCGATCGCGCGATCCATCCCGGCGACGACGCCGACGATCTCGTACGCCCGCGTCCCGGCCTCGCCCTCGCGCGTCGGGTAGCGGATGTGTCGGCCGATCGGGTTCCGGCCGGCGAACGCCTGCGCCGCCCACGCCTCGTCGACGATGGCGACGTCGCCCGAGCCGGTCACATCGGCTTCCGTCAAGCCCCGCCCGGCGACGATCCGCGCGCCCATGACCTCGAAGAAGTTCGGGTCGACGGCCAGCCTCCTCACCCGGACGATCCTTGCCGAATCGCCATCGAGGGCGACGGCGACGAGGGGGTGGTTGAAACCCGGAATGCGGTTCGCGCGCGTCGCGGCGACGACGCCGGGCTCGGCAGCGATCCGGCGGTGAACCTCGTCGAGGAGCTCCGCGGCGCGGCGGGCTTCGTCCGGACCGCTCGTGCTCTGCGGGGCCGCGGCGGCGTGGCGGGTAAGGCGGCCGGTGAGGAACGTCGCCGCCGGGAAATCCTCGCCCTTCGGCGCCACCAACTGTTGCCGCGCCGCCTTGACCGCCACGGGGATGAACGCGACGCAGAGCGCGACCTGGGCGATGATGACGCCCGTCGCCAGGGCGCCGAACCGCAGCCCGTCGCCCGCGGCGCCCGGTTGCGGCAGCCGGTTCCAGACGCGGCGGTGCGTTGCGCGCAGCCCCGGGATCCCGCCGACGATCACCGCGGCGACGACGGCCAGCGGGCACACGTAGACGACGGTAGACGCCGAGAGCTCGGAGTCGAACCAGAAAGGCGGCCGCGTCTGCTGGACCTCCCAGAAGAGATCCATCCGCCAGCCGAGGCCCCAGCGGGCGACCGCGAGCCCCAGCGCCGCGGCAAGCGACGTCGTCGCGAGCGACTCGGCCACGAGCTGCAGCAGGATGCGACGTCGCCCCGCGCCCAGCGCGCTGCGCAGCGCGAGCTCGCTCCCGCGCGCCGCTGTCCGCGCGATGAGCAGCGTCGCCACGTTCGCGGCGATGACGACGAGGAGGAGGAAGAAGGGGACGTTGAGGAGCGCCGCGATCGCCGCCATCTCGTTGCCCCGGGGATACTGCCGCACTTCGGGGCGCAGGTGCTCGTGCGTGTCGGGGAACGCGGCCGCGCTCCGCTCGCCGATCAGGGCGAGCTCGGCCTGCGCCTGATCGAGCGTGTAGCCGGGGGCGAGACGGCCGATCATCGCCATCGGCGGGCCCGACCGGCGCGGGTAGTCGACGGCCCGCTCGCGTAGCGGGGTCCAGAACTCGTCGCTCCGCGGGAAGGTGAAGCCCTCGGGCATCACCCCCACGACCGTCGCGTGCTCCGCGCCGACCCGCACCGCCTTCCCGATCGCCGATCGGTCGCCGTCGAAGAGCCGGAGCCACGCCGAGTGACTCAAGACCACGACCGGCGGCGCGTCGGGGCGGAGGTCGTCGTCGATCAGCGCGCGCCCGAGCAGCGGCGCCACCCGCGCGACCCGGAAGAGCGATGGCGTGGTCCGGACGCCCTCGAGCGACGCGTACCGGCCGTCTTCCGTCGTCACCGTGTACGAGACCCTCGAAAACGCGGAGAGGTGCTCGATCGACTCGAGCTCGTCTCGCCACATCTCGAAATCGTGTAGCGACCGCGGCTCGCTCGAGAAATCCGCATCCGTGCTCTTCAGGTCGCGGTTCCGCACGCCGACGATCCGGTCGCCATCCTCGAGCGGGAGCCGCGGCATCGTCATGTCCGACGTGAACTCGAACCACGCCGCCGCCAGCGTGAAGGCCACGGCGAGCGCGAGCACGCTCGCGATCGTGAGGACCGGGTACTTCGCCAGCATCCTAAAGCCCAGCTTGAGGTCGAGCGAGAGGCCGCGAACCCACGCGAAGCCACGGCCGTCGCGCAGCTCCTCCTTGTACTTCTCCACGCCGCCGAACGCGACGAGGGCGCGACGCCGCGCCTCTGCCGGGTCGAGCCGCTCCTCGCGCACCAGGCGGTCGGTCTCCATCTCGACGTGGAAGCGGATCTCTTCGTCCATGCGCTCCTTGGCGGCGCGGCGGCCGAGGAAGAGGCGCGCCCGCGCGCGGGCGCCGTCCAGCCAGCTCATGTTCTGCTCCGGTAGAATGCGATGCGGGGACAGGCCTCAGCTCGTGGCGAGCACCGCCTCGAGCGCGGCGGCGAAGCGTCTCCAGCTCTCCACCTCCGCGCCCAGCGCCCGCCGGCCCGCGGCCGTGATCTCGTAGTAGCGCGCCCGGCGGTTGTTCTCCGTCGTCGCCCAGTCGCTCGTGATCAGTCCGTCCTTCTCGAGACGCTGCAGGGCGGGGTAGAGCGAACCCTGGTTCACCTCGAGCACGCCCTGCGAGATCTGCTGGATCCGCTGGCTGATCCCCCAGCCGTGCATCGGTCCGAGGGAGAGGGTCTTGAGGATGAGCAGGTCGAGCGACCCGCGCAGTGCGTCCTTCTGCGTGCGTGAAGCGTTCACGGCGAGCACCTCGTCCGGTGTTCTGTCGATGTCTACAGAACGCACGCGGGGGTTCCTGTAGATGTCAAGAGGAGAGGACGATCGCGGGGCGGTCGCGAAGCAGTTGCACGTACGGGGGCGCGTGTTGAATAGGTGGATACCTGATATGCTGCCGGAGCCCATCGGACTCGGCCCGGTGGGGGAGGCGGGCGGCCCTGGGCGCTCGGGGGGGCGACACATGCCGACGTACGCACGGAACGGCGAGCATGCGACGGTTCGCGTGGCGCTGGCGCTGTGGTTCGTCGTCGGGCGCGGAGCGGGCGACGACGTCGAGGTGGCGGATCCGCCCGTCGATGGCCGGGCCTCGAAGTCTCTCCTATTCGACGACCACGACCAGCCCGCGGATCTGGCTCGGCGTCGCCGGGTACCCGGCCACCCGCCGCCAGCTCGCGCCGCCGTCTTCGGACTGGTGTATGCCGCGCTCGTCGGCGGCCCACAACTCGCCCGGCACGGTCCCGCCCCTCAGCAGCGGCGCGATCGTGCTCGGCGGGTCGGGCCAGCCGTCCACCACCCATTCCCACCGACCCCGCCCCACCCGCCGGTAGACCCTCCCGTCGGACCGGCCGGCCACGTACGCGGCGTGCGGGTGCGAGGCGGCCGAGACCACGACGATGTCCGGCTGTCCCGGGTCGATGGCGACGCTCCTCAGGTAACCGACGTCGAGGCCGTCCCTCGGCCGCTCCCACGAGCGGCCGCCGTCCGGGCTCTCGAAGTAGCCGTCCCCCGCGGCGACGCGCAGGGATTCGGGGCGGTCGGGGTGGATCGCCAGCTCGTGCGTGTCGTACGGGCCGCCGGGCACGCGATCGTGCCAGGTGCGCCCGCCGTCCGCCGTCGAAACCAGCGCGCCCGCCTCAATGGCCACCCAGAGCCGTCCGGCCCCGTGCGGGTGACAGGCGATCCAACGCACATGGTGGGTCTCCGGGCGCGGCGGGAACGCCCACTCGGGCGAGGAGGGCAGCGTCGACAGATCCGTCGTGCGCTCCCACGTGCGCCCGCCATCGGCCGAGCGCCACACCTCGCTGGGCTCGCTGCCGGCCCAGACGACGCCGGCATCGACGGGGTCCAGGGCGATGGCGGTGATGACGACGTCGTCCAGCCCCGCCGGACGCCACGAGGCGCCCCCGTCGTCGCTGCGGAAGACGCCGCCCCGGGCGGTTCCGCACCACACCTGGCCCGGCGATCTCGCGGACGCGGCCAGGCACGTCGGGCGGTGGGGCTCGAGACCCGTCGCCTTACGAAGGACGTCGCCTCCAGCCTCCAGGAGCAGAATCTCGCTTTCGGTGGCAACGACCACCGTCATCTTCACCCCACGTGGCTCGTGCGTCGATCGCGATCGGGGCGCGCCGACATGCCTCACGCCGCCGCTTCCTGCGCCCCCTCGACCTTCACCGCCTGCGCCTCGATCTCGATCTTGACGCTGTTGCCGACCAGGACGCCGCCGGTCTCGAGCGCCTGGTTCCAGCGCAGCCCCCAGTCGCGGCGGTCGATCTCGGTCGTGGCGCGGAAGCCGGCGCGCTGGCCGCCCCACGGGTCCTGGCCGGTCCCCTCGAAGGTGACGTCGAGCGTGACCTCGAGTGTCGTCCCGCGGATCGTCAGGTCGCCGATCACCTTGAATCGGTCGCCCGCCTCCGCGTACGCGCCCTCGACCCGGCGGCTCCGGAACGTGATCGTCGGGTGGTTCTCGACGTCCAGGAAATCCGCCGAGCGCAGGTGCGTGTCCCGGTCCTCGGCGCCCGTGTCGATGCTCGCCGCATCGATCTCGACCTCCACACGCGAGTTCTCCGGCGCGTCCTCGTCCACCGTGATCTCGCCCTCCAGCTTCTTGAAGCGGCCCCGCACCGTGGTGAACATCAGGTGCTTGACCGCGAATTCGACGCTCGAGTGCACCGGGTCGATTCGCCACGTCGTGGTTGCCACCGTCTCCTCCTGGGTCGAGCGGTTCGGCTTGGGCAAGGCGACGTCGGCACGCCGCCCCGGGGCGCGCCCGAGCGCGCCGCCGCGGGGGCGCTGGCTTGCGCGCCCCACCACCCACGCCCGCCCCGCCTGCGACGACCATGCCACAAGGCGTGATGTGGCGCGGCACGCCGTCTCCGGCCGAGCCCCACGCGTGCCGGACCTGGGCACGCCGTCGCTCGCCCACGGCCTCGCCCGCCCACCCACGGTACGCCCCCCCCCGACGCCGTACGCCCCCGGACGCCCGCGGAACGCCCCACCCCGTCCCGGGTATGTATCCACCTTGGTTACACACTCTCGGGGTGGAAATGACGATCAGCAGCCGATTCGCCGTGGCGGTGCACGTGATGACCATGCTCGCGACCAGCGGGGGCGAGCCGGTCACGTCGGAGCGCATCGCGGAGAGCGTGAACACGAACCCGGCGGTGATCCGGCGTCTGCTGTGCATGCTGTCGCGGGCCGGGCTGACCACGTCGCGGCTGGGAACGGGTGGCGGCGCACTCCTGGCGCGCCCGGCGGAGGAGATCACGCTGCTGGAAGTGTATCGGGCGGTCGAGGATGGAGACCTCTTCGCCATGCACCCCTGCGATCCGAACCCGGCGTGTCCTGTGGGGCGACACATACAGGCCGTTCTCACGGAGGCGACGGATTCGGCGCGTCGCGCCATGGAGTCGGCGCTGGAGCGGCGGACGCTGGCGGACGTGGTGAGCGGGGTGGAGGCGGGTCTGGAGCAGGAGTCGGGCGCGGAGGGCCGCGCCTGAAACCGGAGCCGGCGCAGGGTGCGGCCGGCCGAACGTCAACACGATGAGCGGCCCGAGGCAGGGCCGGACACAAAGGAGTCGAGCATGGCGACGACAGAAGGCAACGGCGTGTTTTCCGGGTTCTCGAGGTTCACGCCGGCGACGCATGTGATCCTGCGAATGGCGTCGGGGCTGCTGTTCATGCAGCACGGCGCGCAGAAGCTGTTCGGGTGGCTCGGCGGGATGGGCGGCTCGGGCGCGACGGCCGAGCTCTTCTCGATGATGGGGTTGGCGGGCGTGTTGGAGTTCTTCGGCGGACTCCTGATCGTGATCGGTCTGCTGACCCGGCCGGTGGCGCTGGTGCTGGCGCTCGAGATGATCGCGGCTTACGTGATGGGGCACATGTCGCACGCGCTCGCCCCGATCCAGAACGGCGGCGAGCTGGCGCTCCTCTACGCGGTGGTCTTCCTGTACTTCGCCACGGCGGGCGCGGGTCGCGCGAGCGTGGACGGGATGATGGCGGGACGCGGCGAGAGGAGCTGACCCCATGCTGTTCGATACGCTCTCAATTCGTGGCGTGCCGCTGCGCAACCGGATCGGCGTATCGCCCATGTGCCAATACTCGTCGGAGGGCGGGTACGTGGGCGATTGGCACTTCGTGCACCTCGGCCGCTTCGCGGTCGGCGGCGCGGGGCTTGTGATCACGGAGGCGACGGCGGTCTTGCCCGAGGGTCGAATCACGCCACACGACCTCGGGATCTGGGACGACTCGCATGTGGAGGGGCTCGCCCGCATCGTCCGCTTCCTGCGCGACCAGGGAGCCGCGGTTGGGATCCAGCTCGCGCACGCCGGGCGGAAGGCGAGCACCTGGCGGCCCTGGGAGGGCGACGGCGCCGTGCCGCCGGAGTCGGGCGGTTGGGAGGTCGTCGCTCCGAGCGCCGTCGCGTTCTCGGAGACGTATCCGCAGCCGCGGGAGCTGACGGAGGAGGGGATCCGCGGCGTCGTCGACGGGTTCCGGAACGCCGCGACGCGCGCGCTCGAGGCCGGGTTCGAGGTGGCGGAGATCCACGCCGCGCACGGCTATCTCCTCCATCAGTTCCTCTCCCCGCTCTCGAACCGTCGCACGGATCGATACGGCGGCGACTTCGAGAATCGGATCCGGCTGACGCTCGAGGTCGCCGACGCCGTGCGCGAGGTGTGGCCGGAGCGGCTGCCGCTCTTCGTCCGCATCTCCGCCACAGACTGGGTCGAGGGCGGGTGGACGCTGGAAGAGTCGGTCGAGCTGGCCCGACGCCTGAAGGACCACGGCGTCGACCTCGTCGATTGCTCCTCGGGGGGCCTCGTCCCCTACGCACGCATCCCCGTGGCGCCGGGGTACCAGGTCCCGTTCGCCGAGCGGATCCGCAAGGAGACGGGGATCGCGACCGCGGCCGTCGGGCTGATCACGGAGCCCGAGCAGGCCGACCGCATCGTCCGTGACGGCCAGGCCGACATGGTCCTCCTCGCCCGCGAAATGCTGCGGCAGCCCCACTGGCCGCTGCTCGCCGCGCACCGTCTCGGCGTCGACGTCGCCTGGCCGCCGCAGTACGTCCGCGCGCGGCCCCGTTGAGCCCCACTTCCTAGCGGGATACGCCGGCCGGGCGCTCGTCGCCCGGCCGGCGCCCGGTCCGCAATTAAGTCCTGATGTCGGAACGATCTTCGCCCTGCCGTCTCCCGAATCGCACTCGTAGTCGGTTGGATCGGACGGCGCGTAAGAGGCGATACGGCAAGGTATTACAAGCATTCCTCGCCGCGAGGGGCCGGGAACGCACGGCGGATCCCCGCGCGACGGCGCTCGGTACGAAGAATGCACACACCATCGCCGCCAAGCGACCTGGGGCCCGGCAACGTGGAGATCGCCGGGCTCCGGACCCGCCGCCGAAGGTGGATCCCATGCATACTCCAACTCCTGCAGGCTCCCCGGTGCAGCGACTCGTCGGCATCCTGACACTGTCCCGAACGGAGCTCGCCCGTCAGCTGGACGTGAGTCCAGGAACCCTTTACTCGTGGATGGCCGGGAGGCGGAGGCCCGGCCCGAGAAACGTCGAGCGCCTCGTCGAGATCGCGGAGCGCCACGCCGAGACGATCAGGGCGTGCCTGGCGGAGATCGCCCGCTCGACGCCGCCGGGGGAGGACTGAAAGATTTCTCTTGACGCACCCGCCGGCTGTTGTTACGATTTCTCGTACAGCGCCGCTGCGCCGATTGCGCAGCGGCGTTTCTGTTGGTGGTGCCATCACGAGGTCGCGGGTCCGTGGCCGAGCGCCGCCGGTCGTTGGCCGCGGAGCCGTTGGTCCCGGCAGATGGGGCCCCGTTCGGCCGGGGCCCCGGGAGGCGGGCATGATCACCCCAGCGCACGCCACGGATGCAGCACCCCCACGCCCCAAACTCGGATCACCTGCGGCGTCCAGTTACAATCACCACTGCATGATCGGGGATGACCCCGCCGGCGCCGTCGAGCAGGCGGCCCGTTTCATCTGCCGCGGCATACGACGCGGGCAGCGGGTGGCCTTCGTCGCCGCCGCGGAGTCGCGAGGGGAGGTCGTTCGCGCGCTCGCGGCTATGGGGATGGACGTGGCCCCACAGGAAACGGCGGGCGCCCTCGTGTTCTCCGATCCTGCCGACCTGACCCCGGCCGAGGGCGGAGCCGATGCCACCGGCGAGGCGTGTCGGGGATACTTGCGAAGGGTCGGGGGCGGGGCGGCCGGGGGCACGTGTGTGGTCTTCGACCTGGGACCGGTTTCGGGTCTCGCCGAGAACCGGGACCAGCTCGCCGAGTGGGAGTCGATCCTGGACGCGGCGCTCGGCGATTTCCCGTCGGTCGCGGCGGTGTGCCTGTACGATCGTAGCCGGACCGCGGCGGACGAGCTCGATCACGTCCTCCGGTTCCATCCCACGCTCGTGGTCGGCGGGCGGGTCTTCACCAACCCCTTCTTCGAGCCCGACCTGGCGGACGCGTCGGCTCGGGTATCATGGAAGCTGCAGCGGATTCGAGGTCTGCCGGCCGAGGACGAGGTCAATCGCATCGTCGCTCACGACCTGCGCGGTCCATTGCATGCGATCTCCCTGGCGACGCGGATGTTGCGGGAGCAGGTCGTGGGCCCGCGGTACGAGGCGAGGGAGGCGGAGAAGTACATCGACGTGATCCGTCGCTCGGCGGACTTCATGTCGCGTCTGGTCGACGACCTGCTCGACGTCGCGAAGCTCGAGGCGCGGGAGCTCTCCGTCCAGCCGGTCCCACTCCAGGCCCACGTGCTCGTCGCCGACGCGCTCGAGGTCTACGGCTCGGTGGCGGCGTCCCGCCTGCAAACCATGTGCGTCGACGTGCCCGTCGATCTGCCCCTCGTCCTGGCCGACCGCGACCGCGTCCTCCAGGTCTTCTCCAACCTCCTCGGCAACGCGATCAAGTTCACGCCGGAGGGCGGCACGATCCGCGTCTCGGCCGAGTCGTCCGGCCACGAGGTCGTATTCTCCGTGGCCGACTCCGGCCCCGGGATCGCGCCGGAGGAGATCGGCTTCCTCTTCGACCGCTACTGGCAGGCGACGCATGCGCGTCGGGCAGGCGCCGGCCTCGGCCTCGCGATAGCCAAGGGGATCGTCGAGGCGCACGGCGGCAGGATCTGGGTCGAGAGCGAGCCCGGCCGCGGCACCACCTTCGCCTTCTCGCTCCCCGCGGCGGGCTAAGCCCGGCCGCTCACCGCATGCGCGGAGTCCAGCGCGGCGCGGGCGGCCTCGACCGCCGCCTCCGGATCCACGCGCCGCCCCTCGGCGAGCAGCGCTCGGCCCAGCGCGACGATACAGCGCTCGATGTTCTCCCACCGGCTTCCGTACCCCATCAGCCCGATCCGCCACACTTTCCCCGCAAAGTCGCCGAGGCCGGCGCTGATCTCCAGGCCGTGCTCCTCCAGCAGGCGACGCCGCACCCGCGCATCGTCCACGCCCTCGGGGATGAAGACGGCGTTGAGCTGCGGCGTGCGTTCTCCCTCCGGGACGACGTAGCTCAGCCCGAGCGCCTCGAGCCCCGCGCGTAGCGCGAGGTGGTTCGCGCGATGCCGCTCCCACGCGTTCTCGATCCCCTCCTCGCGCAGCATGCGGAGCGCCTCGTACAGGCCGTAGATCGCGTTGCTCGGCGCCGTGTGGTGATACGCGCGCCGACCCGCGCCCGACCAGTACGACATCAGCAGCGAGACGTCCATGAACCAGCTCTGCACCGGCGTCTTCCGCCCGCGCACCTTCTCGAGGGCGCGCTCGCTCATCGTCATCGGCGCGAGCCCCGGCGGCGCCGCCAGGCACTTCTGCGTGCCCGAGTACACGGCGTCGAGCCCCCAGTCATCCACCTCGACCGGCGAGCCGCCCAGCGACGTGACCGCGTCCACGATGGTGAGACACTCGTGACGCCGCGCGATCTCCGCCAGCGTCTTCGCGTCCGACAGCGCCCCGGTCGACGTCTCCGCGTGCACGAACGCCACGATCTTCGCATCCGGGTGGTCGCGCAGCGTCGCCTCGAGACGCTCCGGGTCGACCGCGCGCCCCCAGGGTAGCGCCAGCTCGACGACCGTCCCGCCGCACCGCTCCACCATCGATTTCAGGCGGCCGCCGAAGTAGCCGTTCACGCAGACGACAACCTTGTCTCCCGGCTCCACCAGGTTGACCACGCAGCTCTCCATCCCGGCGGTCCCCGGCCCCGACACCGGGATCGTCATCGGGTTGGCGGTGCGGAACGCGTATTGGAGCAGCGCCTTGACCTCGTCCATCAGCTCGATGAACGCCGGGTCCAGGTGCCCGATCGTCGGCTGCATCAGCGCCCGGCGCACGCGCTCGGGCACGTCGCTCGGGCCGGCGCCCATCAGCGTCCGGCTCGGGGCGGTGAACGGTCCGTGTTCCATGGTCTTCCTGCTTGCGTGTGGGAGGACTGATCCCGCCGGGCTTCACCCGATCGAGGCGCCCGCGCGGGTCACCGTAGAATGGCGAAAGTTCTGCCGCGCGCAAGGAAGGGGGCGGCGCCCCGGTGCGTCGCCGGTCACGTGCGCGCCGGGCATCGCCGCCAGCCCCGGCCGCGTAGCGGGCGCCGGAACCGGCGCCCCGGCTTGACTCCCTCGGCGCCGGGGTCTAGCGTTGTGCGCCCCTGCGCGCCGCCGGGACTCGAGCGGCCGCACGAACACGGAGAGAGGCGACATGGCGGAAGGCAGAGAAGATATTCGGAGCGTGGTGCCCGGGCTGGCCAATGCGGCGTGCCCGCTGCCCGAGGTGGTCACGGGCGGGCAACCGGCGGAAGCGCACCTCGAGGAATTGGCCCGGCGCGGTTATCGGACGGTCCTCGACCTGCGCGCGCCGGAGGAGCCGAGGCCGTTCGACGAGCCCGCGGCGGCGCGTCGGCTCGGTCTCGAGTACCTGAACCTCCCCGTGACCCCGGAGACCCTCACGGACGAGACCTTCAGCCGTTTCCGCGACCTGATGCGGGATCGGGGTCGTCGTCCGGTCATCGTGCACTGCGGGTCAGGGAACCGGGTGGGCGCCGTCCTGATCCCGTATCTCGTGCTGGACGAGGGGAAGGGGATGGAGGAGGCCATGGAAACGGCGCTCGAGGTCGGCCTGAGGAGCCAGGAGCTGGCCGAGCGGGCGATGGATTACGTCCAACGGCACCTCGCCTGAAGCCGACGCCCGACCGCGACGGCCCGGTAAAATCGGGCGCCCGGTCGTGCGAGCCACCCGGCACGCACGACCGGCGTCACGCCCGAGCCAGCAGCCTGCCGACGAACTCCTCGTTGGACTCCGTCTGCCGCAACAGGGCGAGGAGCGCATTCATGGCCTCGGCGGCCGACGACCCCGCGAACTCGTTGCGCAGCCGGCTGGCCGCGGCGAGGGCCTCCTCGGACAGGAGCAATTCCTCGCGCCGCGTCGCGCTCGCGACCAGGTCGATCGCCGGGAAGATCCGACGGTCGGCCAGTTCGCGGCTCAGCACCAGCTCGCTGTTCCCCGTCCCCTTGAACTCCTCGAAGATCACCTGGTCCATGCGCGAGCCGGTGTCCACGAGCGCCGTCGCTATGATTGTGAGCGAGCCGCCGCCCTGCTTCGGGTCGACGTTGCGGGCGCTGCCGAGGAAGCGCTTCGGCTTCTCGAGCGAGTTCGCGTCGAGCCCGCCCGAGAGCGTGCGGCCGCTCCCCGCCTCGACGGCGTTGTAGGCGCGGGCGAGGCGCGTGATGGAGTCCAGGACCAGGACGACGTCCCGGCCGAGCTCGACCTGGCGCCGCGCGCGCTCGAGCGTGATCTCCGCCACCGCCACGTGCTGGTCCGGCGGGCAGTCGAAGCTCGACGCGACGACCTCGCCGAAGCCGCACGCCTCCATCTCGGTCACTTCCTCGGGCCGCTCGTCGATCAGGAGCAGGATCAGCCGGCACTCCGGGTGATTCGTCGCGATCCCCTGCGCCACGTTCTGGAGCACCGTCGTCTTCCCCGCCTTCGCCGGCGCCACGATCAACGCGCGCTGGCCCTTGCCGAACGGGCAGAACAGATCGATCACCCGGTTCGTGTGATCCGGCTGGCCGCGTCGCCGGATGTCGCACTCGAGCACGAGCTGCTCCTGCGGGTGCAGCGCGCTGAGCCGGGGGAAGTCCGGGCGACGTCGCATCTCCTCCGGCGCGAGTCCGTTGACCGCCTCCAGCCGCGCCAACGGCGGGCTCTTCCCCCGGCCGGGCGACCGGCCGACTTCGCCGCTGATCTCGTCGCCCGTGCGCAGGGCGTACTGCTGGATCAGCTTTTGCGGGACGTAGATGTCGTTGGCGCCGGGCAAGTAGCCCGTCTCCCGGCGTCGGACGAATCCCGCGCCGCCTCCCACGATCTCCAGGACGCCCAGGTAATTCTCTCCCGTCACGCTACACTCCGCTCTCGTTCACTCGTACACGATGTTCCCGCCCGGGGCGGGCTGCCCGGTCGCCCGGGGGAAGGCCACTCTCGGTGTTCGAAAGGTCTGTTCGACGAACCGGACGGCACACACGAGCCGCGCCAGGGGATGGGTGCGATGGTGGAACGCTTCAACCACCTCGACGCGAACACTCCTTGGGCATACCCCACGAGCGCCGACATGGACGCATGCATCGCGCCCGCACGACCCCGGGATCCGTCTCGACCGGGGTCGCATGCGGCGAGTCACGCGGCGTCGCGTGCACCTATGGCGATTTCTATGCCGCGACCATCACCCGGACTTCGAGTGATTCGGAGATGCGGTGCGCCGATCGGCCGGGGCGCCCCGGAACGGCGATCCGGCGGATCCGGTCGCAGGGAAGGATGACGGAAAACAATATGCGACGGTCCCCGGATCCGCCATATCCGCCTTGTGATTCGCATGCGTTTGTGGTAAATTGTAATGTGCGACATGAGGCCGGCGGACCGACGAGAACAGGGACCCGCGCGCAAGGACGCCGCGCCGATCCCGTCGTCGGTCGGTCGGCCTCGAAGCTTTTCCGGGCGCACGTGCGCCCGTTTGTCGTAGTTGAGGAGATGATATGCGATTCGAAGAGCTGACGTCGGCTCCGGCGTTGCTCGCCGGGATCCGCGATCTGGGCTGGACGGCGCCGACGCCGATCCAGGCCAGGGCGATCCCACCGGCACGCGAGGGACGCGACGTCGTCGGAATCGCCCAGACGGGAACCGGCAAGACCGGCGCATTCCTGATCCCTGCGCTGGAGAGACAGATCGACCGCGAGGGGCTGTACACGCTGGTGATCTGCCCCACGCGCGAGCTCGCGCAGCAGGTCGCCGAAGACGCGCGGGCCCTGCTCAGGCACACGGAACTGTGGGTCGGCGAGATCTACGGCGGCGTGCCGATCGGGCCCCAGATCCGCGACCTGCGCGCGGGCTTCGACGTCGTGGTCGCGACGCCCGGCCGGCTGATCGACCACCTCGAGCGCGGCACGATCGATCTGTCGACGGTCGAGGTGCTCGTCCTGGACGAGGCCGACCGCATGCTGGACATGGGGTTCCGGCCGCAGATCGAGGCGATTCTCGCCGCTCTGCCCGCGTCGCGCCAGACGATGATGTTCTCGGCGACCATGCCGCCCGGCGTGCACGCGCTCGCGCTGCGCATCCTGAACGACCCGGTCTGGGTCGAGGCGACGCCGCAGTCGACGGCGTCCGAGCGGGTCGAGCAGATCGTCTACCCCGTGCGCCCTGACCAGAAGATCCCGCTCCTCCTCGAGCTACTGCGACGGGACGGGATGCAGCAGGTCCTGGTCTTCACCCGCACGAAGATCGGCGCGGACCTGCTCCGCTCGCGCCTCCAGGCCGCCGGGATCGACGCGACGGTGCTCCACGGCGACCGCGACATGCGCCAGCGCCAGAAGGCGCTCGACGCGTTCTCCGACGGCAAGGTGCGCGTCCTCGTCGCGACCGACGTGGCGCAGCGAGGGCTCGACATCGAGGGGATCAGCCACGTCGTGAACTTCGACGTGCCGCAGAACCCCGAGGACTACATCCACCGCATCGGCCGGACGGGCCGCGCGGGCGCGACGGGGATGGCGATCACCTTCCTCACGCCCGCCGAACTCCCCTACATCCACGCGATCGAGCGGGTGCTCGGGCAGCCGATCCCGCGCGAGTCGGTGCCGGGTCTCACGGCGAGCTTCTCCGGGACCGGCGCGGCGCCGCGGCCCGCCCTGCGACTCAACCGCGCGGGCGGCCGGCTGGGCAGCCGCCGCGGCGAGGGGCTCACGCCGGAGCAGTTGAAGGAGCTCCTGAAGGTCGGGTGAGCCGGCCGCCGGCCCGACAGGCCGCGCGCCGGACCTATACTGCAGGGGCGCGCCCCTGAACCGGACGCCGGCCCCGCGAGCCGGGCGTCGGGCCGTGCCCGGCGCCCGCCTCACCGCGGCAGAACCGTCACGTAGACCGCGATGTAGTGGCACGCGCTCCCGCCCAGCACGAACAGGTGCCAGATCGCGTGGTTGAAGCGCGCCCGATCGTCTCTCACGTAGAACCACACCCCGCCGGTATAGAGTATCCCCCCGGCCAGGAGCCATATCAGCCCCGTGGGGGGAATCGCCGGCAGGAACGGCATGAGCGTCGCCAACAGCAGCCAGCTCATCCCGAGATAGAGGATCGTCGAAAGCCGCGGATAGCGCCCGACGCAGTGGATCTTGAACACGATCCCCCCAAGCGCCAACAGCCACACCGTGGCCAGGAGCAGCGGCGCCGTCGAACTCCGATCCGCGTTGACGAGCAGGAACGGCGTGTACGTCCCCGCGATCAGGAGGAAGATCGCACAGTGGTCGACGATGCGGAGGAGGTGCTTGAGCCGCGGCTCGCGGAAGCTGTGGTACAGCGTCGAGGCCGCGTAGAGCCCGACCAGACTGCCGCCGTACACGCCGCACCCGATCAGCTGCCGGGTCGAGCCGTGATCCGCGGCCAGGCTGAGGAGCACGGCCAGGCCGACCAGACTCAGCCCCAGCCCCACGCCGTGCGTCACGCTGTTGGCGATGTCCTCTGCGATACGTCTGAGGTCTTCACTGTACTCCTTCACTGCCACGACCAGTCGGCGGCGCCGGTCGCATGCCGTCCGACTGCCTCACGCGAACTGGACACACCCCATCGCCCCACCCATCCGCCATATGTTTCCTGAAAGTTTCGGACCGCGCCAACGCCGGCGGCCGGCCGGCCGGATCGACTCACGGCGAGCCGTTCCAACCTTTCGGGGTCGAGGGCTGTCCAACCGGCTGAGACCCGACTCGGGACCGGGACTGTGACGACCGCGACGAAAGCGCGAACCGACGAGACGACGGCGGCCGACGCGGCCGACGTGAAGCTGGCGGCGGCGGGTGATACGCGAGCCTTCGAGCGCCTCTACCGGCGCCACGTAGCGCGTGTCCACTCGCTCGCGCGGCGCATGCTGGGCGGAGCCGCCGATGCGGACGAAGCGACGCAGGAGGTGTTCGTCCGCGCGTGGCGGAAGCTCGACACCTTCCGGGGCGACTCCGCTTTCGGCACCTGGCTGCACCGGATCGCGATCAACGTGATCCTCGCGCACCGCAAGTCGGCGTCACGACTGGCCGCCCGCATCGCGACGGACGAATTCGCCGTCGCGGCGGCGGCCCAGCGCCCGGTCCGAACGGACCTCCGCGTCGACGTCGAGGCGGCGATCGAGATGCTCCCCGATGGCGCGCGCGAGGTGTTCGTCCTGTACGACGTCGAAGGCTACAGGCACGAGGAGATCGCCCGACGTCTCGGGATCAGCGTCGGGACGTCGAAGTCGCAGCTCCACCGCGCGCGGATGCTCCTGCGCGGACTGCTGAAGGAGTAGGGGAAATGGATGCGACGCACCCCTGGCAGGATCAGCTGTCCGAGTATCTGGACGGCGAGCTGGGCGACGCCGAGCGCGCCGCCCTCGAGGCGCACCTCGACGAGTGCGGCGAGTGCCGCGCGACGCTCGAGGAGCTTCGCGCCGTGGTCGCGCTCGCGGGATCGCTCGAGGACGTTCCGCCGGCGGCCGACCTCTGGCCGGCGATCGCCGAGCGGATCGGCGACGGGACGGACGACGCGACGGTCGTCGACGCGATGGCCTGGCGCCGCGCCCGCGGCTGGCGCGTCACCCTGTCGATCCCGCAGCTCGCGGCCGCGGCGATCGCGGTGATGCTCCTCTCCGGAGCCACCGTCTGGCTCGCGCTGTCGCGGGGCGGTGTCGGGCCGGCGACGCCGGTGGCGACGTCGGTCGAGCCGGCCGACGGGCCGGTCTACCTGACCGCCAACGGCTTCGGCCCGGCCTACGACCAGGCGGTCGCCGAGCTGCAGCAGATCCTGGAGCAGGGGCGCGGCCGCCTCGATCCGTCCACCGTCGAGGTGCTCGAGACGAACCTCCGCATCATCGACCAGGCCATCGAGGAGGCGCGGCTCGCCCTCGAGCGCGACCCGACGAACGTGTATCTCAACCGCTACCTGGCGGACAACATGAACCGCAAGCTCCAGCTCCTGCGCCGGGCCGGCGAGATCGTCCGCGCCCAGACTTGACGTGAGGGTGAAGCCATGTTGAGCACATTCCTGGTCGCGGCGCTGGCCCTCGCCGCCCCGACCGTTGCGTACGACACGACGTTCGCGGTGCCGCGAGACGCGCGCATCCACCTGCAGGACCTCAACGGCTCCGTCGAGGTTCGCACCTGGGACCGCGATGCGGTCCGGATCACGGTAGACACGAGGGCGGGCGACCGGATCGAGGTCCGGACCGTCGGCTCGGCCGTCAACATCAAGGCCGTCGGCCGATTCGGCCTGCCGCGCTCCGTCGACTACGTGGTGACGATCCCCGCCAGGGCCGCGCTTCGCGTCACCGGCCCATTCAGCGAAGTCTCGGTCGTCGGTGCCGGCGGCGACGTCTTCGTCGAAACCGTCCGCGGCGATGTGCACGTTCGCGGCGGCGCCGGCATCATCGAGCTCCGCTCGGTCCAGGGGGAGCTCGTCCTCGAAGACGCGCGCGGCAGCATCTTCCTGGCCGGCGTCAACGAGGGCATCCGCGCCTCGCGCGTGTCGGGGCCCATCCGCGTCGAGACGGTGAACGGTGAGATCCGGCTCGAGCGGATCGACTCCGGCGACGTCGTCGCCTCCACCGTCAACGGGGCGGTCTCGTATCAGGGCGTCATCCGCGACGATGGGCGCTACTCCCTGACGACGCACAACGGGAGCGTGACGATCGACATCCCCGACGGCACCAACGCGACGCTCTCGGTCTCGACGTTCAACGGTGTGGTCGATTTCGGCCTGCCCGTCGCCCTCACCGATTTCAGGCGCGGAGAGCGGTTCAACGTCACGCTGGGGCGCGGGACCGCTCGGATCGACCTCGAGTCGTTCAACGGAGCCATCCGGATCCGCCGCTCGACGAATCTCTGACAGGAGAAAAAGAAATGAGAACCATGCAGAGGCACCGGTTGTCCCTCGCGGTCGGGATCGCCCTGGCCGCCGCGGCTCTCGCCGCTCCGACCGCATACGCTCAGGATTTCACCTGGAACGGCCGCATCGCGGCCGGCAAGGCGGTCGAGATCAAAGGAGTCAACGGCTCGATCCGCGCCATCCCGGCGGACGGAGACGATGTAGTGGTCGACGCGGTCAAGCGCGGCCGACGCAGCAATCCCGACGAGGTCGAGGTCGTCGTCCTCGAGCATGAGTGGGGGATCACCATCTGTGCGCTCTATCCGACGCCGCGCGGTGAACGTCCCAACGAATGCGCCCCCGGGGAGGGCGGCCGGATGAACACCCGCAACAACGACGTCCAGGTCGATTTCACGGTCCGGCTCCCGGCCGACGTCCGCTTCATCGCGCGGACCGTCAACGGTCGGGTTTCGGCGGAAGGGCTCGGCAGCGATGTCTACGCCGTCACCGTCAACGGCGACGTGGAGGTCGAGACGGCCGGCACCGTCGAGGCACGGACGGTGAACGGCTCGATCCGCGCCACGTTCGGCCGCGCCGACTGGACGGGCGACGTCGAGTTCAAGACCGTCAACGGCTCGATCACCCTGGAGCTGCCCGTCGACCTGGACGCCGACGTCAAAGCGACGACGGTGAACGGCAGCATCACGACGGACTTCCCGCTCCTGGTCCAGGGGAAGCTGGCCCGGAATCGGCTGACCGGACGCGTGGGGCAGGGCGGCCGCGAGCTCTCGATCGAGACCGTGAACGGCTCGATCCGGATCCGCAAGTCCACCTGACCCACCGGCGTGCCCCGGGCGCGGCGCCGCGCCCGGGACGCCCGGCGAGTTCACGCCGCGTCGGCGCCGCGAGCGTCGTCGGGCGCCGCATACGGCCGCGCCAGAGCCCGGTGCAGGAAGCCGAGCACGGCGCGGTCGAAGTCTTCCGATCTGTCGAAGGTGATCCCGTGGCCGGCGCCGTGGATCCGGGCCAGTTCTGCGCCCGGGATGCGCCGGACCAGCATCTCGACGAAGTCGTTCGGCACCACGGGGTCGCGCTTCCCCGCCACCACGAGCGTGGGACAGCGCACCCTGTGGGCATTGCGGGAGGGGTGGTGACGCGCGGCCCGGATCCACGTGCCGAAGAACGCCGTCGGCGACCCGTGGATGTAGTGCCTGGCCACGACCGGGGCCAGCGCGATCGGCTCCCGCCAGATGTCCCGGACGAAGCTGCGGACCTGCCGCAGCAGCCGGCACCGACCCGGGGCGCCGGTCGGCGTGACCAGCACCAGCGCCCGGGCGCGTGACGGCGCGAGGACGGCCGCCTCGAGCGCCGCCTGCGCCGCGAGCGAATGGCCGATCCAGACCACCCGCTCCAGGCCGAGCGCCATCGCGAGCGACACCAGCCACTCCGCCGTCGCCTCCACCGACAGGCCGAACCACGGGCCGCGGCTCCGCCCGAAGCCGGGTAGGTCCGGCGCAACCGCCGTGAATCCGGCTCTGGCGAACGCGCGGCAGTGACTGCGGAAGAACGCGCCCGACAGCCCCAGCCCGTGCACGAACACGACCGGCGGGCCCGCGCCCGCCGCGATGTAGCGTGCGGGCCGGCCGGCCACCTCGACCGTCGCCCTACGCAGCACCGACCGCCGCTCCCTTCAGGAACGAGTGCACGAGCACGTTGAACGCCCGCGGCCGGTCCACCATCGGGTTGTGCGAGGCGTCCGGGATTACGCGCAGCACCGCGCCGGGGATCGCGTCGGCCATGACCCAGGCGTGCGTGAGGGGCGTGAGCGGGTCGAGCCGGCCCCAGATGAGGAGCGTCGGGCTCCGGATCCGACTCAGGTACGGACGCACGTCGTCGGCCAGGATGTGCGCCGTCGTGCGCAGTATCGTTCGGGGGCCCGCCCGCAGGGCGTCGTGCACGATCGTGGGGAGGAACTCGGGGCGGCCCCACGAGCGCGGCGGCGCCGCCTCGAGGAGGAAACGCATCAGCTCTCCGACCGTGCGCCTCCGCGGGATCCCGGCCGCGCTCGCCAGCACCAGGCAGGCCACGCGCTCCGGGCGCTTCGCCGCCAGATGGATCGAGATCTGCCCGCCCATCGAATGACCCACCACGTGCGGCCGCTCGATCTCGAGCGCGTCCAGCCACCCCACCAGCAGCTCCATCATCCCGGCGATCCCGCCGGGCGGCACCGGCGCGCCACGGCTCCCGCCGAACCCGATCAGCTCCGGTATGTGCAGGCGGAAGTCGCCCATCAGCGCCGGCACCGTGAACCGCCACCACCGGTGCGACCCGGCGAGCCCGTGCAGCAGCACCACCGGCGGCCCCGCCCCGGCGTGCACCGAATGGAACCGGTAGCCCGCCACCTCCGTGTACCGCTGAACCAGACCCATCTCCCCACTCCGCGGCGCCCCCAGTGGATCCGCCCGCGCCCGCGCGCTCGCGGCCGCTCGCCGACGTGGAGCGGCATCGCCGGCGTGGGTTCACCCGCGCCCGCGTGCTCGCGGCCGCTCGAGTCGGTGCTGCCCGGCCACCCGAGCCGTGCAACTCGCGCGCCCCGTCCACCGACCGGGCCGGGCCCGATTCTTCCAGTGCGCGCGCCTCCGGACGCGTCGCCGGGCGCACCGCTCGCGCAAGCACGTGGCGCTCCTCCGAGCCCCGCGTCGGCCGGCGACCGGCTCGCGCGCGCCGACCCCGGCCGCCGCCCCTGGCGCCTCGGTGGTCGCTCGCTATATTTGCCGCCGTTTTTTCGGCCGTCCCGGACGCGGTCCGCACACGTTGCAGCCCGCGTGCGTGACGATTTGAGTCTGCCCACGAACGACGAGGAGGGTCGATTGGCTCGTAAGAAGCACGATAGGTTCGCTAGCAAATCGCTGTTCGATCGGGCGCGCGATGAGCTCTTCAGCCACATCCACCGCTGCGACGTCATCGGCGCCACCGAGGAGCAGCAGATCGAGTGGATGGATGACACGCTCCAGTTCATGGCGGAACGCTATCCCGACCTTTCCCAGCGCGAGCTCGAAGAGCTCCGCACCCTGGGGCTGCGTTTCTGCCAGCCCGTCATCCCGCATGGCCGGCAGCGTGCCTCGGAGGACCAGGACGAGGCCAACGCCGCGTGATCCTGAAACCGAGCCGCCGCGCCCTGCTCGCCTGCGGGCGGCGGTCTCGGTGATCTTCGGGACGCACGGTCGCACTTGAATCGCGATCCTGCGTCCCGTTCTCGTTCGCCCCCGGTCGCATCGGTCGATCTCCGCCGCCATTCTGCGCCGGCCGTCCGCCCTCCCAAACATTCGTTTCCCCGGAACGACTATTGCGCTCAGCCTCCGCAGCGGAGGTGGCTATGGCGACCAGATTCGGGACCGAGCGAGGGGTCGGCCCCTGGCCGGGGTTCGTGGACCCCCAGTTCTTCCAGGCTTTCTACGCGGGCACGACCGTGCCCTGTCACGTGGGGTGCGGCGGCACGGCCGAGGTCGTGCGCGTCGGTACCGTGGCGGATGGCGCCGGCGAGCTGTGGCTGGAGTGCGGGAGCTGCGCCCAACGGGTGCGGTACCTGGTGCCCCCGGCGTCTGACGACGAGATCCTGGCGGTCCGCCGGGCGCTGGAGGACGGCGGCGAGGCGGTGTGTCCGCGCCACGCGCGGCGCACTCCGCTGCACCCGCGGGGACGGCAGCTCGTCTGTCCCGAGTGTGGCGTTCGCTTCCGCGAATGACGCGCGGGATGGTCAGGAACGGGCGGATCGAGCACCCGCGTACGCTCAGGCGACGGCGCAGCCAGGGGGCGCGGGCGGCGATCGCGGTCAGCGCCGCGGCGCTCACCTTCGCGCTGGGCAAGATCCAGCTCTTCACCACGGAGCACTACGCGCTGATCGCGAAGGAGAATCGGCTGCGTCCCGTGGTGGTGCCCGCTCCGCGCGGGACGATCTATGACCGGCACGGTCGCATCGTGGCGGAGAACGACGTCGGCTATCGGGTCCTCGTCATGCCGGCGCCGATGGACTCGATCCTGGCGGTGGTGGAGCGGCTCAGGCCGATCCTGGGGCTCACGGACGACGAGATCGAGCGGGCGCTCCGGAAGTATCGGCGCGAGAGCCATCTCCCGATGGTCCTGGACCACGACGCGTCCTACTCCGCGGTCTCTCGTCTGCAGGAGCGACGTTTCCTCTTCCCGGGCGTGCTGATCCACGAGTACCCGAAGCGCCGCTATCCGGCGGGCGCGGAGGTGGCGCACCTGGTCGGCTACGTGGCGGAGATCAGCGAAGCGGAGCTGGCGTTGCCGGAGTTCAGGGGCTACAGCCAGGGGCGTTGGATCGGCAAGGCCGGGATCGAGCGCTCGTACGAGCGGGTGTTAGGCGGCGAGCCCGGGATGCGTTATCTGGAGGTGGACGCGCTCGGCCGCATCAAGCGCTGGCTGCCGGAGGAGGCGGGTGTGCCGGCGATCCCGGGGCGAGACCTTCGGCTCTACCTGGACCTGGACCTGCAGCGGTACGTGGCCGAGTTGTTCCGCTCCATGGCGGCGGAGGCCGACATTCAGGACTTCCAGGCTGCGTTCGTCGCGATCGAGCCGGAGACGGGCGGCGTGCTCGCGTTGTATGCGACGCCGAACTTCGATCCCAACGCCTTCGTCGGCGGGATCCGGCCGGATCTCTGGCGGAAGCTCAACGAGGACCCCCTGGTGCCGCTCCTGAATCGCGCGAGCGGGGCCGCGCAGCCGCCGGGCTCGACGTTCAAGATGGCGACCGCCGCGATCGCCATGCAGCTCGGCCTCCTCAAGCCGGGCGACCGGATGCCGATCGCGTGCAAGGGAGGGTTGCGCTACGAGGGGCGGTACGCACGCTGCTGGATCGGGTCGGGGCACGGCTCGCTCGACCTGGTCGGCGCGATCAAGAATTCGTGCAACGTTTACTTCTATCAGGTTGCCATCAAGGTCGGGCTGGACCGCTTCCTCGAGATGGGCACGCGGATGGGGTTCAACGCGCCGACAGGGATCGACCTGCCGGACGAGCTGTCCAGCACCTTCCCGACCGACCGGGAGTGGTGGCAGAAACGGTGGGGTTACCGCCCGAACGAGAACGAGATCATGTCGCTCTCGATCGGGCAGGGCGCTGTGAACCTGACGCCGCTCAAGCTCGCGCAGCTCTACGTCGCCGTCGCACGGCGGGACGGGAAGGCGCCGGTCCCGCGCATCGTCCGGACGAACGAGCCGCCGAAGGTGGGGCTGGACCTCGGGATCCGGGACGAACAGATCATGGTGCTGCGCAAGGGGCTGCGCCGCGTCGTCGGCCCGGGCGGCACCGCGGCGATGAGCCGGCTGCCGGTCTGGGACTTCATGGGCAAGACCGGGACGGCGCAGAACCCGCACGGCGACGATCACGCCTGGTTCGTAGGGATCGCGGGCCCGTGGGGAAAGGAGCCCGAGATCGTCGCCGCCATGCTCCTGGCGCACGGTGAGCACGGGTACGTCGCGTCGGGCGTCGTCGCGAACGCGGTCAACTTCTACCTGAACCGCAAGTACGGCCTGCCGTTCGATCGGTATCCGACGGTGCGCGACAGGCTGCCGCGCAACCTGCCGGTCGACTGGCGGTGGTACATGTCGGAAGTCGTCGATCCACCGGACCCGGAACCCTGACGCGGGTCGGCCGTATCACCACGAAGGAGCGGCCCACCGGGCCCGGCGTGGCCACGGTCCCGGACGCCCGGTCCGGGCCGGTCCACGGCCCACCGTCCGAAAGGAGGCGACCATGTCCCTGCGGCGGTTCTCTCCCGTCCTCCCGTTCCTGCTCTTCGTCGCCGCGGGCATCACCCCGGTGCGGACGTTCCCGGAGCCGGCGCGCGTCGTGGTCCAGAACGGCACGTACTCCTCCCTACAGATTTCCGTCGCCGATGAGGCGGGTAGGGAATCGTCGCTCGGTCAGGCGCCGCCCGAGTTCACCAACACGCTGCTCATTCGGGAGCCGCTCCCGGAGGGCGCCGTCCGCTTCATAGCCCGGCTCGTGGGCGAGTCCGAGGTGCTCTACCGATCCAACCCGGTAAGGCTCAGCCCCGGCGCGCGACTGGTCTGGCGGCTCCCGGAGAACCAGCTCGAACGGTAGCGCCACGCGGGGGTGGCCGCCGGCGGAGCCGGTGAGTAAATTGTGAGCCGTTGCCCCGTTGGCATCCTCTTCCCGGTCCCCACGTCTTGCGAACCTGATCTCGACGTAGAGAGGAGGCGCAGAGCATGGCCACACCGTTCCTCAGCTCGGAGGAGTACGATGAGCGCGCGCATCGGCTGTACAACGCCGGCGACTACGACCGGGCGCTCGAGACGCTGAAGGAAGGGTTGGTCCTCTACCCGCATTCCGTTGACCTCCACGTGGGGCTCGGATACACGCGAATGGCGCGGGAGGAATTCGCATGGGCGCGGCAGTCGTTCGAGACCGCGATCGCGCTCGAGCCCGACCACGAGGATGCGCTGGTCGGGCTCGGCGAGGTGCTGCTGCGCCTCGGCCGTCACCAGGAGGCGATCGCGCTGTTCGACCGCGTTCGCCGGGGCGGCGGCGCCGACGACCTCGACCTGCTCCTCTCGATGGGGCGCGCGCTCTACCGCGCCGAGCTGTTCGAGGAAGCGTGCGGCGTCTTCGTCGAAGCCACGGAGCTGCACCCGGACAGTGCGGACGCCCACGCGGCGCTCGGCTACACATTGCACCGCCTCGGTCGCGCCGGCGCGGCTCGCCGTGAGCTCCGCCGCGCGCTGCGACTCGATCCACAGCTCCACGAGGCAAGGATTTACCTCGGCCATCTGCTCTACGAGCGGGGCGAGCACGAGGCCGCGCTCCGTCAATTCGAGCGCGTACCGACGTCCGATCACTGGGATCCGCTCGCCCTGTGGCGCCTCGTCGAGTTGAAGCAGTCGATCGATGGCCTGCGCCCCGGCCACCCCCTCCTCGCGGAGTGGGAGGCGCGCCGGCAGGAGATCGAAGCCACGGCCGATCCGATCGACGCGCTGTTGGCCGAGATCGAGAGGGGCGTCCACGAGCCCGAGGCCGAGGAGGACGTACCGGTCGATCGCGACACCGTGATCCACCGGATCCGCCTCCCGGACGGGCAGACGTACCACGGGAGCTGGCTCGACATCGTGCGCCAGCTTCGCGACGCGATCGGCTCTCCCGGCGAGTCCGTTGCACAGTTCATGCGGCGCCAGGCCGACGAACAGCGTGCACGGACGGGGATCGGCATTCCGTCGGACGATCCCGAGGCGTTCCTCCGTGCCAGTGCGCGCGCGGGGCTGCTGTGGATCGAGTGCTGAACGGATGACCGAATCCTCGCGCGTGCTTCGCCCCCTTGACCAGGCGGAGCACGCGATCCATATGCTGGAGGAGTACCGCACGAGCGACGAGCTCGGACGCGCCGTCGTCGAAACCTGGCATGCCGTCGATCGCTCCTTGCGGTTGCTGCTGCGTTCCGATCCGGACGCCCCGGACGAACTTCGCCTCGCGGCGCTCTCCCCGGACGAGCTGCCCTTCGACCGGCTCCTGGATGCCTTGCGCCGGCGCGAGCTGATCTCGCTCGAGCTGGCGGGCTCCGCCCACGAGTTCGAGCGCGTCGCCGAACGCGCGATGCGCGGCGAGGTCCGCGCGGCCGACGGCGACGTCGCGCGCCGCGTCGTCTCCCGCCTCCGCGAGGAGGTGACGGCCCGGCCGCCGGTCGCGGCCGAGCGCGAGCCGCTCGTGGCCGCGGGAGCCGGGGACGAGGTGGCGGGGATCGAGGCCGAATCGGATGCGACGTTGCCACCGGAACGTTGGGCCGGGGCGCGGCGCCTCACGATCGCGGCCGCCGTCGTATCGATCCTCGTCCTCGTCGCCTTCGTCTTCGTGCTGCTGCGATGGTTCGACGACAGGATGGAGAGCGCCATGGCCGCGTTCGCGGCCGGTCGCCTGGACGAGGCCGAGGCCACGTTCCAGGACATCCTCGAAGATGCGCCGGAGGATGTGACCGTGCTCCTCTACCTGGGTCGAATCAATCGCCGGCAGGGCGACCACGCCGCGGCCGCCGATTACCTCAGGCGCGCGGCCCGGTCGGCGCCCGACGACCCGGTCGTCCGCCGGGAGCTCGGCCACCTGTTCATGGACCTGGAGCGGCCGGCCGCGGCGGCAGAACAGTACCGGCGCGCGCTCGAAGCGAATCCCGGCGACGAGCGGGCCTGGATCGGCCTGATCCTCGCCCTGCGCGCCGCGGGCGATCCCAGGGCCGAGGAAGTGCTGCGGCAGGCGCCATCGACAGTACGTGCCGTTCTCACGACAGGGGAATGATCACATGACACAAGACGTTCTCGCCCGCCTCCACCTCGCTCTGGTGCAGGCGTTGCGCAGCCGTGGACCGGACGCGTTGGAGCGTCCGGTGACCGTTGCGGAGGTGTACCAGGACCTGATCCCGTACCGCGTCGCACGCGCGGTCGCCGGGATCGAGCTCAACGCGGATTACGAGCACGCGCTCCTGCGCCTGTTCGCCGGCGAGGGTGGCCGGGTTCGGCTGGAGCCTGCGACGGCGCGCGAAGAGCTGCTCCGGGAGCTCGACTCGCCCAACCCGAACGTCTCGCTCTACCGGAAGTTCGCCGCGTGCGACGCGTGGATCACCGTTCCGCCGGAGCTGGCGCGTCCGCCGCAGGCGTCGGCCGCGCCGGCCGCCGGTGGGGACACGAGCGAGCGACCGGCGGCGTCCGCCGAGCCCAAGGGCGCGGCCGCGTCGAGCCCCGGGGGGACGCCGGCCGCGACCGCGACGGCCGGCCCGACGGCGGGCACCTCGGCGGCCGCGGCGATCACGTCGTCGCTAATGTCCGGCCGGCCGCAGGCCGGCGCCGAGGCGCCGCGATCCGCAGGCGGGAACGGTCCGGCCGCGGCTCCGGCCCCGGGCGCATGCGCCTTCTGCAAGGAGCGCCTGCCCGAGGGGCGCCCCGTGCGCTTCTGCCCGTACTGCGGGACGGACCAGAGCAAGACCCCTTGTGCGCGCTGCGGCGAGGTATTGGAGTCCGGCTGGAAGTACTGCATCGCCTGTGGCGCGCCGGCCGCCACGCCCGTCGCCGCCGGCCGGTCCTGACCGACGGGGCCGGCACCGGGCGGTCGCGCCGCGCCGGTCCACGGCCGGCGCGCACCTTGCATCGCCCCGCGCGCGATCCGCGGACGGTTGACGTCCCCCGAGACCGCCCTTATCTTCGGCCCCCGGTCCGGCGCCCGGGGCGCCGGAATGTTGCGTGATTGCATGAGCGGGTACGACCCGCGACCCGATTCCACTCTAGGAGGACGCCCATGCGCTGGACGAAGAGGACCGCGGTCTTCGCGGTGTTGGGGATGATGGGCATGGCTGCGTGCCAGCCGTCCGGGGACCAGGCTGCCACGCAGCAGCAGCAGCAGCCGTCGACGCAGGCGCCGGCGGCCCAGCCCGGCGCGCAGGCCCCGGCCGAGCTTCCGGCCGGCGTGACGCAGGAGATGTATGCCCAGGGCCAGCAGATCTTCACGGGTCAGGGGATCTGCTACACCTGCCACGGGATGAACGGCGAGGGCTCGCAGCTCGCGCCGAGCCTGCGCGACAACGAGTGGCTGTGGATCGATCCGTCGAAGGGCGACCTGCAGCAGCAGATCGCCGACCTGGTCAAGACGGGCGTCCCGCAGCCGAAGCAGTACCCGGCGCCGATGCTGCCCAAGGGTGGCTCGCAGATCACGGACGATCAGGTCCAGGCGGTCGCCGCGTACGTGGCTTCGATCGCCGGCACGCAGTAATCGGTGAGCAGGTTTACTCGGACCCTCGCGTCGGGGCGCCCGTGGATCGGGCGCCCCGATGTCGTTTTGGCACTACTCCTCGCGGCCCAGGCCGTTGCGTGCGAGGCGCCGCCGGTGGGCGAGAGCGGCGAGGTCCTCGAGCTCGATTCGGGCACCGTGCGACTCGAGCCGGGCGTCGCCGTGGCCGACGTCGAACTCGGCGGCGCGGGGGTCCTCACACCCGACACGACCCGGATCCGCGTCGGCGACGTCGTGCGCTTCACCACCGCCGACGGCCTCGCCCATGCCATCGTCTTCGAGCAGGGCCTCATCGACTCCGCCGCCGTCGCGTACCTCGACAATACCGCCCAGCTCCGGAGCCCGCCGCTCCTTTCCAGCGGCTCGCAGTGGATCGTCAGCTTCGACGGCGCGCCCCCCGGCGCCTACCCCTTCGTCGACATCGCGACCGGCGTCCGGGGCGTCGTGCTCGTGGTCGCTCCGGCCGAATCGAGCCAGTGAGAGCGGGGTCGAGCCAGTGAGAGCGGGCGCGCGCCCGCTGGCGCCGGCCCCGGTCGCTCCGTATACTCCCCCACATGGCCAGGATTGCACTGCTCCCCGGTGACGGCATCGGCGTGGAGGTCACGCGCCAGGCCGCCAAAGTGCTCCGCTGCATCGCGGAGCAATCCGACATCGAGCTGGAGCTCGTCGAGTGGGATCACGGCGCGGGTCGCTATCTGCGCACGGGGGTCGCCATCACGCCCGAGGAGATGGCCGACCTCGAGACGAATTACGACGCGATCCTCCTCGGCGCGCTGGGCGACCCCAGGGTCCCGGACCACGCCCACGCGCGCGAGATCCTGCTCGGGCTCCGCTTCCGGCTCGACCTCTACATCAACCTCCGGCCGGTCCGACTCTACGACGCGCGCTTCTCTCCGCTGAAGGATGTGCGCCCGGAGGACGTCGACCTCGTGATCTTCCGCGAGAACACGGAGGGCCCCTACGTCGGGATGGGCGGCACCTTCAAGAAGGGGACGCCCGACGAGGTCGCGATCGAGGAGGACATCAACACCCGCAAGGGCGTCGAGCGGATCATTCGCGCCGCCTTCGAGTTCGCGCGCGCCAACGGCCGTCGGCGCGTCACCCTCGCCGACAAGGCGAACGCAATGCGCAACGTCGGCGGCCTGTGGCGCCGCGTCTTCGAGGAGGTCGGCGCGGAGTACCCCGACATCGAGCGCGACGCGTGGTACATCGACGCCCTGGCGCTCGATATGGTTCTTCGCCCGGCGCGATACGACGTCATCGTGGCGTCCAACCTCTTCGGCGACATCCTGAGCGACCTCGCGGCGGCGCTCGTGGGCGGGCTCGGACTCGCGCCCTCGGCGAACCTGCACCCCGGGAAGCCCGGCCTCTTCGAGCCGGTCCACGGCTCCGCGCCGGACCTCGCGGGTAAGGACCGTGCGAACCCGCTCGCGGCGATCCTGACGGCGGCGCTCATGCTCGAGCAGCTCGGCTACCCGCGCGAGGCCGACCGCATCGAGGCGGCGGTCCGGGAATCGATCGCGCAGGGTCGGACCACGCCGGACCTGGGCGGCGAGCTCGGCACCGAGGCCGTCGGCGACTGGATCTGCCGCTGGCTGCGCGAGGGCTGACCTCCGGCGCGCGGACGAGATAGCCGGCCCGACGGACGCGGGCTCGTTCGCCCGGACGGCCGGCCGCACCGAACACGATCAGGAGAGTACGATGGCAACGCAGGGGCACCCCACGGATGTGGTTTTCCTTTCCGGCCGGCGCACGCCGTTCGGATCGTTCGGCGGCACGCTGAAGGACTTCACCGCGACGGACCTCGGCGTCCACGCCGCCAAGGCTGCGATCGAGAGCGCGGGGATCCCGGCCGACGCGGTCGACCACGTCATCTTCGGCAACGCACTCCAGACGTCGTCGGATGCGATATACCTGGCGCGTCACGTTGGACTGCGGGCCGGCGTGCCGCAGGACGTGCCGGCGCTCACGATCAACCGGCTGTGCGGCTCGGGTTTCCAGGCGATCGTGAATGGAGCGCAGGAGATCCTGCTGGGCGAGGCGGAGGTGTGCCTGTGCGGCGGGACGGAGTCGATGAGCCAGGCGCCGCACGTCGTGCGCGGCGCGCGCTGGGGCTCGCTCCGCCTCGGCGAGCCGGGCCAGTACTTCGAGGACCTGCTCTGGTCGGCGCTCAAGGACACGCAGTGCGGCCTCTCCATGGCGCAGACGGCCGAGAAGCTCGCCGAGCAGTACGGCGTGACGCGCGAGGAGGCGGACGAGGTCGCGTACCGCTCGCAGCAGCGCGCGAAGCGGGCGTGGGACGAGGGCCGGTTCGAGGCCGAGGTCGCGCCGATCCCGATCCGGAGCCGCAAGGGCGAGGTGCTCTACAACACGGATGAGCACATGCGCCCCGACACGACGATGGAGGGGCTCGCGGCGCTCAAGCCGTACTTCAAGGCCGATGGCCTGGTTACCGCCGGGAACGCGAGCGGGATCGGCGACGGCGCCGCGGCGACCGTCATCGCGAGCGCGGCGTGGGCGGAGCGGAACGGGGTCAAGCCGATCGGCCGACTCGTCTCCTGGGGGATCGCCGGCGTGGATCCCTCGATCATGGGGATCGGCCCGGCGCCCGCGGCGCGCAAAGCACTCGAGAAGGCGGGGCTCACGCTCGACGACATGGACCTCGTCGAGGTGAACGAGGCGTTCGCTCCGCAGTTTGCCGCGGTCGCGCGCGAGCTGGGGCTCGATCCGGAGAAGACGAACGTGAACGGCGGCGCGATCGCGATCACGCACCCGCTCGCGGCTTCGGGCGCGCGGATCACGATCCACCTGCTCCACGAGCTGCGTCGCCGCGGCGCGCGCTACGGCCTCGGCAGCGCGTGCATCGGCGGCGGGCAGGGGATCGCCGTGATCGTCGAGGCGCTCTAGCGAGGTCCCAATGCTCGAACTGCTGATCCCGGTCGGTGTCGGGGCGATCGCCCTCCTCTGGACCAGTCTGCGCGTGCTCCGGGAGTACGAGCGCGCCGTCGTCTTCCGGCTGGGTCGGCTGAAGGGCGCGAAGGGGCCGGGGCTCATCTTCCTCGTCCCCCTCGGGATCGACCGCATGGTCAAGGTCCCGCTCCGGATCGTCGCGCTCGACATCCCGCCGCAGGACGTGATCACCCGGGACAACGTCTCGGTCAAGGTGAACGCCGTCCTCTACTTCCGCGTGAGCGACCCGGTGCGCGCGGTCATGGAGATCGAGGACTACCTGTTCGCCACGAGCCAGCTCGCGCAGACGACGCTGCGCAGCGTGATCGGCCAGGCGGAGCTGGACCAGCTCCTCTCGGAGCGCGAGCGCTTCAACGAACTGCTCCGCAGGATCATCGACGAGGGGACCCACGCCTGGGGGATCGAAGTCACCGCCGTCGAGGTCAAGGACATCGACCTGCCGCAGGAGATGAAGCGCGCGATGGCGCGCCAGGCCGAGGCGGAGCGCGAGCGGCGCGCCAAGGTGATCGCGGCGGAGGGCGAGCTCCAGGCGTCGGCCAAGCTGGCCGAGGCGGCCGCCGTCATAGGCGGGCAGCCGGCCGCGCTGCAGCTCCGTTTCCTCCAGACGGTCACCGAGATCGCGGCGGAAAACAACTCGACGACGCTCTTCCCGGTCCCCGTCGACCTGTTCACGCCGTTCCTGAACCGGCTCGCGGGCGCGGCTGGCGCGGGGGCCGGCGCAGCCGGCCAAGGGGCGGCCGCGGCCGAGTCGCAATCGTCCGGTGGCCCGCCCCTGCTCGGCGCACCGCCGTCGGCGCCCGGCGCGCGTGGCACGAAGCTTGACCCCGAGGAGGTCGAAGCCGCGCGCAAGAGAAACCGATCCGGGTAGTCATGCTGCGACCTGCCGGAACGATCGCGATCGCTTGTCCCGTGGGCCTGGCGGCTTCTGCCGGGCCCACGTTCGTGTCGGGCCCTCGTCGCGTAAGGCGACCGGGCGGATCCCGGTCGCGGTCGTGGACGGCGGCGATCCTTGCCGGCATGGTCGCGGCGTGCGGCGTCTTCCCCGGCGCGGAAGAGCCCGCGCCCGACGTCGAGCGACCGGTCGGCTGGCGAGTCGGCGTCGCTCAGCACGTCGCACTCTGGTACCACGGGCTCGCCTACGTGAGGGGAAGGGATGCGGGGGCTCGCCGCACGCCCGTACCGCGATTCGCGTCGGGGTACGTCGCGGAGATCACCGAACTCAAGCGACGACGCGGCGTCTACCCGACCCCGCTCGACACGGCGGCCGCTCGGCTGGCCGACACGCTCTCGGCCTCGGCGTTCGACGGGCTCGAGTTCCTGCCCCTCTACTTCCAGGACGCGGGCGCGCTCTTCTCGTCCTTCGAGGCGTGGGCGGAGGCCGGAGGCGACCCGCGGCGGACGGGGTCGGCCGAGGCAGCGCGCGTCGTCGCCTTCCTCTCCTCGCTCTTCCCACGGGCCCAACAGCGGCAGGCGGTCCTCCAGTTCGTCCGGCTCCTGCGCCTGGAGCAGGAGGCGTTCTTCGCGAACTACTGGCAAGAGCAGCTTCCGGCACTCGAAGCCCGCGTCGTGGAAGTGCAGCGGGAATGGGACGCGCTCGCGCCCGCGCTCGCCGTCTACCTCGACTACGCCCAGCTCGAGAACGGCGAGCTGCTCCTCGTGCCGGCGCTAGGCGCCGAAGGCCGCCTCGTGAGGGGCGGGCTCCCCTATCCGCGCGCGGCAGTCCTTCTGCCTCCCGCGCGTCGACCCGGCGACGCCGTCCTCGCCCTCGTCCACGAGACGACCTACCCGATCGCCGGCGACGCCGTCCGCGACTACGTCGCGCCCGCCCAGCTGCGCGAACTGGGCGAGGAGCGGCTGACGTCGCTCGCGGCGGTGCGCGCCGGCGCGATGATCCTCGAGAAGACGGCGCCGCGCCGCGCCCCGGAGTATCACCGGCTCTACCTCGAGGCGATCGGCCGCGACGTCGACCGCGCCGACGACGAGGCGCTCGCCAGGGAGTTCCGCGCGGCGTTCGCGCTCCCCGACGCGCTCGAGGCCGGCCTCGTCCGCGTCGTCGATAGGGCACTCGCCGGGATCTGAAGCTTCACATAGATTTACGGGCGTGGAACCGAAATCCCCGACCCGCGCTCCCGAACGCGGCATCACGCGCCGCGAGCTCGAAGCCGTGATCCGGCGAGCCGCCGAACTCTACGCGGCCGAGGCGGAAGCGGACGAGCGAATCTCCGAAGAGGAACTGCTCCGCATCGCGTCCGAGCTGGGGCTTCCGACCCGGCACGTCCGGCAGGCGCTCCTCGAACTCGGCGACTCGCCCGCCGCCGCGGATTCGCTCCTGGACCGTATCTGCGGCCCCGCCACGGTTCGGGGAATGCGGGTCGTTCCTCACGACGCGGACCGGGCCTACAGGACGATCCACGAGTACCTCACGACGCGGGAGTACCTGCACCCGCTCCGCAAGAAGGAGCGCGGCGGGTGGTACGCCCCGGCGGAGGACTTCGTCTCGCAGGTCGCGCGGGCGTTCACACGTCACAAGGGTCGCTTCAAGCTGTCCAGCGCCCGCGGCGTGTCCGTCGCGGTCGAGCCGCTCGAGTCCACGTTCGCGCACGTCCGCATGGAGGTCGACCTGTCCGCCCAGCGGCGCGATGCCGTTGCCGCCGGCGCGACGACCGGCGGGATCTTCGGTGTGCTGGTCGGCGCCGGGCTCGCCGCGGTGACCGGCGGCGCCGCGGCCGAGGTGGTGGGCACCTACGGCGCCGTCGCGGCCGGCGTGGTCGCGTTCGGCGGGATGGTGAGCAGCGGCATCGCGGCGGGCGTCGCGATCGCGCGCAACCAGTTCCGCAAGAAGGCCGCCTGGGCCCGCATCGAGGTCGAGGGGCTGCTCGATCGGCTGGAGCACGGCGAGCCGCTCGTCCCGCCGCCGGCCGATTGGCGCAGGCGACTCTTCGGCGGCCTCGAGGACTGGTTCCCCGGCCGCCGTTGATCCCGCCGGGCCTCGCCCCCATATTCCCGCCGGTTTCGCTGGAGGAACCCGAAGATCCGAGGGAGGACACATGGCCGATATTCGTAGGGTCGCCGTGCTCGGGTGCGGCCTCATGGGGAGCGGCATCGCCGAAGTGGCGGCGCGCGCCGGTTACGAGACCTGGGTCCGCGAGGTCAGCGACGAGCTCTGCGAGAAGGGGAGGAACTCCATCGCGAAGAGCCTCGGCCGCGCGGTCGAGAAGGGGAAGCTCTCCGCCGAGGAGCGCGACGCAGTGCTCCAGCGGCTCCACTTCACCACCTCCCTCGAGGAGCTCAAGGACGTCGACATCGTCATCGAGGCGGTGACGGAGGATCTCGACCTCAAGAACGAGATGTTCCGCACCCTCGACAAAGTCTGCGGGCCTTCGACGATCTTCGCGAGCAACACCAGCTCGCTCACGATCGCGGACATGGCCGCCGCGACCAGCCGCCCGGACCGCATGGTCGGCCTCCACTTCTTCAACCCCGTGCCGGTGATGAAGCTGGTCGAGGTCGTCCGCACGATCGCGACGGGCGAGGAGACGTTCCGCACGGCGTTCGAGTTCGCGAAGTCGCTCGGCAAGGAGCCGATCGTCGCCAAGGACACCTCGGGGTTCATCGTCAACCGGCTCCTCGTCCCGTACATGCTCGACGCGATCCGCGCGCTCGAGCAGGGGCTCGGCTCGATCGAGGACATCGACAAGGGGATGGTGCTCGGGACCGGCTACCCGATGGGACCGTTCACCCTGAGCGACTTCGTGGGTGTCGACACGCTCTACCGTATCGCGGAGATCATGTTCGACGAGTACCGCGAGACGCGCTTCGCGCCGCCGCCGCTCCTCAAGCGGATGGTCAGCATGGGGTACTTCGGCAGGAAGTCCGGGCGCGGCTTCTACGACTACTCGGGCGAGAAGCCTGTGCCCGTGGACTTCGGTCTCTGAGACCGGCCGCGTGCCGCGCGCGGAGAGTGGGGCCGCCGATCCGGACGCCGTCCGGATCGGCGGCCCCACGCCATTCACGGGCTTCGATCCGAGATGACCGTCTCGGCCGCCTCGAGCGGCTGCCACAGGTCGTTGCCAAGAGGGAAGAAGAGAGCATCGTACGGTGGTGAGTCCTCCCGCGCCGCATAAAGCGCCATCCCCTCGAACTCGCCCACCCTCTGGAAGGAGTCGGCCGTCGCCGGGAGCGGTTGGCCGACGGGGCGCCATTCCCGCGCTTCGAAGACGACGGGGCGCCCCTCCCGGAACCACGCGAGCGACTCCGGATTGTAGCCCTCGACCTCCGGCCGGTCGGGGAGCGGCGTCTCCGCCTCGGGCGCCGGTTGCACCTCCTCGCCCGTCTCACGCCCGCACGCGCCCCAGGCAAGCGCTGCGGCCGGCGCGAAAGCGAGGATCGCGGCGATCGTTCGGAATCTGCGCATTCCACCTCCTTCCCGGGCGTGAATGCGCAGGTCGCGTGCCCCGCCGCGCCGCTCACGTTTCGTGCGCCGATGCCGATCGGCGCGCCTATGGCATCGGGCGCGCCGCTCATGTAGGGCGCACCGCTCACGCCGGCAGCCCCGCTCACGTCGGCAGGAAGTAGAACGCGATCGCCAGGATGACGTAGACCGCCAGCAGCTGCACGCCCTCCATCCAGTGCGACTCGCCGTCCTGCGAGATCAGCGCCATGATCGCCACGGCGATCGCCACCGCGACGACCTCGAGCGTCGTGAAGATCAGATCCATCGGCTGCGGACCGATCACGTAGCTGAGGAAGACGAGGAGCGGCGCGACGAAGAGCGCGATCTGGATCGACGAGCCGACCGCGATGTTGATCGCGGCGTCCATCTTGTCCTTCCCGGCCATGAGGACCGCCGTCGAGTGCTCGGCCGCGTTGCCGATCAGCGCGACCAGGATCACGCCGACGAAGACCTCCGACATGCCGAACGCCTCGGCCGCCTCCTCCACGGCGCCCACGAGCAACTCGCTCATGAGCGCCACGCCCGCGGTCGCGACGAGGAGGAGCAGCAGCGCCCGCCCCGTCGAGCCCAGCTCCGCGTCTATCTCGTGGAGGCCGTGCGGGCCGGCGTTGCCCACGTAAAGGTGCTTGTGCGTGCGGAGCGTGAAGACGAGGCTCAGCACGTACGTCGCCATGAGGACCAGCGCGATCTCGAAGCTCAGCTCCCGCTCCAGCACCACGGCGCCCGCGCCGGCCAGGTGATGGAAGATCGCGGGGACCACCAGCCCGATCGCGCTCAGCACCAGGAGCGTCGCGCCCAGGCTCGCCGCCGTCCGGTTGAACGTCTGGCTCTCGTGCCTGATCCCGCCCCACACCGCGCCCAGCCCGAAGACCAGCAGGGTGTTGCCGATGATCGAGCCCGTGATCGACGCCTTGACCAGGTCGTACAACCCCGCGCGCAGCGCCATGATCGCGATGATCAGCTCGGCCGCGTTGCCGAACGTCGCGTTCAGCAGCCCGCCCACGCCCTCGCCCAGTCGTTCGGCGAGCTGCTCCGTCGCCCGACCCATCAAGCCTGCCAGCGGGATGATCGCCAGCGACGATGCGATGAAGATCGCGATCCCGCTCGAATGGAACACGTATTCGAGCGCGAGCGCGACGGGTACGAAGACCAGGAAGATCAGGAGCCAGTTCTTGCGGAGCCACGCCATGGGCACCCTGCCTGTCGTACTGGGAGAACGGTCGCCGGCCGGCGGGTGGAACGCCGACAACTTGCGTTCGTATACCATTTTCGCGCAAATTCAACCGATCCCGCCAGATTCCTCAACACAAGCGAGGTGGCATGAACGGAGATCTTCACAGCGGGGGCGCGGCCGATCCCACGGCCCTGGCGCACGCAGGCCCCGAACACGCGGATGCGCCGGAATTCGCGCGCGAGATGTGGAAGACGCGGCTCGGCTTCGTCCTGGCCGCCATCGGGTCCGCCGTCGGGCTGGGCAACATGTGGCGGTTCCCGTACGCGACCGCCGAGTACGGCGGCGCGGCGTTCGTCGTGCTCTACATCGCCATGACGCTCGCCGTCGGGATCCCGGTCATGCTCGCGGAGTTCACGATCGGGCGCGGCACCCGGAAGAGTTCGATCTCCGCGCTCCGCCTCGCCGGCGGCAAGGGCTGGGTTCCGCTCGGGTTCCTCTTCGTGCTGACCGGGTTCCTCATCCTCTCGTTCTACTCGGTCATCGCCGGGTGGGTCACACGCTACGCGCTCGCCGGCATCTTCGGCGGCTTCCCCGAGGATACGGGCGCCTACTTCGACTTGATCGCGAGCGGGACGCCCGCCATGGGGTTCCACCTCTTCGTCATGGCCGTCACGATCGCGATCGTGATGGGCGGTGTGGAGAAGGGGATCGAGCGAGCGAGCGTCATCATGATCCCGGCGCTCTTCTTCATCGTCCTCGGGCTCGCCGTCTGGGCCGCTACGCTCTCCGGTAGCGGGGCAGGGTACGCGTTCTATCTGACGCCGAGCTTCTCGGACCTGTTCAATGCCAATACGCTGGCCGCGGCGGCGAGTCAGGCGTTCTTCTCGCTCTCGCTCGGGATGGGCGCGATGCTCACCTTCTCGAGCTATCTGTCGCGCAAGGAAAGCCTGCCCAGGGAGGCGTCCGTCATCGCCTTCTCCGACTTCTCCGTCGCGTTCCTCGCGGGGCTCGTCGTCTTCCCGGTCATCTTCGCGCTCGGGCTCCAGGGCGCGGTCGGGGAGAGCACCCTGGGCGCGCTCTTCATCGCGATCCCCGGCGCCTTCAACGCAATGGGTGGGATCGGTCGCGTGGTCGGGGTCCTTTTCTTCGTCGCCCTGTTCATCGGCGCCATCACCTCGGCCATTTCGCTGCTCGAAGTGGTCGTGTCCGCGATGATCGACGAGTGGGGTATGGCCAGGAAGAAGGCGACCGTGATCGCCGGCTCGCTCATTGCCTTGCTCGGCCTGTGGCCGGCATCCAGCATCGACGCCCTCGGTGCGCTGGATGCCATTACCAACAACATCTTCCTCCCCCTGGGCGGGCTCGGCCTCGCCGTCCTCGTCGGCTGGCTCTACAAGAACCCGCTCGAGGAGGTCTCCCGCAGCGTGAGCGAGCGGTTCCAGCCGTACCTCAAGGGATGGCTCTGGACGCTGCGGATCGTCGTGCCGATCCTGCTCGTCGTGGTGCTGTACTCCGGGTTCGGTGCGACCCGGGAAGCCGTGATGGCGCTCTTCGGCGGCTGATCGGAGGACGCACGGCGGCGCCGACGACGTCGCCGATTCTCGAAGCAGGCCCGAACGCGCGGCGGCCGCGGAGACCATTGTGGTCTCCGCGGCCGCCTCTTTGTTTCTTCCGGCCTCATTGCTCGCCAGGGCGAAGCCCGCCCGGCCCGGCGGCCGGCTCGCGCGCAGGCCCTCGGCCCGGCATCGCTACGGCAGCTCGCCGCCGCGATGGAGCGCGTGGCTGTACAGGTAGTACTCTTCCCGGTGGGCGAGGAAATCCTGGATCCACACCTCGAGCGGCGGGAGCGGCAGCCGCTTCTCCAACTCCTGGACCACGATCATCGCGAGCTGGAAGCGGTCGCGGGCGCGGAAGTCGATCGACCGGCCGTCCAGCAGCCGTTCGACCAGCACCCGGAAGTCCTCGGGGTCGATCAGCGCGATCAGGTGCGCCACCTGGTCCAGCCGGTACGAGTCGTAGAGCGACCGAAGGTGCGCGAGCGACAGCTCCTCCGAAGGCGTGCCGATGTCCGGTATGCGCTCGGAGGCATGCTGCGCGAGCAGGTTGCGAAACCACCTGCGCGTGTCTTCCGAAACCCCCTTCTTGCGCTCGTATGCGTCCAGCGCGGACTCGAGCAGGGCGTGGATCAGAGGCCGCCCGAGGCCCCGGGCCCGCGCGTCCACTTCGGCTTCGCTCGGCTCGAGGAACAGGTCCGCGGTCCGGATCTCCGGCGCATCCACGCCCGACGACGCCGCGCGGAACAGGAAGTACCCGCGCCAGCCCCGGTCCTCTTCCGGGTACGTGACCAGGAAGACGGTCCACCGTTCACCTTCCCGCTCCAGGAAGCAGAATGACCGGCACCGGGTGCGCGGAGGCAGCCCCCGGGTCGCGACCGATTCCGCTTCCGTAGCGGTTGGCGACTGCTGTCTCGAAGGTGTTTGCATGGATCCGTCGTCGGACGTTGGGGCACGGGAGAAACGACCGTGTCGTGCGGAGTGTACGGCCGCGGGTCGAAGGTGACCGCCGCCCCCCGACTCATGCCCAAGCTGATGCGAGAGGGGATCGGTGTCAAGCGACTCGGCTCGCGCTCGAGCCCGCGATGCGCCCATCCTTGACCCCCGCCCACCCCCGCGTTATGGTAGGGTCACACCGCCGATCTCCGGGTGGCGCCGGCGTCGGCGGCTCTAACGACCGTCGCTGGTTCGGTCGATACTCATAGGACCGCCCCGTGGTTCGCACCGCGGGGCGTTCTCGGCCTCGGGGGGCGTCACCCCGCATGCCGAGACGAAAAAAGGACTCTCGGCTGGCAACCGAGAGTCCTTGCGGTCGATGCGGGTGGCGGCCCGCGGACCTCCGTGGCTGGAGTCCAGTTTATTCGCGAGCCGCCCTCGTGTCAAGGGAGTCGTGTACCCTCGACGCGTGGGCGGTTTCGCTTGCCCCGTCACGGACGCCGCGGACCGGACACCGCCGACCCGGGCCGGGCTCGCCCGGCCGCTGCAAATACGAAGGACCCCGAGAGTGGCAGCTCCCGGGGTCCACGTGCCGCGTCGCAGGCGGCTCCAGCTTCGGTGGGTGGCACCGCCAAGCTTAACAAAAGCGGGCCTGCGGCGCAAGGGAGGAGTACGTCCCGAAACTGCGCCGGGGCCCGCTCTTGCGTTCGGGCCGCCGGTGAAGTCAGAAACGGCGCGAGCCCTCCGTCGCGACGCATGCCCGGGGCAAGGACGGCCGGCCGGGGTCTCGAGGCGGAGATCACCGGTCGCCCGCGTGACGCCGCGGCGGGCGGGGGCGTGACGACCGCAAGGGCGGCGGAGGGCTCGCGCGAGGCGCCGACCGACACACAGGAGGGGCGGAATGGGAACCGCGGCCCGCGCACGCTTCGATGCCTTGATGGAGTTCCCCGGGATGGGGGACCTTTCGCTCACCCGCGCGATCGTTCGCTACCAGGAAGGTCAGCTCGTGGACGGTTCGCGCCCGGGCGCCGACGACCTCGGGGTCGCGCTCGTCGTCGACGGCGAGTACGTGGCCGCCGCGGAGGCCATCGAACTCGGCAGCGGGCGCATGTTGCACCTCGACCTCTCGACCGGCGTGGTGATCCTCGACTGGGTCTACCCCTCCACCCTCGACTACGTCCGCCTCCTGCTCCGTAGCGCGCGGGACATCGATGCGTCGGGCGACGATGCGCCCGGCACGCTGCGCGCCTATTGCGAGACCGTAGCCCTCGGCGTCCTCGGGCAGTCCGGCTTCGGCGCCCTGACCCGGACCACCATTCTGCGCCTCGGGTTCCGCGACATACTGCGCGACCTCGACCCGCACGAGGATGCGGCGGTCCGCATTCAGGCCGGGCCGGACGACCGCATCGAAGCGACCCTGGACTGCGATGCGAACGCGCTGGTCGTGCATTGGCGCGGCCAGGCCGATGGCGTGCAACCGAGGCTCCTGGCATCGCTGTTCCCCAGCGCGCACGTGCGCGCCGCGCCGGCGGCCACGGGCGCCGCCTATCAGCTCCGGTTCCCGCTCCCCTGCAACCTCGACGACGCGCGCGCCCAGCTCCGGGAGGTGCGCGACGGGCTGCTCGGGCTCTTCGCGACCTACGAGCCCGACCGCTACCGGTCCATTCGGCACGCGCTGGACATCTTCGGCCCGCGCGACACACTCGTGCAGCTCGACCGCGACCCGGTCCCTGCGGTCGAGCCGTACCTGTTGCGGACGCCCGCGGTGGTGGCATAAACATTTGAATTTCGGGTGGGGCGGGCGGCGGCGGGATCCGCTCGCCGGGCTCCACAAGTGACGGGGGAGCAGGCGGTTCGCCCGCCTCGTCGCACCCTCCGTCGCAGGTTTCCGCACTCGCCGAAAAGCCCGAAACCCCGCGGGTGGGCGATTTCGTATCTTGTTGTATTTCAATGATTTGCGGCTAACCGGTTGCGGCTGCGCCGTTTACGAAAATGCTTGACGGGGACGGGGCGCGCCCCCTATCTTGCCGATGACCCGCACGGCGGAGCGCCGGTGGCAGACGGGCTCCGCAGCAGCAGTGGACCCCATCCACAAACTCCAAATTTTTTCATGCTCGGGATCGAACGTATGTGGGATACCTGTGCCGTGGAGCTACGTGTGCAGCTGCCGCGTGCGGTGGCGGCGGAGGTCGAGGAGGTGCAGCGTAGGGACCCGGAGGTGCTCAGCCGTATCCTGCTGTACGGCTTGACGCGGCGAGCGATCTTCGAGGAGCTGGCGCGTGCGGATGGGGTCGCTGGCGAGCGGTGAACGGCGGGCTTGACGGATGGGTGAGGCGGTCATAGGGTAGGAAACATGCGCATGTCGCGACGCTTGCGCGTGCGCGGTGCTCTGAGGAAGGAGCGGGCGGGCCATCGAATGGGCGTCGGGAACGGCGCTCGAGAGAGGCGTCCTATCCCCCTCACCCGGTTCTAGCGATGTCGATCGAACCCGCGGACGAGCGGATTCTGCGGGCCAAGTATCTGGATTGGTGCTCTGCGCGGGTTGCGGATCGGTTCCTGGCGTTGACGCCGGACCAGATCTACGACCTCGCGCATGTATCGGGGTCCGGTCTGTCTGTCGGATCCGAGGACGGAGCGCACGGGGCGGTGAGCTACCGCGAGCTGGTCGCCCGGGTCACGGAGGTGCTTGCGGCGCGGCTGGGGCTGCCGAGCTACGAAGCGTGGCTGGCCGAGTACGAACGATCGCCCGAGCAGTTCGAAGCGGAACTGCTCGGGCTCTGGAAGAAGCAGGCCTGATCTTCGAAGCCGTCTCCGGGTGCGGAGGCGGCTTCAAGCGTTATGGCGCCCCTTGACGCGGGTCTGGTGCCACCAGGTGCCGACGATGGCAATCGTGCCGGCCGCGAGGAGGAGGATCCCGACGAGCCCCCAGCCGACGCCCCAGTCGGAGCGGTTGTCGATGAAGCCCTGGGCGGCAGACCTGAGGGCCAGGATGGCGAGGGCGATCCAGGTCAGGCCGATTCCGAAACCGGCCGCGTAGGCGAGCTTGGTGATCATTGCGTCGGCTTTCCCGTGAATCCGTGCATCACATACGACGATGAATCGGACGAGCGGGGGGAATATAGCGGGTCTTGCAGGTGCGGCAAGGGATTGCGCCGCGGGAGGAAACGCGCCATTGTAACCGTGGGCTTTTGACGTAGTAACCTCAACCCGGAGGCGAAGATGGCGGTTGTCGGCGCGTTGCTCCCCGAGGGGACGCGCGTGAGGATCCGGCGCGGGCCGCTGCCGTTGGATCCTGCCGCGATCGGACGGGAAGGGACCGTGGTGGAGTCGAGCGAATACCGCGCACACCGGTACGGCGTGCTGCTGGATGGCGATCGAGAGACGCGATTCTTCGCGCCCGAAGAGCTGGAGGTGATCGATACGCCGGCGCCCTCGCCGGCGCGGCTCGAGGCGAAGCAGCGTCGGGCGCTTCCGTAAGGAGTCGCCCGGTTGGACGGACGGCGGGCCGGCCTCATTCGGGGCCGGCCCGCCGTCGTTTTTGCCGCGAGTCGACTCCCGGCCGACGGAAGGAACGGATAGTGCAAAGGTGGTCCCGGGACCGCGACCGGAGGAGCGACGGATGGCACGGGAGATCAGGATCGAGCGAGTGGGCGGGCGGCCCGATTCGGAGCACGCGCCCGCGGTGGAGCCGGCGACCACGGAAGAGGCCCGTCGGGCGATCGAGGAGACGCGGGGTCGCATCTCCGCCACGTTGGACGAGATCGAGGATCGGATCGGTGAGGCCCGGGAGAACATCCGCGAGAAGATGGACGTGGCGCGTCCCATCCGGACTCGGATGCGGCGGAACCCGCTCCCGGGGATCGGGATCGCGTTCGGCGCCGGCATCCTCCTCGGCTTGCTGACGGGCGGCGGGAAGAAGGGGGAGCGGCACGAGATGCTGGGCGAGGACGAGCGGGAAGCGCTCCGGCGGTGGCGCGCGGAGCGTCGCGATCGTTTGCGCGAGCGGAGCCGGCGCGGCCGGGGCGAGTCGGGCGGACCGTCGTTGGCTCGGCAGATCGGCGGCGCCGTGGCGAGCGCGGTGATCGCCGGGTTGATGACGCGGGCCAAGCGCAAGATCACCGGCGAGGGCACGGGCGACGCGGGTGAGCGCCACGTCGCCTCTACCTCTTACTAGGCCGGCTCGCGTGCACCCGTACGGGGCGGCCCGGCGGCGTCAGCCGGTGTGGACGATGATCGCTCCGTGGGTGTGACCGGCGCCGAAGCGCTGGGTCGCCTCGGCGGGGTTGAGGTACTCGAGGAGCGTCACCTCCGCGGCCGGGATCTGGCGCAGCTCGCCGATCCCGCCCAGGTAGGCGCTGTTCAGGTACACTTTGATCGACGGGGTCCCCTCGTCCGTGATCACGATGTCCAGGCCGGACACTTGGCCCCGGGGCGTCTCTCGCATGCTGTGCGTCCCCCGCGTGATGAGCCAGTCCGGCCTGAGCGCCATGATCACGGAGTAGGCGTCGGCCTGGCCGGACTGCCGGATCTCTGCCGTGGTGATCAGATTGCGACCCGTCGGCGGCAGGCCGCGCACGCCGGTGCCGGGTCCCCGGGACACGCTGGAGACCGCGAAGCCGGACACGGATCCGACGACTGCGCCGCCGGCCGCCCATGCGGCGCGGTCGATGTCGCTGCGGTCCCAATCGCTCTCGAGGACCTGGGAGACGAAGTACCCGACCCAGGCGCCGACGACTGCGCCGCCCACGACGTGCAGGAGCGATCCTCTACCGCCGAACAGGGCACGCATGGTCGTCGACCGCTCGGACGACGCCGCCGGCTCGAGTGCGCCGAGCCGTACGCCGGGGATCGCGCGCACGTCCGTGCCGAGCCGGAGCTCGGGCTGCGCCAAGCCGGGTGCGACCGGGCCGGGACGCAGCGCGGGGTGCACCGCCTGCTGCGCGGCTGCGACGGGCGCAGACGTCACCAGGAAGAGAATAGCGACCAGGGTAGGGCGCATCGCTCACCTCCCGGGGTGGCAAGGGTCGTGTCCGCTTCGATGCGGCAGGCCTCGTGCCGCGTAGCCGCGGTGGCACCGGCCTGCCTATCGGCGGTATCCGACTACTATCAAGATATGACCGTCGGAATTTGTGACAAGCCGACACCGACCGGCTCCGTCACCGGCGCAGCGTGGCGACGACCCAGCGGTCCTCCGTTGGTATACGGGCCGTCTCGCGACACCCATGCATCCCCGTGCCGCTGGGTCCCCGGCATGGTCGCGGATGCCGGTCTGGGCCGCGACCTGTTCACGGAAGTCTGGCTCCCGGCCGGGCCGGTCTGGGTGCAGGTGTCGCCGAGGGCGCCCAGGCGCGCGCGAGTGAGCCTCGTGGACCTGGGGGCTTGGTCTGGGCGACCAGTAGGCCCGAGTTGAGGTTCGACCTCGGTCGCTCTTTGTCCAACGGAGCTCCCGTGTTCGTCGCCGACGAGCATCGAATCAGGATGGGATCGGATTACGTCGGCGGCTTTGCATGGGGGCGTTTCGTCGTGCTCGGGGAACCGGGGCGCGACATCGACGCCATACAGCGTCACGAGAACACGCACGTGCTCCAGCACGACTTCATCCTGCAGACCATGAGCAGGCCCCTGGAGCGCGGGGTATGGCGGAGGGTCACCACGCGAGACATTCCCCTGGATCTCGACCTCGCCTTGGCCTTCCCCTGGCTGGCGCTGGGGACGGTGATGCAAGGAGAGGCGGAGGTGTTCCAGTCGCGATGAACAAGACGTTCTGGTTGGCCCTTTCGATCGCGGGCCTCGTCGCATGCGACATCGTTTTCGTCGCCGTCGAGACGGCCGTGGCCGTCGACACGCTCGTCCCGCGCGTGGAGCTGGAGATCCGGACGGACGAGGTGCTGGTCGTACCCCTCGCGTTCCTGGCGCGCAACGGGGCCGGGACCCGGCGCGGGAACGGCGATCTCGAGATCCCGGTGGTCTACGGCGGCGCCCCGGGCGATTCCGCCTCGTGGTGGAGCGCTCAGCTGGTCGATTCGACCGGGAGAACGTTGATCATGCTCGGGTCTCTGGGGACCAGATTGCCTTATCCGCTGGTGATCGACAGCGCCCTCGTTCTTCCGACGGCCGTCGCCGCACTGGTGGCTGCGAGTCGATCCGAAGAGATCGAAGGGGCGTCACTCGAGCTCCGAACCCAAGCCCAAAGCATTGTCCGGGTTCCGACCGAGCCGGAGCCGTGAAGTTCGTCGGGCGGACGGGCTCGATCGTCACGGGCTCCGTTTCGCTCCGTCGTCGCAGCTCAGGTCCGGCAGCGGCACGCGTTCGACGAAGAACACGCCGTCGTAATCGCGGTAGGTCGTGAAGGCGTAGCCGTGCGCGATCTCCACGACCGCAGCACCATGCCGGTCGAGTGGCATGGGCGTGCCCGCGGGCCTCGGGAGCCGGATCACGTCGTCGATCGCGCCTCTTTCGACATCGATCACGACCAGCACCATCGACGTCCCGTCGTGCCAGTCGCTCGGAGAAAAGCCGCTGGCGAAGAGGCAGTTGGCGTAACCGAACAGGGCGGTCACGGTGGGGGCGTAGCGCGCGAACGGATTGTTCCGGGCGTCTTCGCGCATACCTTCCTCGATGCCCTTCGCGCTCGCGGTTTCAAGGAGGTTTCGGGACCAGCTCGAGTTCAGGGCCTGATGGGCGTTGAGCCACTTTGCGCCGTGGATCCGGTCGTCGAAGGTGATCTCGGTGCGTTCACCGGGTAGCCGGACGACGAGGTCGGGAGCGCCCGCGAACCACCGCACGGAGATGCTGCTCGAATCTCCGTGGCCGACGGCGTACCACCCGTCGCCGATCGTCCAAACCGGGCGGCCGGAGTACAACGGCTGGGCGTAGAGCGGATATCCTCCCGGCACCGGGGCGGGCAGCCACGCCTCCGTCGCCGTTCCGGACACCGTCGCGAGAGTGTCCCGGACCGTCGCGTCCAGGCCGTACCGAATGAGATGGGCGGGCGGTGACGGAAAGCTCCTGGGATTGCGAATATCCAGGCTGTCCAGCTCGTTGAACTGGATGAGGTGGACGAACCCGCTGTCGCCGAGGGCGACGAGTCTGCGCGTCACGTCTTCCGGCCCGCGCTGATCCCGCGGGCCGTAGACGCGCGTGGTCGGTTGCCGATAAGCAAGCCGGTGCCAGCCCCCGGGCACCGCCGCGCCGCTCGTCGCGACCACCTTGCCGGTTGTGTCGAACACGGTGAACGTCCGGCTCGGCGAGTCCTGCCACGCCACGAGCACCCCGCCCACGGCCTCGAGCGCCCAGGGGGCCTTGAATTCGCCTGGACCGTCGCCTTCCCGCCCGATGCGGCGAACCGGGGAGCCGGCGGCGTCGAACAGCAGGATCTGCTTCTCCATGCGGTCGAACACCGCGAACCGGCCGTCCGGCAGGACCGCCACGTCGGCCACGGACCCGAACCACAGGTCTTCGCCGCCGCCGATCCGGAGGTCCGATCGCAGCGTCTTCGCCTTCACCCGGCCGGCCGCGACCTCGACGAGCGAGTGCGACAACGTGAGAACGCGTGTGCCGTGAACCTCCTCCACCATCCCGGTCAGCTCCCCGCCCCGGCGTGGCTCGCCAGAGCCGCAGCCCGCAAAGACGCCGATCGCAAGGAGCCCTATCGCGCCGTGCTTTCTCATCGGCTTCGTTTCTTCGAGTGCGTATTGGGTGACGTTCGGAAAGTAGGGGCAGGGTACAGAGTCGTCGCCCCCTGTACCCTGCCCCCAGTGAATTACGCCGGTTCCGTCGCAGCCACGGCCGCCGACCGGACGATTCCGGCGATCAGAACGGTAATGCATTGTAGCAGGCGTGTACAAAAACGTGTTCAGCTATTGCTGAGAAGCATTACCGGATCTGGCGTCGGGCACTACAGACAAAAACGACGTTTTGGCGGAGCCGCTCCGCCCATCCGGCACACACCGCTGTTTCGATAACCGCAAGAGCGGGCGCCCCCGGTGATCCGCACCTAACCCGCCACGGCCTCGGCGCCCACCGTCGCAGCGAGAGTGCCGAATAAGGCCGTCCACATGTCCAACACTTCATCGCTGAGCTTCTCGGGGCCACGGGTGAGCAGTGCCTGCTTGATGCGGCGGGCAAGGTCGACCTTCCATCCGGTGGTCAGTTCGACCCCTTGCTCTGCTGCCCACGCCTCGATCTGCGGGACGATGGGACGACCGGAGACAACGACGTCCGAGAACGCTGTGTCAGGCTCGCGGTACAGCCGGTCAATTTCTCGTGCGACCAACTCCTGGGGGATCAGATCTTCGATCTCGGCACCCTCCATACCGATGATCGTCCCGACATCTAGAACCCTGCTCTCCAGGCCTCGGTAAAGGCCACTCTTCAGCGCCTGGGCGAACTGTAGCCCCGCTTCGTCCCCATCAACGAGCACCGGAGGAAGCTCGCCCTCGCGGCTGCCGAGCACGCTTGCGACAGCTTTCACTCCCTTTACACCTCCCGCTGGCGGGAACACCAGCTCTCTGCCCGGCCGGAGTTTTCCGGCCGCCACCAGAAGGGTCTTCATTCCGCTCAGGTAGATCTGGTCGCTCGCCCCCTCCACAATCACGGGGCTACAGCCGAGGAGCATGCTCTCTGCCACACTTATCCCGAGCGCCGCGTGAACGGCGTAGCTGGATCCATGCTGGTGTGGATCGGCTGGGCCGCCTCGAAGGTCGGAGGTCGCCTTCGTCGTCCCATCCTCCCCCACGTAGACCTTCCTGGCACGGTCAAGGTGGTCGGCGTCGATCATGAAGGGGGAATGTGTCGTGTAGATGAGCTGATTCGTCTCTGCCAGTCCCTCAAAGAAGGCGGACAGGTCTCTCTGTGCCAGGGGGTGCAGAGAGAGCCCCGGTTCATCCAGCAAGAGGATCGCACCTGCGTGCGCATCCTTGCTCTCGACCAAGAAGACAAGGTAGAAGCTCAGAAACCACTGAAGCCCTGTACTGCGTCCTTCGAGTTCGATCTCCTCAGGTCGCTTATCGTCGGAAACCCAGATCCTGAAGTGCTTCCCGTCCGCCTCGAATCGGAAGCGGTACTCCCCCTGCTTCCACCAATCGCGGAACCTCTGTGTAAGCGCCGTCGAGGCCGACTGCAGTAGAATGCTGCGCTGCTTTTTCTTCTCGGCGATCTCCTCGATCTCCTGTGCGGTAGGCTGCCGGTTCTGGCGGGTATCCTCAAAGTCCCGACCTAGCTCCAGGATCTCGGTAGGGCTCAACTTCACGAACTCGAACAGAACCTTCAGGGTCCGCGCTTTCGCCTGGTCCTTCACGCCGAGGTCGGTACGCTTTAGGTTTTCGATAACATGCGGTAGGTAGATCTCAGAATCTAGGTTGCCGTAGTTGGAGTAGTACACGAACTTCGGCAGGTGCTCCTCGACGAGATCCGCTATGCCCTCGACCTGCTGCGGAGCGGGCTTTGACAGATCCGCCACTAGGCCGTCGAGGGCTTCGAGGACCTGTCTGAAGCGCGGTACGATCACGCTCGTCTTCGCCGGTTCCTCCGGAAGGGCGGCGGCCAGAGCCCGACGGATCTGCTCTAGGACCTCGCGAGAAACGATGTCGCCCGTCAGGCGACCGGCCGCCCGCATCAAAGCGTCCTGCAAAGCTCCGTGCAGTTCCGCCTCGCTCTTCAACGGCGTAGCAGACCGCAGATCGGTTCGCGCCGTTTCAAGAAGGGTGCGAACCGGCCCCGCGTCCGTCGCACGCGCCGGCGCCGCCTTGGGGAAGTCAATGATTCGAGTGCCATCGAACCGCCGCTTCACTGAGATCTCCTCAAAGGAGTCTGCTGAAGCACCCGTACGCTCGACCAACTCGGCAACCAGTTCCTGAGTTGGTGCGAACACAGCCTCAATGAAAACGGGTTGAGGTTTCTTGCCACGGAACTCGTTGAACAGCTTTCGCGGGTAGTCAGCCGTCGTATCGATTTCTCCTTCCTTAGCGGGATTCAGCTTCCAGAGCGGCACCAGTAGGTTGGTCTTGCCTGACTCATTCGTGCCGATCAGAGCCGTGACATCGTCCGCTTCGATCCAGCCGCTGTCCTCAACCGATCGGAAATTCGTAACCCGGAACCGAAGCAGTCGCATGATACCCTCTCCTCCTGTGGAGCCGTGCTGAACGTAGTAATTCTATGCTACACAAGTTAGTGATTGGCGCCGACAGTGGTCAGGTGAAACGGCGCATCTCCACTGAACGCTCTGAAGTCAGGGAGAAACCTGCAGTTCGGCGGCTCAATGTGGTGCACCTGCGTCAAGAGCCGGCCTGTGATGGGTGGTTGGCACTGAACCGGGTCATACCGCCAAGAGGTCGATTCGGAAGTCTTCCCGCCGCCGCTGGCCAGATGGGTCGTCCCACGCGACCACGACCTCAAACTCCGTGGGAGAGCCCATGGTTGGGGCGGCCATGAGAGAGACGGATTCCCGGGGCCGGAGCTTCGGCACGGGGAACTTCCGTTCTGCCTCACCGGAGATGAGGACGTCTTCGTCACCGTCATTCAGCGGCTTGAAGGCGTCCAACGTGACGTTTCTGGCCTCTCCCTCTCCCTCGTTCGTGAAGTCGATCCACAGTGTACCGCGTTGCCTGTGCGGCCTGACGGTTGCGCGGACGAAGGCGGCGGGCAGTGGATCGGCCGGTCTCGATCCGGATTGATTCTCTTCGAGTTGCGGGAGCGGCTCCTCACCGAGAACCTCCGCGATGATATCATCAAGTGCCAGGACGTAGTGTGCCAGCTGGACTGCGGTGGATTCGACGATCATGTTGGCCACGGCCCCGATCAGCGGATTGCCGGAGATACCTTCCCACCTCTTCCGGAGCTCGGCGTCGTCATCGTGAAAGACCGAGCCATACAGCCACGCCTCGAAGATGGCCTCATGGCCCATCCCGTCAATCTCGATCTCCTTGCTCCTCAGGACGGCCAGGTAGCTGTCTCGCAGACGCTTGAGGTGCGGCCGACGCTCCTCACACCATTTCGACAGGATGTTTAGCGATCTGAGGAAGTTCGCGCCATCGTTCTGTGCGTAGGTGCGACGGAGAGCAATCATGAACGAACGGAACCGCTCGCTGTCGTGGCCGCGCCGAGAGATGGAGACAGGTTCGCCGGTGCGGGCCGAGATGGAGACACCGATATCCCCGCCCGCCCGGATGACGGTCGAGTTGAAGATCTCGGCTGCGGCGCGACGAAGCGCATGCAGGTGGGATAACTCCTCCGGCTCGAAAGCCGGTACCTGTGCGTTGGTCATCCTCCTCCTCCGGCAGCATCGAACAGCGAAGGGTCGCGATCAGCGGGTGGCTCTTCCGGCATCCGCGTCCGATCCCGCTCCCGCCGTTGTTGCTCGGCGACAAGCGGCTTCAGGTCTGCTTGGACGCGCTGGAGAGTCCCCAGAACCACGGCCAGATCGTACGCGGCAAGGACTCCCTCAACGGGTCTCCCTGGCCGCCCGTGGTGTCCCAGGAACTTCTGCATGGCCCAGACGGCGCGGCGAATGGTCTGCTCCGTCTCCTTCTCCAAATCACCGTCCGTCAGCACTTCCAAGGTATCGTCTTCTCTGGTCAGCACCAGATCTTCTGTAACCGCCTCACCGGCTTCTCGAAGGCGGTCAGCGATCTCTTGGATCTCCGGGTCGCTCTTGTAGAAGAGCGTGCGGCTGCACGGGACGAACTCTGCGGCGGCATCGATTGTGGCGGGGTAGCGCTCCGGGTCCTGCTGATGCAGGGCGAGGTACTCCTCGGTGCGCTCTAGAAGCAGGGATTTCTTGCTCGGGCGCGGCATCAAGCGACCTCCGGCAGGCGCTGACGCAGATGGCGCACGAGGCCCGTGTGCCTCGCTTGGCCATCTTGATCCGCCTCTCGCAGGCGCGAGCGGGCCACGTCATCAGTGATCATGATGAAACGCTCACGTGCTCTAGTGATTGCGGTGTAGAGGATGGGGCGCGAGAGCATGGCTCCGTGTGTGCGGGTGAAGAGGCCCAGGACGTTGGGGAACTCGCTCCCTTGAGCCCGATGCACGGTGGTGGCCCACCCGAGTTCGAGGTTGTACCGACGGAATCCCTCGACGACGATCTCACGGCCGTCGCCCCAGCCAACCAGAACCCGATCGGGCCCAACCGCGCGCACCACACCTTGTTCGCCGTTGAAGACACCGGACTCGCCGAGGGTGTAGTCGTTGCGCATTTGGAATACCCTGTCGCCCACGCGCACACGGGCTCCGCCGCCGATCCGGGGACCCGGACGTCCGTGGGGGTTCAGCTTGCCCTGGAGGAGGACGTTCAGCTTCTCGACGCCCAGCGGGCCGCGCTTGAGTGGTGAGAGCACCTGAAGGTCCGTGGCGGGTGCAACGCCCTCACTTTGGATTAGCCAGTCGAGGGCGTCCATGAGGCGATTGAGAGCGCGAGCCACCTGACCCTCGTTCGTCGGGGCGGAAACGTCCACGATCAAGAAGCTGTGCCGGTCACTGACCAGCTCGGCGCCCGCCAGCGCTCGGTGGGCGTTGGCGATGATCGAGCTGCCCTCAGCCTGTCTAAAGACCTCGGTCAGACGCGCGGATGGTATCGTGCGCGAGAACAGCAAATCGCGAAGGATGGCGCCGTGATCGACGCTCGGGAGCTGTTCCACATCCCCGACGAGGAGGAGCTGCGTTGTCGGACGCAGACTCGATAGTAGCCAACTGAAGACCTCGAGGGAGCACATAGAGGTCTCCTCGATGACGAGAGCGTCAGCCTCCACCGGGGTTGCCCGCGGCGAACCCGGCGGGCCTCCGATCATCCGGTGGATTGTTTCAGCCAGACCCCCGACGACTTCATTCGCACGCGCCGCGGCTTTGCCCGTGGGTGCGGCGACGCGCACCGTTTTCCCGAGGCTACGGAGGCACTCCACGTACGCTCTGAGCGTGCTCGTCTTCCCTGTTCCGGGACCTCCCGTGAGGATGAAACAGCCGGACACGAGGGCTCTCCGGACCGCCGCCTCCTGGGCTGACGAGAGGCCGGCTCGCGCCAGCACGTCGTCCACCTTTGACTCCTCCCGAGTCGTCATCCGGAGGCTCGCCATCAAGTGCCGGCGGAGCCGGCTGGCTATCGTCCACTCGGCCTCGAGCGAAGCAGGTAGATAGCTTCGCTCGCCATCCTCCACGATTTCCGCGGCATCCAAAGCGAGCGTTACCGCAGGTTCAGCATGGTCGGCCCCTACGAGTTCGCTGACGAACTCGGCGAGTTCTTCGACCGGAAGAGCGGAATGCCCGTTCGCCTGAGCCCTCTCCATGGCATGAACAGCGGCGGCGCGTAGCCGTTCCGGATGATCAGGCGCGAATCCCAGCTTCCGCGCGAGTGCGTCCGCCCGTTCCCAGCCGAGGCCAGGCACGTCCATAAGGCGGTACGGGTGCTCGTTGAGGATGAGATCCGCCAATTCGGGCGAGCGGAAGAAGCTCACGATCCGTCGGGCGGTCTTGTACGTCACACCTGCCGACGTGAGCGACGTGGCAATGTCGATGGCCGCTTCATCGGCTTCTTCCGTTCGCATCCAACGCCGCCATGCCTCGACTAGCTGTCGCCCGACAAGGCCAGGGAAGATACTCTCCAACCGTACCGGATCCGCCTTCAGCACGTCGATCGCGGAGGTGCCGAGTACGCTCAAGATGCGCTGAGCGCGTGTGGCACCTAGACCGGTGATATTCGCCGCCAAGAACCGCTTCAACCCATCCGGCGAGGTGGGTGGACGGACCCGGTGGCACTCTAGCACTCGAAGCTGCTCCCCGTGCTGAGGGTGGACCTCCATCGTCCCCGACACCTCCACTTCTGACCCAAGGGGAAGGGTCCGTAGGGCGGGTGCAACGAAGCGCCGCCGAGAGCCGTCTTGTAGGACGAGCATCCCCGCCTGCCATGCCACACCTTCGGACACAGTCCGGTGCGCGATTGAAGCGATTTCCGCGCAGAGGTGGCGAACCACAGTCGATGCAACCATGGACATCAGCGCTTTCGGCCAGCCCGGGAGACGCTTCGGTCCGGGGGTACGAGAGGCCTGTAGAGCTCATCTGGGTCGAAGCCAAGGCGGCGTGCGTTGCCCTCCATGAGCATCACCCGCGCAAGCAGGGTGTCGTACTTCGTTTGCCACTCTTGGATCTGCGCATCCTTCGCGTCGAGCTTCTCCGCGTAGAAGTCTTCCTCCTGTTGGCGCGCCGACTTCTGTTGTCGCTCCTGAATCGTCTGCGCCTTTTTGATCTCGTCCTCGGCCCAGCGCTTGATTGTGCGCCAATCGATGCCGGTCTCCTCGGCGAGGGCGGCGTAGGTGATCGGCATCTCCTCGGGTGACCTCACTTCCGCGCGACGGAGATACGGTCGAATCTTGGTCAGCACCTCGCTTTTTTTCGTGGGGCGACTCATTCGGCCTCCAGCGGCTGAAAGCGTGACTTCTCATCGGCGAATGGCTGGACGAAGGGCGTGCCGTCCGACGGATTGGCGGCAAGCGTGCGTTCAGCGTTGCGAATCACCGTCTCATTTTCGGCAATCCAGGACTCGCTGATCGCCTCACCGGTTTCGGCCGCCTGACGTTTCTCCTCCTCCAGCACTCGCTTCGTCCGGACCGTGAGCTGCACCAGCTGTTGCCGCTGGAGTTCGTCGCTCGTGTCGTGAACGTAGTCGGAGCAGCCTTTCAGGCAGTTGAGGTGGTGCGGGCACGGTGATACCGAGAAGTCGTGGACGCACAGACCGAGGTCTGTAACGTGCACGTGCTGTAGCTGCTCCTCCAAATAGACGTCTCGCACGTCCTCGACGAGCGCGAAGTACATGTCGGCGATCTCGCCCTTGACCCGGCCTGCGACGATTGCCGAACGCAGGATCTCGACGCGTTGTTGCTTGGTGAGATGCTTGTATGCACCCACATCCGCGCGGTGGGATCGGTTCTGCCAGCGGGCAATAACGGGATCCGGGACGCCTCCTGCCGCAACCTGGGTCGTCAACCAGTGCCGGAACTGATGTGTCGTAAGCTCGATGGGTGACCCATCCTCCTCGGTCAGCCCGAATCGATCGAATGCGGATCGTATTATGGGCCTCATCCATTTCCCGTCGCGCTGAACCGCTTCGGGGTGATCCGGCGAGGCGTTCGCCCACCGACCACCCAAGAAATCGTTGACGGTCTGCTCAGTGACGAGTTCAACCAGCAACGGGATCGTGGGACGCGACCGATGGAAGAAGTTCGTATTCACCACGAAGAGGCTATCCGACAGCGCCTGCGTTGCACCTCCTCCTCTCAATGCCCAAAGGGGCCCTTGACGGTTTGCGAGATACACTTCGACATCTTCAACGCGGAAACAGATGGAGCCATCGTCCGTAGGAACCCGAGGCAGGCGGTTCGGTGGGATGGAGCTGATGCCGCCCCGGTCGACCCCCATCCACTTCGCCAGCTCGGTGTTTGTCACCGTGCCCTGCGTCTTCGGGAGCGGATGTCGCCCCGGAGATTGCTCGAGAACCGAAGCGCGATGGCGGGCTGAGGTCGTGATTGCGCGGGCCTCTCGGACCGCCGTCCGAACAAGCTCGGCCTGGAGGTCGGTAAGGCCGAGTGTGGCGAGAGAGCGCTTCTTGTTCTTCTCGACCCAGTAGACCAGGGACCACTGTCGCGGGGCGTCCCGCTTTGGTCGGTGGACCCGTAGGCATCGGTAGGGAAGTGTCAGGACCTCTCCGATCCGGAGCGCCGTCGCATTTAGGATGGCAAGGACGCAGGAGATCAGTCGATCGCTAGGCTCCTGCGCGTGTGTCCTGTAAATGTCCGCGACGGCCTCTAGAGCGGCATTGGAGGGGAGGAGTTTCATTCGCTCCTCCTGGCCGTCGAGCGTAAACCGTTCCGAGTCCTCGGGTCGGGGCGTGGTCCACCTGACGTGCATTGGCTTGATGACGCGCGCGGCCTCCAACAGCTCGATGATCCGGCTCCACGCCGAGCACATCTTGTAGGTAGTCGAAGCCGCCCACATCTCGCGCATCTTCTGCTCCATACGGAGCATGTCTTCGCTCGTGACGCCCTCCCAAAGGAAGGCATCTCCGTCGAGCCGCTCCCGAAGCGCGTCCCACAGCATGCGGGCGGTGTCGATCCTGAAGATCAGGTTCGACTTGCTTTGCATGTCGAGGATGCATGCCGCCTTGATCGGATCGGCGAACCGGGGCGGTAGAGGATCGGTCATCGATCCTCGCACGGTCCAATATCCGCGGGCATTCGACTTCTTGTGGCGCCGCTTCACGAGCGGCGTGAGGTCCCATATGTGGCTTGAGAACTCTTGTCCGGGGAAGAGCGTTGCGAAGGCCTCTCGTCCCCGCTGGATGTACTCGGCTTCCGAACCTCGGACCGGGAAGCGCAGGAGCTCGCTCATGCGTCTCCCTCCGACTCCGCCT
>CALBZE010000095.1 GCA_937889645.1 uncultured bacterium
GCGCCGGGCCAGCGGCGCCGCCCCCGCCGGCGCAGCCGCCGCCCCCCGCGCGTGGCACGCGCGCCGCCCCGGGCGCCCCCGCGCGCCACCGGCGCACGCCTATTACATTGTCCATGCAGCGTCATAGCCGAACCCAAGGAGGCCCGACTTGCCCCCATCCATCGCCGACCTTCGCCGCGAATACGCCGGGACCCCGCTCCTCGAGCACGCCGTCCACCCGGACGCCGTCGCGCAGTTCCGGGCGTGGTTCGAGGAAGCGATGAGTGCAGGCGTCGTCGAGCCGAACGCGATGACGCTGGCCACCGCGACGCCCGACGGCCGGCCGTCCGCGCGCATGGTGCTGCTCAAGGGGCTCGACGAGCGCGGCTTTTCGTTCTACACGGACTACGAGAGCCGCAAGGGGCGGGAGCTGGAGGCGAACCCGCACGCGGCGCTCGTCTTCTACTGGCCGGAGCTGCACCGCCAGGTCCGCGTGACCGGCACGGTCTCCCGCGTCCCGCGCGAGGAGTCGGAGGCGTACTTCCGCAGCCGCCCGCTCGCGAGCCGTCTGTCCGCGTGGGCGTCGCGGCAGAGCGAGCCGGTCCCGAGCCGTGAGGCGCTCGAGGCGCGCCACCGCGAGGCCGAGGAGCGCTTCGCCGACGGCGATGTCCCGCTCCCCGACCGCTGGGGCGGCTACGTCGTAGAGCCCGAGGTCATCGAGTTCTGGCAGGGACGCCCGGGCCGCCTCCACGACCGGCTCCGCTACACGCGGCAGCCGGACGGCGGCTGGCGCATCGAACGACTGTCGCCGTGAGTGACGCGGCACGCGACGACGGGCGCGGCCCCGCGTCGGCCGCGCAGCCGCCGGCGGAGACTTCGGCGCCCCCGGAAACGCCGGAAACGCCGGAAACGCCGGAAACGCCGGAAACGCCGGAAACCCCGGAAACCCCGGAAACCCCGGAAACCCCGGAAACCCCGGAGACCCCGGAGACCGGCGGGTGCCCAGGCGACCCGGGCGTGACCCGCGGGACCGGCACCCCCGCCCTCCTCACGCCCGGCGCCGAGCCGTGGCCGTACCTCACGGCCGATGTGCCCGCGGTCGCCGGCACGCTCAAGGCGCGCTACGAGGACTTCGTCGTCGAGGAGATCCCGCTCTACGCGCCCGAAGGGCGCGGCGACCACGTCCACTTCGTCATCGAGAAGGCGGGGCTCACGACTCACAAGGCGGTGGCCGACATCGCCCGTGCGCTCGGCGTCCGGCCGCGCGACATCGGACTCGCCGGGCTCAAGGACGCCCGCGCGGTCACGCGTCAGACGCTCAGCGTCGAACACGTCGACCCGGACCGTGTCGCGTCGCTCGAGCTGCCGCGGATCCGCGTCCTCTCCGTCGCGCGCCACCCGCGCAAGCTGCGCGTCGGGCACCTGTCGGGGAACCGCTTCAGGATCCGGCTGCGCGACGTCGACGCCGCGCGCATCGACGACGTACGTCGCGTCCTCGACGTCCTCGCGCGACGCGGCGTTCCCAACTACTTCGGCGCGCAGCGATTCGGCGTGCGCGGCGACACGGCGGAGATCGGGCGTCGCCTCATCGCCGGCGACGTCGACGGCGCGGTCGCGCTCATCGCGGGGCGGCCCGGGCCGAACGATACCGGCGCCGTCCTCGAGGCGCGCACGGCCTTCGAGGCGGGCGACTACGCAGCGGCGGCGGAGCTCTGGCCCCGCGCGTACGCGGCGCACGCCCGCCTCTCGCGCGCCATGGCCCGCGAGAAGGGGAACGCGCGCCGCGCGATCCGCGCGCTCGACCGTCGCATGCTCCGCCTCCTCGTGAACGCCTACCAGTCCTGGATCTTCAACCAGGTCCTCGCCCGTCGGATCGATACGCTCGACCGCCTCTTCGACGGCGACCTGGCCGTCAAGCACGCGACCGGCGGGATCTTCCGCGTCGACGACGCGACCGCCGAGCAGCCGCGCGCCGACCGGTTCGAGATCTCGCCGACGGGGCCGCTCCCCGGCGCGGAGATGCGACGCGCCGAGGGCGCGCCCGGCGCGATCGAGGAGGAGGTGCTGCGAGATGCGGGACGGCGGCTCGAGGACTTCCCGTCGACCGGCCCGTTCCGCGTGACCGGCGGCCGGCGAGCGCTACGGTTCCCACTGCGCGACGTCGCCGTCGAGCCGGGGAGCGACGAAGCGGGCTCCTACCTCGAGTTCCGCTTCACCCTGCCGCCGGGGTGCTACGCGACGGCCGTGCTCCGCGAGGTCTGCAAAGACCGCCTCGCCGGCGTCACGCCCGACGCCGGCGAGGCCGATGGGGGAGAGGCGGACGAAAGTCGACGATGAGTGCGCGTTCGGACGCAGACGGCCCGTCGCCGAGAGGATCCGATACGAGATCCCTCGACGATGGGAGGTCGATCACGCGCGGGGTTGACGACGGGAGGTCGATCACGCGCGGGGTTACCGACGGCGCGTGTAGATCATGATCGCGCCGTGCGGGTGGCCGGTCCCGAACCGCGTCGTCGCCTCCGCCGCGCTCAGTCGTTCGATGCGCGAGATCGAGATCGCCGAGATGCTGGAGAGCATCGACACCGGGCCGTACTTCAGATCGTCGATGTAGACGACGATGTCGTCGTCCGCGCCCAAGCCGAGCGTGGACGGCCCCGACTTCTGGAGGAAATGAGGCCGCAGACGACGGATCACGTCGTACGCGTTCGTCGCCTGAATGCTCTGGATCTCCTCCTCGAGGATCACGTTCCGTGAGGCCTTGGGAGCACCCTTGGTGCCGCCGGACGCGCTGGCGCACGCGGCCGGGACGAGAGCGAGCAGGGCGACCAGGAAGAGACGGGTGGGGGTGCGCATCTGTCTGTCCTCCGTGTTCGCGATCGGAACCAGACGACCGGAGAGGCTCGCCGGAGCTGTCGTCCCCATGATGGCAACCGCCCGGACGCCGCGCAATCCCGAAGAGTTCTCGCCGGCGATGTCGCACCCGCCGCGCGGCGTCGCACTCACCACCCGACGTCGCACCCGCCGCCCGACGTCGCACCCGCCGGCGAACGTCGGGCCCGACCCGCCGGATGGTGCGCCCGACGCGCCGGATGGTCCGGGCGAAGCGAACCGCGTGCGGCCGGCGAACGTCGGGCCCGTTACGCGGGTACTTGGGTCACCGCCCGTCGTGGCCGTCCCAATAGTGGAGGAAAGATGTCCGCAAGAGGACTTGCTCTCATCCGCACCTTCGCCCTCGCCAGCGCCGCGGGGGCGCTGCTCACCGCCTGCGCGGACGCGCCGCTGCCGAGCGGCGCCGTCGGCTCGCCCGCGCCCGAGTACGCCGCCCGCACCCTCGACGGCGACACCGTCTCGCTCGCCGACCTCCGCGGCGACGCCGTCCTCCTCAACGTGTGGGCGACGTGGTGCCCGCCCTGCCGCAAAGAGATGCCGGACCTGCAGGCCCTGCACGAAGAGTTCGAGGACGCCGGGCTGCGCGTGGTCGGCATCAGCATCGACGCCGCCGGCGCCGACGAGGTCGTCCGCGAGTTCCTGCGCGACTACGGGATCACCTACACGATCCTCCGCGACCCCGACGATCGCATCACCCAGCTCTTCCCCGCGCCCGGCGTCCCGATCACCGTCCTCGTCGACGCCAACGGGAAGATCTCGTGGCGACACCTGGGGCCGGTGACCGCAGACGACCCGGGCCTTCGCGCGGCGATCGCCGCCGCTCTGCCGCCGCGCGGAAAGTGAGAGTCCCGGCCGGGGCGCGCTGTGCCTGAACGCCGCCCCCGCCCCCGGCAACGCGCGTAACCGGCCGGCCGGGGGCGGCCGCCGGCCGGCGCGGTCCGGGGGCTCGGCCACGTCGTCGCGCGCGCCCTTGGGGCGCTCGGTCGCTTCGCCTGGCGCACCCTGGCGCACCACCGCGTCGTCGCGCGCCCGTGGGGCTCGGCCGGTTGGTCGGGTGCGCCGTTGGGGCTCGGCCGGTGTCGTCGGGCGGGCTCTGGAGGCTCGGCCGACGTCGTCGCGCGGACGCGGCCGTGATCGCGTGCTTTCGCCGTGAGCGGACCCCGCCACCAACAATTCCTGCAGACAGAGCGCGATGGCGCCGTCGGCATGGTTGGTGGTCGGCGCCGGCGGCCGGCGGCTCGCCGCGCGGCGGTGGCCCAAACCGGTATGCTCGGCCCAGACGCGCAGCCGCGCCCCGGACGCTCGACCGACTCCGTGGGCCCCGGCGCGGCGCCGGCACGATCCCCGCGCCCCGAACGCACGAGAGGGCGGTCCCCCCCGCGGTCCCGCCCTCTATCTATTCCAAACGGCCCGTCGTTGGCCGCTCACCCCAGGTAGCCGGCTGCCTCGATCACGGGATACATCAGAGCGGCCATACCGCCGAAGTAGAGAATGACGCTTCCAAGGGTCTTGGCCACCGCTACCTGGATCACCGGGTCGATCTTCTTCATGATCTCTCGTCCTCTATCTGCTGGGCGGCCGAAGCCGCCTCCTCGTTGTGTATGGTTCTGTCGTCCGAGTTCCTGCCGTCCGACCGACGGTCGAGCCGTCCGGCATCCCGTCCTCGTCATGCGCCCGCCCTTACGGGCGACGACGGGGGCGGGTTTCAAGCTGGTCGGACCGTCCCGGCAGCCATGGCCGACGCGGCCGCATCGTCGGCCAACCCCGTCGTCATCCACTTAGAGCGATGGAACGTCGAAAGGGTTGCTTCGCCCTGCACGACGGGCGCTGTGCCAACGCGCCGCCGCACCACCGGCCGACTGCAACGACCCCGGCGCCCCCTGCATCCCGCCCACCCCCTCTCCGGCCCCAAGCTTGTCTCCCCTCGCGCCCGGATTTACCTTCCTTCATCCGTAGGTAACGGTCGGTGATGCGGCCGGCGAACCTGCGTGGTGCCCCTCCGGGCGTCACTCTTGGGAGGACATCATGCGCGCTGCCGCGTGGACAGCCCTGCTCCTGCTGGGCGGCCCGGCCGTAGCCTGGGCCCAGACCTCCCCGTTCCTTCTCACCGCGCACGCAGATTTCGAGTACATCGCCGGCGATCCCGTCGTCGGGGTCGCGGGGTTCCAGGGCGGGAAACTCCTCGCGGGGGGCGAGTACCGGCTTGCCGATCGCCTCTCCGTCTTCGCGGAGCTGGACGCGCGCGCGCGCACCGGTGGCGTCCGTGTGGCGCTCGACCGCATCGCGGTGCGATGGGCGGCGCGGGACGACCTCGCCCTGTCCGTCGGGCGGCTCCACTCGCCGGTCAGCTACTGGACCAACGCTTTCGCGCCGGGGGGCTGGAACCGCACCAGCGCCACCGCGCCGGCGTTGGCCGACCCGGACGCCGGGATCCTGCCGCACTACATCGTCGGCCTGCGGGCGGACGCCCGCGCCGCCGCGGGGCCGGTCGAGCTGGCGCCCACCGTCGTCTACGCCAACGGCCGAGACTCCGGGCTCTCGAGCGCCGACGCCGACGCCGACTTCGACGGCCAATCGGCCTGGGCGCTCGCCCTCGCCGTCCGCCCGCTCCGGATCCCGGGGCTGAGCATCGGCGGGGCGCTGTACGACGATCGCGTCCGCTCCTTCGCCCTGCGCCCGGTCGACGAACGGATCGCGACCGCGCACGTCGCATACGACCGTGGCCCCCTCGAGGCGGCGATCGAATACGCGCTCATCGAACGCGTGGCCGACAGCGTCAGCCACAGGAGCCGCGGCTTCTACGCGCAGCTCGCCTACCGGCTCCCGGAGCACCAGCTCCGGCTGATGCCTTACGTCCGCTTCGAGCGGCTGGACATGGCCGACGACGACCCGACGTTCCTGGTCCCGCCCGCGCCGGCGCTCGACCGCCGCGGGATCGCGATCGGCGTGCGCCACGACGTGCTGCCCATGGGCGCGCTCAAGGCCGAGCTCCGCTCGGAGCGGGCTTCCGACGGCGACCGGCTGACGGCGCTGCACCTCGCGGCGACGTTCCGCGTCGCGTGGCCGGGCGCCGAGCCAGCCACGATCGTCGCCGCGCCGCCGCCGTCGGGTCCGGCCGGCTCTGCCGCCCCCGACTCCGCGGGCACCGGAGCCGGTGACGCCGCCGCCAAGGCCGCGACCGACGCCGCGACCGACGGCCGCGCGCCTCGGCCCGAGACCCGGCCGGCCGGGCGTCAGGCTCCCGCGCCCCGCGGCGCACTCGCCGCCGCGCCCGGCCAGACCGGCGCGCGGCCGGCCGGCATCGCGATCGTCGTGCACCCGGCCACGCCCGCGACCGACGTCTCGCTCCCGGAGCTGCGGCGCATCTTCCGGGGCGAGCAGTCGACCTGGCCGGGCGGCGAGCCGATCGTGCTGCTGGTCCGCACGCCGCTCCCCGTCGAACGCGACGTCGTCCTCGGCCGGATCTTCCAGATGAACGAGACGGAGCTGAGGCAGTTCTGGCTGGAGCGGATCTTCCGCGACGCGACCGCGACGGGGCCGCGCGTCGTCTCGGACCCGGACACGGCGCGGCGCCTCGTCGCCTCGCTCCCCGGGGCGATCAGCTTCCTCCCGGCCGACCAGGTCCCGCCCGAGCTGCGCGTGCTCCGCGTCGACGGCAAGCTCCCCGGCGAGCCGGGCTACCCGCTGCAATGAAGACGGCCGGCGACGTTGCTAGGCGACTGCGCCGCGCCGCCGCCGCCGGCCGGCGCGCGCGCAAGCGGATCCGCGCGACGCTGCGGCCGCGCTCGATCCGGAGCCGCATCGTCGTCGCCGTCGCCGCGCTCCTCGCGATCGGCGCGCTCAACGTGCTGACCTTCTACCACGCCGCCCGCCGGCGCGCGCAGGTGTTCGACGAGGTGCGCCGCGCGGTCGAACGGCAGACGCTGAGCCTCGAGACGCTGCACCAGCTCGAGGCGACGCACCGCGAGATCACGCTCCTCTCCGGCGTGATCGGCGTCGAGGGGCCGCCGCCGACCGACGCCGAACGGGTCGGGTTCAGGGTCCGGACGGACTCGATCCTCACCCGCCTCGACCGGCTCCTCGAGCTGTCCGCACCCGCCGATCGCGGCGAGGTAGAACGGCTCCGGTCCAAGGCCGGCGACCTCGTCGCAGCCTGGCGCGAGTTCTACGACAGCCGCGGCGTCGACCCGGTCCGCGCGCTCCAGGTCAGCATCGACGTCCACCCCCGCGCCGCGGAGCTCATCAACCGCGACGTCCCCACCGCCGTCGAGCGCGAGAAGGCCCGCGTCACCGAGATCAGCGAGGCGTTCGTCGCCATGGAGCGCGACATCTCCCGCTCGATCTGGACGATCTTCGCTGCATCGGCGCTCTTCGGCATCCTGCTCGCATTCACGATGTCGCGCGACCTGCTTCGCGCGATCGGCGCGCTCCGCCTCGGCGCCGAGCGGATCGGCCAGGGCGACCTCGACCACCGCATCCGCATCCGCCCCGGCGACGAGCTGGCCGAGGTCGCCGCCAGCTTCAACGTCATGGCCGCGCGGCTGCGCGAGCGGACCGCGGAGATCGAGGAGCAGCGTCGCGTCTCCGAGTCGCTCCTGCTCAACATCCTCCCGCGCCGTGTCGCCGACGAGCTGCGCCGCAAGGGGCGCGTCGACCCGAAGTACCTCCCGGACACGACCATCCTGTTCGCCGATCTCGTCGGTTTCACGCGCCTGTTCGACCTCCTCTCCGTCGACCGGATGGTCCGTCTGCTCGACGACCTCGTCACGGACTTCGACCGGATCACGCGCGTCTACGGGCTCGAGAAGCTCAAGACGATCGGCGACTCGTACATGTGCGCGGGCGGGCTGCTGCGCGAGGACCCGTCGCACCCGGTCGACAGCGTGCTCGCCGCGTTCGACATCATCCACGCCGTGCGCCGGCGCGCCGAGGCCGAACGGCTCCCGCTCGCGATCCGTATCGGGATCCACACGGGTCCGGTCGCGATGGGCGTCGTCGGGATCGACAAGTTCGCGTTCGACGTCTGGGGCGAGACGGTCAACTTCGCGGCGCGCCTCGAGGCCGCGAGCAGCGAGAACCGCATCAACGTCTCGCACGCGACGTACGTGCGCGTGAAGGACTTCTTCGCCTGCGAGAGCAGGGGCGAGGTCGCGACGAAGGAGGGGACGTCGCACCCGATGTACTTCGTGCGGGGGATCCACCCCGAGCTCGTCGGCCCCGGCTCGCCGCCCGCGGCGTTCCGCGAACGCTACCGCACCTATTTCGAAAAGCCGCCCGCGGGGTTCCCCACCGAGCCGATCCTCGTGTAGCGACGCGGCCCGGTGCGCGACGCGGCGTCTCCCGCGCCCGCGTACCGTTCTGCGTCCCGCCCGGCGCCGAGTGCCCATCCCGCGCCGAGCGCCCACCTCGCGCCGAGTGCCCACCCCGTGCCGAGCGCCCACCCCGTGCCCGCACGGTTCTTGCGCGCCCGCACCGCGGACTTCCGAGGAGGAGCCGGGCATGGACGGGCAGGAGCGCAGGGACGCCGTGGAATCCGTTCGCCTCCAGGTCGCGAGCGCCAAGCCGCAGGACGTGGGGCGCGGCGTGGCGCGCGTCGACCAGGCGGCGCTCTCGCAGCTTGGCCTTCGCGAGGGCGAGATCATCGAGATCGTCGGCAAGCGGAGCACCGCCGCGCTCGCGGTGCCGCCGTACGCCGAGGACGAGGGGCTCCGCATCATCCGCCTCGATGGGCTCGAGCGCGCGAACGCCGACGTCGGGATCGGCGACTCCGTCGAGATCCGGCGCGCCGAGGTGCGCCCGGCCCGCCGCATCGAACTCGCGCCCGCGCAGAAGAACGTGCGGCTCACCGGCTCGGGCGAGATGCTCCGTCGCACGTTCCTCGGCCGGCCGCTCGTCGCGGGCGACGTCGTCTCGACCTCCGTCTACCGCCGCGCGGCGATGGGCCCCGAGATGGGGATGTTCCCCGAGGACATCTTCCGCATGTTCTTCGAGCAGCCGGCGTTCGGGCTCCAGGAGATCAGGCTGCGTGTGGTTTCGACGCAGCCGAAGGGGATCGTGCAGGTTTCGGAGGACACCGAGATCGAGCTGCTCCCCGAGTATGTGGAGGCGGCGGAGCTGCAGCGTCGCGCGGACGTGACGTACGACGACGTCGGCGGGCTCGGCGACACGATCCAGCAGGTCCGCGAGATGATCGAGCTCCCGCTCAAGCACCCGGAGCTCTTCGCGCGCCTGGGGATCGATCCGCCCAAGGGCGTGCTGCTCCACGGCCCGCCGGGCACCGGCAAAACGCTCCTCGCCCGCGCCGTCGCGAACGAGGCCGATGCATCGTTCTTCCACATCGCCGGCCCGGAGATCATGGGCCGCTTCTACGGCGAGTCCGAGCAGCGGCTGCGCGAGATCTTCCAGCAGGCGCAGCAGCAGGCGCCGTCGATCATCTTCATCGACGAGATCGACTCGATCGCGCCGAAGCGCGAGGAGGTCACGGGCGAGGTCGAGCGGCGGGTCGTCGCCCAGCTTCTCACGCTGATGGACGGGCTCGAGCCGCGGCAGAACGTCGTCGTGATCGGCGCGACCAACCGGATCGACGCGGTCGACGAAGCGCTACGGCGCCCCGGGCGCTTCGACCGCGAGATCGTGGTCGGCGTCCCGGACCAGGAGGGCCGGCGCGAGATCCTCGCGATCCACACCCGCGGGATGCCGCTGGCCGAGGACGTCGACCTGGACGACCTCGCGCGCACGACCTACGGCTTCGTCGGCGCGGACCTGTCCGCGCTCGCCCGCGAGGCGGCGATCGAGACGCTGCGGCGCAACCTGCCGGACATCAACCTGGAGGAGGGCGAGATCCCGCCGGAGGTGCTGGAGCGGCTGCAGGTCACCGCGCGGGACTTCGAGAACGCGATGCGGCGCGTCCAGCCGTCGGCGCTGCGCGAGATCATGATCCAGGTCCCGAACGTGCGCTGGGACGACGTCGGCGGGCTCGACGAGGCGAAGCGGCTGCTCCGTGAGGGCGTCGAGCTGCCGCTCAAGCACCCCGAGGCGTTCCGGCGGCTCGGGATCCGGCCGGCCAAGGGGTTCCTCCTCTTCGGCCCGCCCGGCACCGGGAAGACGCTTCTGGCCAAAGCCGTGGCGAGGGAGTCCGAGGCAAACTTCATCGCCACCAAGTCCAGCGACCTGCTTTCGAAGTGGTACGGCGAGTCGGAGCGGCAGGTCAGCCGCCTCTTCCAGCGGGCGCGGCAGGTCGCGCCGACGGTCATCTTCATCGATGAGGTCGAGTCGCTCGCGCCGCAGCGCGGCGGCGGGCTCGGCGAGCCGGCGGTCACCGAGCGCGTCGTGAACACGCTCCTCTCCGAGATGGACGGCCTCGAGGAGCTCGAGGGCGTGGTCGTGATCGGCGCGACGAACCGCCCGACGCTGATCGACCCCGCGCTGCTGCGCCCCGGCCGCTTCGACGAGCTGGTCTACGTCCCCGTCCCCGACCGCGACGGCCGGCTCACGATCCTCAGGATCCACACCGCCGACATGCCGCTCGGCGACGACGTCGACCTCGAGGCGCTGGCCGACCGGACCGAGGGTTACACCGGCGCGGACCTCGAGGACCTGGTCCGCCGCGCGGGGATGCAGGCGCTGCGCGTCGATCTCGAGGCGACGGAGGTCCCGATGCGCTACTTCGAGCGCGCGCTCGAGGAGGTCCGCGCCTCCGTCCCGCCCGAGACGGAACGCGAGTACGAGCGGCTCGCCGAGGAGCTGAAGCGCCGGGCGAACGAGCCGCGGCGGATCGGGTTCGAAGTGGGCGGCGGAACCCGGCGGCGCGGCGAGGAGGAGGGCGAGGCGGGAGGCGGGGAGAAGATGGCGGCGGACTAGTGCGACGACGATGGGCCGGTGCGAACCGGCACGCTGCACACAAAGACGCGGGGCGGCGCATGCGCCGCCCCGCGTCCCTCCACCGGCTCTTTCCGGGAGCGCGGCTCAACCCGCGCTCCCCTCGCCCTTCACCATCTGCGGCAGCGTCGTGAGCTCCAGGACCTGGAACCGCCGCACCCCGGCCGGGAGCTGGATCTCGACCGTGTCCCCGACCTTCGCGCCCATGAGCCCCCGGCCCAGCGGGCTCGACATCGAGATGTGCCCCGCGTCGAGGTCCATGTAGTCGCCTGCGACGATCGTGTACGTGAACTCGTCGCCCGTGTCCACGTTCTTCACCGTGAGCCGCGAGCCGAACCCGACGCGGTCTTCGGGGATCGCGTTCACGTCGATCTTCGACAGCTCGTGCAGCCGCTGCGTCAGGTGGTTGATCCGCGCCTGCACGAACTTCTGCCGGTCGAGCGCCGAGTGGTACTCCGCGTTCTCCCGCAGGTCCCCGAGCTCGACGGCCTTCTGGATCGCCTTGGGCAGCGTGACGTTCAGCTCGTGCCCGAGCCGCTCGAGCTCTTCGGATATCTTGGCCTTGATCTCTTCGAGCATGGACGACCTCCGGTTCTCCCCATCACGTCGCCCGATCGCCTCCCGACGCCGTGGACGACGGCGACAATAAAAGCGACGGCCCCCCGGCGCCGACTCGCCAGGCGCCGCAGGGCCGAAGCCATGATTGATCCTGCCGTTAAGATAGCGCTTCCATCACGGAAAAGGGAGCCCTTCGTTCCTCGGGAGGATCGGCGCTCGGCCGCTACATAGCGCTGATCGACGGACCGAACCGGCCACCGCCCTGGTTCAGCTCGAGAACGGCGCCGAACACCGCCGCGCGGCGGATCACACGCGCCATTCGCGCCCGCGGACGCCGAGAACGCTGCACACCGTTCATCGTCCCGGTGACAGGGTCACCAAACCTCGACTTCGTAGCTGGCCCACCTCACGAATGAGCCGCCCTCGTTGCGAAGCCCCAGTACGGTGTTGTGCTCGCTTCCCGCCTCCTCGAGCAACGCCACGACCAGGTCCGGGTCGCCGTCGCCATCCAGATCGCCGAGCACGATCAGCGCCGACTGGATTGCCCGGTTGTGGCGCGGCGGGTCGTAAGCCGCGAAGCCCGCGGTCAATGCGACGAGCGCCGCGCCGGCGAGCGCGTGCGCGGCTCGGAGCCGGGCGCGCCGGGGGTGCACCGGATCGTTGCTTTGCATGCTATCGTCCTTCGCCAGAGGTCGAAGCCGTGATGAGTTGTTGCGTTTCCGCCCGATCCCGGTCACGCTCTGGAAGATCCGAAAAGCGGCGAACCGGCCCCCCCTTCGTTGGCGTCGACTCCCACGTTGTAGGGACCCATGGATACGCCGAGGTTTGGCTCAGGTCGCATCAGATCGTGTTCACTCCGAAGAGGGCGCGACGGCGCTTTCGTTGGCCGTGTCGAAGCGCCGCAGCGCGTCATGCGTGTGCGATGCGGCCGCAAAGACTACTGCGAACGGTCGACTGGCTCTTACGTGCGATCGACGTGGCCTTACTCGGCAGCGCGGGGGCGGCGGTATCGTGGACGAACCGAGGGGAGGCGCAGCGGGTCGGCCGACGACGCGGCAGGCCGCCGGGGCCCCGCGGGGCCCCGGAAACCGGCCGACTTACGATCATCGGCGCGGGACGCACCGGGGCAGGCTCACAAGGGGATCACGATGGTCATCTGGAGCGTCCTCGCGCTCCAGGCGCCCATCCGCTCGAGGGCGGGCGTCACGTACGCCTGGCGCGCGGCGCCGTGCGCCTCGTCGGCCGCAGGGCGCGACGGACGGATCCCCAAGTCGGCACCGGCGTCAGATCCGGATGGCTGGCTCGCAAGGTTCATCGGCTCGTTCATGGTCCCCTCGTTCAGAGATCGGTGCAGTCCGCGAGTCAAATGTAATCGTCGGTTGTCGCGACCGACACGGCCCCGGCCACGACGATCGCCTCATTTGTTCAGGTACACCGAGACGGTGTGGGACGGGGTCAGGAAGCCGGCACTGTTCACCACGACGATGTCCAGGTCGCCATCCCCGTCCATATCGCCCAGCGTAACGGAGTACGAGGAGATCTCCTCGCCGAAGGTGGCATGCGAGCCGAAGCTCCCATCACCCTGGTTGAGCAACACCGAGATGTTGCCGGAAATTTCGTTCGCCGCGACCACGTCCAGGTGCCCGTCCCCGTCCCTGTCGCCCAACGCGAGCGACCAGGGCGTCGTGGGATAGCCGATTGGTACTGTAACCAGGGTATACGTCGTGTCGACGACGAAACTCCCGGGGCCGCCCGTCGTCGCCACGCGGTAGCGGATCACCTGGGGAGGGTGCACCGGACACTCCACGAGCTCCTGCCCGATCACCACCTCCACCTCCTCGCCCGGGAAGAAGGCCGCCGGGGACGTCGTCAGCCGGGTCGTACCGTCCCCGTCGATCGAGCCGCCCGGGAAGTGCGGTCCGCTCTGCGTGCCGCGTACGGAGAACGCGTTCTGCGATACCACTTCCATTGGCACGTCGGCGGTCACCTCGAGTTGCGCGTTCCGCCCGATGAAGCTCGCACTCCCGTCCAACGCATACGGGTCCGGCGAGATCGATATCGAGGTCGGCGGCCGGGCGTTCACGAGGTATTGCGTCGGGCTCGCCAGGGGACCCGCAGTGCGCAGGCTGCAGATCTGCCGGGTCGCGTTCCCGGCGCGGAACAACCTGCCGGCGAGCACCGTCGCCTTGTCGGCCCCGAGCGACGCCGCCCGCGCCGCGAACGCCTCGCGTCCCGCCAGGGTCTGCTCCACGAGCGACTGCGTGATCTTGACCTCGTTGTCGTCCACGGCGAGGAAGAGGATGCTCACCGTGAAGGGGTCGTCGGCCGGCGTCGCCTGTAGCGGCACCCTGTAGGCGAAGGTCACGATCCCGTCGAACTGCTCCGGCTCCGGGTTCGCCGGCAGCTCGCGCGTGGTCGTGCTCCCCCTGCGGCGCACCACGAAGCCGTAGGGGAAGACATCCTCGATCCCCTCTCCCGCCAGCGCGCCGATCGCGTCCGCTTCCTCCTCCGTCAGCGCCTGCAGGACGTCGGGATTGATCGGAAAGATCGAATCCGTCGTCGCGTCCTTGGCCACGGCGCCCGTGGGCATGAGCTGGGCGGCGAGCTCCTCCGCGGCATCACCGCCGTCGAAGCGCAGGAGTTTGGAGATCGGGGTGTGGTGGAGCGTCGTGGTCGTGCTCACCGCGTAGAACGTCAGGTTCTTGCGCGGCGTGTCGTACGGCGTGCCGTTCTTCTGCGCGTTCCGCACCCGGTAGGTGGCGTAGAGATAGCGATGGCCGCCACCGCCACGCTCACCTTCGGTGAAGGTGCCCGTCGAGAGCAGCTCGAGCTGGATGGTGCCATCGCCGCCGCCATCGGTCTGGGCGGGAAGGTCGAAATCCTGAGGCGCGAGGCCGCCCGCCGCGCCGCTGCTTGCAATGGCGCGCAGCCGCTCCAGTTCGGCGACGGTCGGCGCGCTCAACGCGCTCGACGTCACCTGCCCCGTGCCGAGCCCCCGAGATCGTGATCTCGACCACCCCGAGCGGGCGCGGCGGCATACGGCCTTCTCCTCCGCCGCGGGCGCTCGGCCTCGTGGGCTCGTCCGCACAGGCGGCAAGCCCGAGAGTGAGCGCAAAGAGAGGGGGAAATACGAACGCCGGCCGTGCCTCCGGACGGCCGACTCCGACTGGGCGACGTCGCCCACGGATCCACCGCATGGGACCTCCGACTTGGACTTGGGAGTTCGAATGCGCGGACGGAGATCCTGCGGCCGTCCGTGACTCGAGCTCAACGATTCACGACGACAACAGCGGCAAGCGTGAGACCGAAGGCAAACAACTGGCGCAAAAGGTAAACAACTGGCGCAAAACGCGAAACGGGTCCGATGCGCCGGGATCGGGAACCCGTCCTCGGCCGGGAAAAACGAAAGAGCCGGCGCGTCAGCGCGCCGGCGATCCGTTGGCCGCGTGGAGCAGCTTTTCTGCGCGGAACAGCGGATCCGCGGATTGGAGCAGCTTCCCTCGCAACCGCGGCGGCAGATCCGTATTCGCCTCGAGGAACTCGCGCACGATCGCCGCGACGGCGGGGGAAGAGTGCCCGCCGAGCGTCGCATCGAGCCAGCGCTGGGGGAAGAAGATGTCGCCCGTGCGGCGTATCTCCTCGAGCAGCTCGAGGCTGGGCCGCACGTAGCGTTCGGCGTGCGCCGCGCGGAGGGGATGGTTCAGGTACGACACGGCGGTCAGCACCCACGCCTCTCGGCGTCTGTTCTCCGGGTCGGCGAGCGAGGCGAAGAACGAGTCGCGCACGGCGGTGTCCGCCGACAGCGCGGGGATCAGGAATTCGAAACGTGCGTGGCGGTCGGGGTTCTCGATCCGCGCGAGCTGGGCATCGAGGACGTCGCTCCACCCCTCGACCTCGCGGACGGCGAGCTCGAGCGCGAGGGTCGTGTAGTCGCTCTCGTCGAGCGTGACGCCGGGGACCGCCTCGTCGCCGCGCCAGATGCGGAGCAGCCGCCGGACGCCCGCCGGGGTGAGCGCGACGTCGCGGTACGCCCGGAAGAAGAGCGACTTGCGGCTGGCCGTGCCGGCGCGCTCGAGGTGGCGCCAGAGGAGCGCCTCGACCTCGGGCGCGCGGCGCGTCCGGTCGACGGGCGAGAGGAAACGCCAGTACGCGGTCGTCAGGTCGGCGACGATGCGCTGGACGTTCAGCTCGTCGCCCTCGGTCTCGAGAGCGCGCGCGGCCAGGTCGATCAGCTCGCCGGGCGGGACGAGCCCCTCGAGCATCGCATCCCACAGGGTGATCCATGCGACGCCGCGCACGAGCGGGTCGCGGATCGCCGGGAGGTGGCGCAGCAGATGGCGCAGCGAGCGGGCGTCGAGGAGGAAGAGACCGTAGCCGACGCCGCGGCCGTCGGCGAGGACGAAGTCGGGCGCAGGTAGGCCGGCCGCCTCGGCGACGTCGACCTCGGGGCCGTCGAGCTGCACGGCGATCGTGCGCACCGTGTCGGGATAGGCGAGGAGCACGTCGAGCCGCTGGCTCCAGACTCTCCCCTGGCCGCGAGGGTCGGACTGCGTGAGGCGGAGCGACGCGATGCGCCCGTCCTGGATGTCGAGCAGCGTCGCGACGGTCGGCCGGCCTGGCTCCTCGACCCAGACCGCGCTCCACGCCATCAGGTCCTCCGGCGTCCGGCTGTCGAGGATCTCGATCAACTGCGGCCACGTCGCGTTCGCGTACGCATACGTGCGCAGGTACTCCCGCAGCCCGTCCCGGAACGCATCCTCGCCCACGATCCGCTCGAGCTGCCGCATCACGATCGGCGCCTTCTGGTAGATGATCGGGCCGTAGAGCGACGCCGCGTCGTTCAGGTTCTCGAGCTCCTGGCGGATCGGGTTCGCGCCCTCGGTCCGGTCGACGCCGTACGCCAGCGGGTGGTGCGCGAGGAGGAAGCGCAGCTCGTGGTCGATCTCCGGGAACGAAGGATTCACGATCTTCGCGGCCATGAAGTTCGCGAAGACCTCCTTCGTCCAGACGTCGTCGAACCAGTCCATGGTGACGAGGTCGCCGAACCACATGTGCGCGGTCTCGTGGGCGATGAGGCTCGCGCGCCCGAGCCGCTGCGCCTGCGTGGCCGAGGCCTCGAGCAGCATCGACGACGCGTTGTAGAACACCGCGCCGGGGTGCTCCATCCCGCCGAACTGGAAGGCGGGGATCAGGACGAAGTCGAACTTGTCGAACGGGTACGGGATTGCGGTGTAGCGCTCGAGCCAGGCGAGGGCGGCGGCTTGGAGGTCGAAGATCTCGTCGCGGTTGCGCGCGACCTTCTGCTCGTCCGTCTCCCGGTGGTACATGTTCAGCTCGCGGCCGCCGCGCACCGCCGTCTCGACCTGGAAGTCGCCCGCGGCGAACGTGAACAGGTAGGTGCTGATCGGCCGGGTCTCGGCGAAGCGGAGGACGGCGCGGTCGGCGGAGACGTCGCGGCGCTCGAGCTTGCCGTTCGAGACCGCGCGCCACGCGGCCGGGATCTCGAGCGTCAGCCGGTAGCGCGCCTTGAGGTTCGGCTGGTCGAAGCTCGGAAACGCCTGCGACGCGCGGTCGGGGACGAAGAGCGCGTAGAGGAAGTCGTCGCCCCGGTTGAGCGGCTCGTCGCCGGCGGTGAATTCGATGTCGAGGTGGTTCTCACCCTCCCGCAGCGCCTCCGGCGGCAGGACGATGTGGCCGTTGACGACGTCGTAATCGACCGCGTACTCGCCCACGCGGACGGCCGCAATCCGGTCCGGCGGCTGGCGGAAATCGAGGACGAGCGGCGACTCCGCGTCGCTCAGCCGCAGCCGGATCCGGACGCGCCCCTGGATCGGCTCCGTCCGCTGCTCGGGGATCGAGAGCCGCAGGTCGTAGCGCAGGTCGGAGATCGTCCCGGCCCGGTGGCGGGCGAGCTCCCAGGAGACGCCCGGCGAAAGGTCGGGCTCGACTGGTCGATCACCTGGCGCAGGGAGCCACGCTGCCGCGGCGCCCAACGCCAGGGCGAAGATCGGGATCATGCCATCGTGCAAGAATGGGAATTTTCGGTATAGCCCGAAGAAAATGGGCGAATGGGTCGCGGGATGCAACGTTCTTGGCGCGGCGCGGCACCCCTTGTGCGACGCTGATCCTGCGCACAGCGCGCGGGAGGCCGCATGATCCGTTCGATTCTGGTGCCGCTGGACGGCTCGGAGTTCAGCGAGCAGGCGCTGCCGACGGCGGGCGCGATCGCGCACCGCGAGGGCGCGACGCTGCGGCTGGTCACCGTGCACGTCCCGACGGCGATCCTACCGTTCGGCGGGTCGATGCCGATCGAAGCGGAGGTGGAGCGGCGGGAGCGGGAGAGTGCGGAGAAGCGGCTCGGTCAGCTCGCGCGGCGAGTCGCCGAGGACTACGAGATCCCCGTCGAGCACGTGCTGCTGGACGGGCCCGTCGTCGAGACGATCGACCGCTTCGCCACGGAGACGGGCGTCGAGCTGATCGTGATGACGACGCACGGCCGGAGCGGGCTGCAGCGCGCGTGGCTGGGGAGCGTGGCGGACGGGCTGGTCCGTCGCACGCGTCTTCCCGTGCTCCTGCTCCGCCCGGGCGAGCGCGCTCCGGAGCAGCGGCTGCAGTTGGCGGCGTTCCGCCGCGTGCTCGTCCCGCTGGACGGCTCCGCGCTGGCCGAACAGATCGTCCCGGCCGCGGTCGCTGTGGCGGGCGCGACTGCGTCGGAGTTCGTGCTGCTGCGGATCGTGCCGCCTCTCGGGACGACGCAGCCCTGGGCCGCCGAGTACGCGGCGTTCGTCCAGAGTTCCGACCTGAAGCAGCGGATGGAGGAGGCCGGCGCATACCTCGACCGCGTCGCCGGGACGCTGCGCGGGAAGGGGCTCGAGGTGGACACGCGCGTCGTCCCGCACAGCCAGGCGGCGATCGCGATCCTCGACGAGGCCGAGCGCCTCGGTGCCGACCTGATCGCCATGGCGACGCACGGCCGCGGCGGCGTCACGCGCATGGTGATCGGGAGCGTGGCGGACAGCGTGCTCCGCCGGACCGCTGCGCCGCTGCTGCTGATTCGGCCGGCGGGGTGAGCGGGCGCGACGCGGGCGCCCGAGCGATCGACCGGGCGCCGGCGCCGCCCGCGCGGTCCTGACCTACCCAGCGGCGCGGGACCCGGCGCTAGCGCCCTCAGGGCACCCGCGCGGGCGGCGGCGCGCCGCGGGCGCGACGACGGATCCGGGCGCGCGTGCACGCCCGCGGCTCGCACCCGACGCGCCGGGCGATCCGCCTCCAGACCGCGTCGTGTCCCGCCGACCCGTGCTCCAGCCACGCCTCGACGTGCGCCATCTCGTGCAGCAGCGTGTCGCGCAGCTGCGCCTCGTTCCCGGCCAGGAAGAGGTCCGGGTTGAGCGCCAGCTCGACGACGACGCGCGTCCCGTCCGCCCGGCGGTGCCACCGGACGTGGCCGAGCCGCCGCGTCATCCGCCGGCTGAGCCGGATCGGCAGGTCGGCCGGGAGCCGGCCGGCGAAGCGTTCGGCGTTGAGGCGCAGGTACTCGTCCCTGAGGTAGCGACGCTGCTCGGGCGTGCCGCAGCACGGGCCAGGGCGCGGCTCCGCGGCCGGCCGCGCATACACGGCGTCGGGGTGGTCTCGCAGCGCGAGCCGGCCCCACCCCCGGATCGCGGCCACCGCCCGGGCGTGCGCTGGACTCCGGCGCCGGGCCGCGAGGAACAGCGCGATCGCGTCCAGGACGTCCGGCGGCGCAGTGCGGAAGAACGTGTGGACGTAGAGCGTGCGCCCGTCGCGCGAGAGCGAGAGTAGCCGCGTGCGGTTCGCCTTGAACCGCACGCGGTCGATCCGCCGGACGCCGCGCGTGCGGAGCTCGGTCAGGAACGATTCCGCCGTGCGGGGCGGGATGGTAGCGTCCTCGGCGTGCAACAGCGCGGCGGTCCCGTCCGCGGGCGCGACGGACGGCCCGGCCGACTCACGGTTCCGGGCGATCATCGAGTGCGGCCGCGCCGGTACTGCTCGAGCGCCTCGAGCTCCTCGCCCGTGAGCGGCGCCCGCTCCGGAATGTACAGCACCTCGCCCGGATGGATGCGGTCGGGATCCTCGATCACGGCGCGGTTCGCAACCCAGATCTTCACCCACAGCGAGGCGTCGCCGTAGACCTTGCGCGCGATGTTCATCAGACTGCGGTCGTCGTCGTGGACTGTGTAGAGGTTCGGCGCCGGGATGCGGCCGCGGTAATACCCGTCGCGCGCCGCGCGCTCCTCCGCCGTGAGCGGACCGGACCGCGGGACGACGATGACCTGCCCGACGCGGACGACGTCGGGGTCCGCGATCGCGACGCGGTTGGCGAGCCAGAGCTTCGGCCAGAGCGACACGTCGCCGTAGACCTTCCGGGCGATGTCCATCAGCCCGATGTCGTCCACCTGGACGGTGTAGCGGCTGACCGTCGGGTCGGCGGCGTGCGCCGGCTCCACGCCGCGCGGCGCCGTATCGGGCCGCGCAACGGCCGGCAGCGCCGGCGCGGGCACCCCACCGCGACCGTTCGGCGGCTGCGGCGTCGGCGCGATCTCGGCCCGGTCGACGATCCGGATCGTACGCCGCACCGGGACGATCCGCAACGACACCTCCCGCGCCTGGCCCGGCGCCAGCTCGATGGTGCTGACCGGCGTCTCGACCTCGTGGTTCGGCGGCAGGTCGAGCGGCCGGACCTCCAGCGTCCAGCGCCCGGGCCGCAGCAGCCCGAAGTCGAACGCGCCGCGGCTGTCCGTCAGGCGACGATGCACCTCCCCGTCGCTCGAGACCTGGACGAGCACGTTCGCCGCGCCGCCCACGTCCACGAGCTCGAGGTCGCCGGCCTGCTGGAACACGGACTCCTGCGCGAACCGGCGCACCGTGCCCGTCAGCCGCGCGCCCCGCGCGAGCCCGATCTCGACGCGCGTCGCTTCGTCCTCGGCGACGTCGAGCCGAAGCGGCATCTGCTTCAGCGGGACCCGATCGATGCCGGCGCCAAGCCGATCGAGGGTGAGGATCTGCGTCCCCGGCTGCACGCCCGAGAACTCGGCGACGCCTTCGTCGTCGGTCAGGACCGCCCGGTCTCCGAGCCGCACGAGCACGCCCTCGAGCCCCGCGCCGGTCTCGGCGTCGAAGACCCGCCCGACGACGCGCCCGCCGCCGCGCGTGGGGATCGGGATCGCGAACGGGATCCCGTACTCGACGATCGCGTCGGTCCGGTCCGGCGCCGGGTACGACCCGGACTCCACGCTCCGGGCCCGGGATTCGATACTGTGCCCGAACGGCAGGTTGTAGTCGATCCCGAGATCGAGGACGGTGGGGCCCCAGCGGCCGGAGTCGTCATCGCGGCGAGAAGACACCGAGAGCCGGACCCGGATCTGATCACCGATCGGAACGAACGCCTGCGCGCCGGCCAGGAGCCAGGCCTGGCCCCGCGCGGCGTACGGCTGCCGGCCCCGGAACCGATCCGTCCACACCGAATAAGACCCGCCGGCCAGACGCCAGCTCGCCCGGAGCGTGTAACGGCGAAGGTCCGACGTGGCACCGGTGAGCAAGTCCTCCGTGTTGCCGATCTCGATCTGCGGCGCCAGGGCGACGCCGCGGAGGTCCACCCCGACACGCAGCCGGGCGGAGCGCTCCTGCCGGTCGTACGGCGAGGACGCGAACGAGCCGGTACGATGCGTTTCGCGGAGCGTCAGCGTGGCGAGACCACCGTAGCCGAGCTCGACGGCGTTGGTTCGGGCGTCGTCCTCGCGGCCGGAAATCACCCGTTGACCGCTCCGGTTCACCCACGCACGGAGGGAGAGCTCGCGCCACGGGTTGACGCTCAAACTCGCGTAATCCGTCGACGTGCCCCGGTACAGCCCCGGATAGGCCGCGTCGACCCGAGAGTGGCGCGCGTGGAGTGCAACGCGAGAGCGCGTCGCCCGAAGCTCGAGTGCGCGGGCGTCGGGGCGGCCGCCGGCGCCCGCTTCGCCGACGACGCCGTACTCGGCGGCGAGCGACACGCCCGGGAGCGGCGCGAGCCGACCCTGCCCCGTCCATGTCACGCCACCGCCCGTGCCGGCGAGATTCCCATAATGCAGCCGGAAATGGGACTCGCCCCGCCCGAGCCCGACGAACGCCGCCTGCTGGGCGAAGCCCGTGCCGTAGCGACGGTCCGCGGCCGCGAAGCCGCCCATCTCGAGGAATCCGCGCGCGATGCTGCCGCCGACGCCGAAGGCATAGCGGCCGGACATCGTGAGCAGCCGCGGGTCGTAATACCGGTCGCCGAGGTGGATGTCGAAGCTCTTGCCGCGGATCTGGACCCGGTACTCGTCGCGCTCGCCGAACGGCGACGTTTCCGTCGTCCCCGGGCCGCGCAGCAGGAGATCGAGCGTGATGGCGCCGTCGCGGGTCAGCGGGCCGCGGCCGGAGAGCTCGAGCGGCGAAACGCGCTCCATTGGCCAGCCGCCGCGAATGCCCAGGCGAACCGGGAACCGGAGGGATTCGCCGTCCGACCGGCCGCCCGCGGCGACGACCTCCACCACGCTCGTTGCGGAGACGACCGGCGCGTCGGCGGCTTTCTCCGCATCCGGCGCCGGCCTATCCGCATGCGGCGCCGCCTTCCCCGCGCCGGGCCCGGTAGCGAGCACGCCCGAGTCCGCCACGGGCACGGCCCGAGCGCGCAGCGTCACCGCGTTGCGTAGCGAGGCCTGGAGACGCGCGTCCGTCTCGACGCGCGCCCGGACGACTCGGCTCTCGCCGCGATCGAGCGTGAACGACGTGGCATCCAAGCGGACCGGGAAGCGCCGGCTCCCGTTGGCGTACAGCTCGACGCCGGTCCTTACGTTCCCCCGGTTCGCGACGATGAAGCTCGCCTCGTAGACGGTGCCCGCCTCCACGAGCCGGGGCGCGTCCACCAGCGTTAGCGCCAGCGACCGGATCTCGGCCACCTCGACGACGACGGTGTCGCGGCACTGAGGCCCGGTCGGCCACCCGGCGACGGCGTCGTAAGGGATCGTGTAGCGCCCCGCGGGCGCGTCCTCCGGGACCTGCATGGCGACCACGTGGACCTCGCTCGCGCCGACCGCGAGGCGAGCGCCGCGCTTCCCGGCGCCAAGTTCCCAATCCCGCGGCAGCTCGGCGTGGGTCCACACCGAGATCGCCCGATCGCTCAGATTGGTCAGCCGGAACACCGCGCGCACGAGTTCCCCCGGCCGCACGCGCACGACGGCCGGGCTCCGCAGCTCGATCGCGAGGAGCGTGTCCTGCGCGGCCGCGGAGAGGGCGGTGCGTGCGGTGGGCGCTGCAACCGAGTCGGGTGCGACGACCGTGATGGGCGCCGCGACCGCGGAGGCCTGCGCATCGACCGCGGCGGGCGCGGCGCCGGCCGAGAGTGCAGTGCCGCACAGGCTCGCGGCGACCGCCGCTGCCCGGGTGATCAGGCCGAACCAGGAGCCGGATCGGGGTCCCACGTTGCTCCGTCAGAAGCGAAGGGTGTACTGGGCGCCGAAGATCTCCGCTCCGGTGTCCGCCGCGACGAGAGCCTCGTACGTGCCGGCGGGCAGCGCCCCCAGCCGGAAGCGCTTACGCACCGACGTGCCCGGATGGAGAATGCGCACCGTGTCCTCGAAGCCGGCCACACGTTGGCCGGTTGCGTCGTACAGCTCCACCGTGACATCCAGGGGCGAGGACCGCTCGCCGACGTTGAGGATGTCGAACTCGAGGTGGGCGGCGCCCGCTTCGTCTACGCTGAAACGAGGTTGCGCGAAGTCGAGCCGCGATTCCCCTGTCCCCTCCACGTGCGTGACGATCTGCACGCCATAGCGGACGCGCGTCGTGATCGCGACGCCGGGCCTTTGCTCCGCGGCCTTTGCGGATTCCGCCGAGCCGGGCGGCACCGCCTCGACCATCACCACGCTCCAGTAGCTCCCCGAGAGCGGCGGATCGGCGTCGGCGGGGACGTGGACCTCGTAGGTCACGGTGGCCTGGCTGCGCGGCGCGATCGTGATGAACGACGGATTGATCGTGATCCACCGCGCGTTCGAGCGCGGGACCGTGCCGGGCTCGTCGAAGAGCGACCTTCCGTCCGCGTAGAAGAGGTAGTCGGTATGGTAGAGCTTTGCCTCCTGCGGCGCGTCCGTCGTGTTTGTCACGACGATCGTCCCCGCGTACGTCTGCCCGGGCCGCGCCACGTGCTGCTGTAGCGTGCGATCCAGTACTGCGATCTGCGCCGACGCCGAACGCGGCAGCGGGACGATCCCAACCGCAGACACGAAGAAGAGAGCGACACCTCGAAGCAACTTCATCGACACCTCCGATCGGCCCACAGAGGGCGCCCAGCCGGGACGGATCATATCCGCGCTGACGGCGACACGAGCGTGAACGTCACCCCGACGGTCTGCAGGGTCACCACCCCGGCAGCCGGTGTGGCCGAAAGCGAATACCTGATCTTCAGCCCCGACGCGTTGATCCCCGGGGGAATACCGGTCACCACGTCCTGTTCCGACGTGGTGAGGACGACGGGCCCGACACTCGTCGCGCCCGGCGGCGCCTCCAGCTCGACCTGCAACGTCACGCCGGGCGGGAGCGGCGTATCCAGCCGAGCGGCGATCCGGGCGTTGGCCGCACCCGTCGGCGTCGTCACGTTGTAGGTCGTTGACTCGTCACTGACCGGATCGGGCGCGGAGCCGGGGACGGCCGTCGAGACGACCAGCGCGCCCGGGTCTGCGGTCACCGTCAGCGTCTGCGCTGTGGCGGTCCCGGGGATGGCGATCCATAGCCCGATGAGCGGCACCACCCAGCGGATTCGGTCCATCGCGCGACTCATGGAACGTGGTCCTCTATCCGCCTGACCCGCGCGCGGGAAGCCCTCACAACGGGCTCCCGCGCACCGCCGCACACCGGATAGGCCGGCAGCACTGGCGTACCGCGGCGACCCATCCGGTGTGACGCGACGTGGGTCGTCAGATGACCGTAAACACCACGGTGATGTTGGTCTGCGGCACGACCCCGGCGGTCACATCCGCCGTGAGCGTGTACGTGATCCCGAGACCGCTTTCCGCGGTCGGGCCGATCCCCGTCACGGCGTCCTGCGCGGTGGTCGTGAGATCGATCGAGCCGGTCGAGGTCCCACCCGCCGCGGGCTCCACCAACTCGATCGTCAGCGTGAGGCCGGCCGGCAGGGGCGTGGCGTTGTCGATCGCCACCTGGATGCTCCGGCCCGTCTCGTTCGTCGTGATCGAGTAGGAGGCCGTGTTGTCCGTAACCGAGACCGGCTGCCCACCCGCCGTCGCGGCGTTGATGGTCAGCGTTGGATTGCCGACGACCGCGATCTCGTTGATCGCCTGAACCTCGATGGTGACCGTCTGCTGGTCCGACTGCCCCATCGCCACCCCCGCCGACGCGAAGACCAGCGCGGCGAGTGCTGCTGCACTGCGGATGCACGTCTTCATGGTGAACCTCCCGCGTGTGAAACGTTGAGTGTCGCCGCGGAGGATTCCGCGGCGAAAAAAAGGGCCAAACCGCAGACGCGGTTCGGCCCAGCATCGGGGCACCTGCTTCGGTGGGTGACGCCGCCTTCGCCGGCCCGGCGTCACCCGTCGTACCAACTACATTGCGCTACTTCGACCTGACCCAGCTCCACACCTCCTTCGCCGACGCGCGCTTGCCGGTCTCCAGCACGCCGACCCGGTAGATCCGGGCGCCGAGCCAGAGCGTCACGCACGTCGTCGCAATGACGCCGAGCGCCGACACGATCAGGTGCAGCGCGGGCACCTCACCGATCGCCGCGCGCATGGGCATGACGACCGGCGCGGTGAACGGGATCAGCGAGCCGGCCACCGCGGCCGTGCTGTCCGGATCCTGGATCACGGCGCCCATCATCATGATGGCCACGATCAGCGGCATGAACACGGGCCACTGGAGCTGCTGCGCCTCCTGGTCCGTCGTCGCGATCGCGCCCATCGCGGCATAGATCCCCGAGTAGAGGAAGAAGCCGCCGAAGAAGAAGAACAGGAAGATCCCGCCCACCGAGAGCGGCACGTCGGGGAGGTCGGGCGCCGGGCCGCCGCCCAGACGCGCGGCGAGGGCGTCGCCTTGGGTCAGCAGGAACGCGCCGAAGCCGGCCCAGATCAGGATCTGGAGCAGCCCCGCTCCACCGATCCCGATAACCTTCCCGACCATCAGCTCCTCGGCGCGGATCGAGCTCATCACCACCTCGACGACGCGGTCGCGCTTCTCCTCCAGCACGCCGCGCATGGCCGCGTTCCCGTACAGGATAACGGCCATGTAGATGACAAACCCGATGATGTAGGTCAGGATGATGAGCGCCGCGGGCGTCCCGCTCGCCGCCTTCCCGCCGATCTTGCGCGCCTCGATGTCGACGGGCCGGAGCGCGGCGGCGACCTGCGCCGGATCGATCCCCGCCGAGCGGAGCCGCGTCCCCTGCACCGTCATCTGCACCGCGTTCTCGATGCGGGCGAGGTCCGCCATGTTCGTGGCGTTCTGCCCCTCGTAGACCGGCCGCCCGCCGTCGATCACGTCCGCGGGGAGCCAGAGATAGCCGTCCAGCTCCTCGGCCTGGACGCGCTCGACGAGCCGGGTCCGCACCGCCTCGGGATCCGCACCCGCGGAGACGACCTCGACGTGGAACCGGGTGACGCGGCTCGCTTCGTCCGCCGGCGGCACCGCGCCCAGCACCGTCGCGACCTCCCGCGCCAGCGCCTCTTCGCCTTCGGCCACGATCGCGATCGTGCGCTCCCCGCCGCCCGGCCGCATGAACAGGATCTGCAGCGCGAAGATGCCGATGATGAAGACCGGCCCGAGCACGGTCCCGGCCACGAAAGCCTTCGTGCGGACCATTTCGTTGAACTCGCGCTTGATGACGGGCCACGTCCTAGACATGCACCACCTCCTCCGTCATCCCGGCCTCCGCCCTGGCGCCGACCCGCTCCAGGAAGATCTGCTCGAGCGACGGCTCGACGCGCTCGAAGCGACGAATCTGCATCCCCGCGTCGACCACGAAGCGCAGGAGTTCCTGCGCCGTCGCGTTCGCCCGCAGCCGGACCTCGGCGACGTGCCCTTCCTCGCGGACCTGCGAGACCAACGGCGAGGCGCGCAGCGTCGACATCGCCTCGGGCGTCCACTGCTCCAGCGCGATCGCGACGTACTCGCCGCCGTGCTGCCGCTTCACGTCCCCGATCGGGCCGTCGACCACCTTCCGGCCGCGCGAGAGGATGCAGACGTGGTCGCAGATCCGCTCGGCCTGCTCGATCATGTGCGTGCAGAAGACGATCGTCCGCTCCTGCCGCTTCAGCTCGAGCACGATCTCCTTGAGCAGCTGCTGGTTGATCACGTCCAGCCCGCTGAACGGCTCGTCCAGGATCACGATGTCCGGCTCGTGCAGGACGGACGCGATGAACTGGATCTTCTGCTGGTTCCCCTTCGACAGCTCCTGCAGCCGCGCGTTCTCGCGGTCGGCCAGCCCGAAGCGCTCGAGCCAGTCGCGGATGCGCGGCATCGACTTCGACGGCGGGATCCCCTTGATCTCCGCCATGAAGGCCAGTAGCCGCCCGACCTGCATGCGACGGTACAGCCCGCGCTCTTCCGGGAGGAACCCGATCCGGTCCAGCGCCTTCTGGTCGACCGGCCGGCCCCACAGCAGGATCTGCCCCGCATCCGGGTTCAGGATCCGGAGGAGCATCCGGATCGTCGTCGTCTTGCCGGCCCCGTTCGGGCCGAGCAGCCCGTACGTCGCGCCGCGCGGGACCGCGAGGTCCAGCCCCGCGACGGCCGTGACCGGGCCGAAACGCTTCTCGACTCCGCGCAGCTCGATGACCGGCGCGGCGTCGTCGCCACGCACTTGCGTCGTCAATTCGGTCGTTCCCTGTGGTAGGTTGCCGTGAAGGTGCCGTAGCTCTCGATCGGCTGAGAAACGGTGAGGACGTCGCCTTCGAGCGTCCCCTCGGTGGAGCCGTGCCTCGGGTCGGCGGATTTCAACGTGACCCGGGTCCCGGACGCGGCGTACGTGCCCGTGGTGATGACCTCGACATCGTCCCTGCTCACGATCGAGCTATCGAGCACGAAATCGACGGCGAAGCTGGCCTCGTACGTGCCCTGCTCCAGCTTCAGCGTCCCGGATTGGATCACCGCCTGCCAGGACCCGCTCGGGTCCTGCCAGGTCACGGCGGCCGCAGGCAACTCCTCGCCGTTCACGGTTTGGAGCACGTACTCCCCGGCGACGAGGTCTTCGGAACCCGGGTCGGTGGAGTCGCCGCCACATGCGCCGACTCCCGCCACGAGCGTGGCGATCGCAAGCGCCCGCAGCATCGCGGTCACTCTCATCATGGAATGATCCCTTCGGGCGGAACGACGATAATTCCTGAAGCTGAGGTCTGTCAACGCTTTTCCCAGCGACCGCCCTCGAGCCGCCGGTCCGGCGTCAGTCGCGGCGCGAGCGTCGGCCCCGCGACGTAGGTCCAGCACGCCCACTCGCTCGCGCGCACGCCGACGCGGCGGAACAGCCCGTCGGCGACGCCCTCGTAGCGATCGAATCGCGCGAGCGCGTCCGTCGGGCATCGCCAGACCTCGCCCTCGACCCGGCCCGGCCCCGCCAGGACCAGCGCCGGGTACTCGCCATCGATGTCGAAGAGAGTTCCGTTGATCGTGGCCGTGCCCACGAATTCGCACCCCTCGAGCAGCTCGGCCGCCGCGCCGCCGCGCCGCAGGGTGCCGTACGTGAAGAGGTGGAAGGTCGCGGCGCCGTCCCGGGCCGCGTCGCCCCTGGTCATGTCCGTTCTCCTCCCTGACCGCGAGAAATCACCGCCGGCGCGGCCACGCGAGCGCGTTGCGGATCCGGCGCACGCCGCGGACCCGCCGCGCAGCGCCGTGCGCGGCCCGGGCCACCGCCGGGTGGTCGACCCGGCCGGCGAGGGTGATCACGGCGTCGTCCGCGTAGACCGAGATCCGATCCGCCTGCTCGGGCGGGAGCACGCGGTACAGCGCCCGGTCCACCGCGCGGGCCAGCTCGCGATCCCGCAGCGCCCGCCGATGCCGCTCCTCGACCCGCCGCGACACGTGATGCAGCTCGTGCGGCCACCCGCTCCCCTCCGGCTCCGGCGGGTAGAGCACGCCTCGCGGGAGCCAGTACTCCGGCCGCTCCGCATACGCGCCGCGGTACCCCTCCGGCGACCCGAAGCCCCCGCGCTCGTACCGCCCGACCGGCTCCTCGTCGTGAATCCGATGCGCGCGGCGGTACTTCCACGCCGCACGCTCCTGCGGGTGCGGCATCCACCGTCGACTCATGGCGTCGGCCTCCTTCCCTGGCGGTCCTCCCGCCCACACGCACCGCACGTTCCACACCGGGGCCGACAGGGTGCTACGACGTACTCGCGAGCGAGGACCGCGGGCGTCGACGCGACCGCCGCTACGCAGGCACCGCTTGGCCGCCGCGCCGTCGCACGACCCGGCTACGCCCCGATCGGAATCGGCAGCTCGAACACCTTCGCCTCGGGGCCCGTCGCGTCCCCGAGCCGGAGCACGGCCGGCGGCTCGACCTCGCGTCTGACGTATCCAAGGGCGATCGTCTGGCGATACAGCGGCGAGGCGCACGAGCTGGTGATACGGCCCACGGACTTGCCGGTTTCGGCGACGAACAACTCCGTCCCCGCCGCCGGCGCGGGCTCCTCGCCCAGGAGCAGGCCGCGCAGGTGACGGTTCACGTGCCCCCGGTGCAGGATCCGGACGATGACCTCCTGCCCCGTGTAGCACCCCTTCGTCGTGCTGATCGCCCGCTCGCGCAGCCCGGCCTCGAGCGGGATCACCGACTCGTCCAGCTCCGCGCCCCAGCGCGGCACGCCCGCCTCGATGCGGAGCACCTCGAGCGCGCCGTGCCCGACCGGCCTCGCGCCGGCCGACTGGATCGCACGCCAGAGGTCGGCCGCCGCGTCGGCCGGCACGAAGACGTCGTAACCCTCCTCGCCGGCATAACCCGTACGGGCGACGAGCAGCTCGACGTCGCCGAACGCGACGGACACATGCGCCTCCTCGGCGAGGCCGGGCGGGATCTCCGCGCCGGTCGCGCGCATCAGCACCTCACGCGACTCCGGGCCGAAGACGCCGAGCACGTGCACCCCCGGCTCGAGCGGCTCGACCCGGGCGAAGAGCGGCGGCACGTACTTCTTCAGGTGCGCCAGCACGCCGTCCAGCGCGGCGGCGTCGACGTCCATCAGCAGTTCACCGCCCGGCCGGCGGAAAACGCGCGCGTCCGCGACCATCTTCCCCTTCGGCGTGAGGAGCGCGGCGTACACGCCCTGCCCCTCCGGCGCGCCGGCGAGGTCGTTCGTGATCAGACCCTGGATCATCTTGAGCGGCTCGCGGCCGTAGACGCGCAGCGCGACCCGGTCCACCCGGTCGACGACGCCGGCGCCGCGGCGCACGGACTCGTACTCCGCCGCCGGGTCGCCGTAGTTCCGCGGCGCCTGCCGCCCGGAGACGCTGCCGTACCGGGCGCCCAGCTCCTCGTGGAGCGCTGCCAGCAACATCGTCTCGTTCATGGTCGGATGATTCTCCGGCGACGACGTCGCCGCGAAGCGACGTCTCGAGCCGAACGGATCAGCGGGATTCGCGGCCCAGCCGCTCGATCATGTTCCGGACCCGCCGCGCGTCCGGCGCGTCCGGCGCGGCGTTCAGGTAGGTCTCCAGATCCGCGATCGCCTCCGCCACCCGCCCCGCCCTGGCCAGCAGCATCCCGCGGTCGCGCAGCTCGCCGACCGCAGTCGGGCGAATCAGCAGGATCCGCTCGATCGCCGCCAGCGCCTTCCGATCCTCGTTCGAGTTCAGGTAGATCGCCTTCAGGTTCTTCAGCAGCCGGACCAGCACGCCCTTCTTCCCGGTCGACTCCAGGAACTCCGGCTGCAGCCGGACCAGCCCGCCGTACACCCGGTCGAGCAGCTCCTGCGCCTGGTCCTCGAAGCGGATCCGCCCGCCGTCGAACGGGTCGAGCAGCACCCGCACGACCTCGCCCTCGTACCTCACCAGGAAATGGCCCGGGAAGCCGACGCCCGAGAGCGGCAGCCCCAGTCGCCAACCCACCTCGAGGTAGATCAGGCTCAGCGTGATCGGGATCCCGACGCGGCGGTCCAGGACGTCGTTCAGGAACGAGTTGCGCGGGTCGTAGTACGCCTCCGCGTTCCCGCGGAACCGCTCCTCCTCGAAGAGGACCCGGTTCAGCTCCTGGAGCACGATCAGCGGCGCCGTCTCGTCGCCCAGCCGGTCCCGCACCCGCTCCGCCAGCACGTCGAGCCGCTGGAGGTACGGGCCCGGCACCAGCTGCGGGTACTCCTCGGCCGCGATCTCGAGCGCCGCGGCCGCGAGGTCCAGCTCCGACTCGGGCCGCGTGACCATGGCCGCGAACCGGTCCCGTGCCGTCAGTCCGCGCGAGGTCACCGCCCTACCTCCGGAAGGGTGCCGTGGATCGTCCCGAACACGCGTGCCGAGCCGCCGTGGGGCTTCGTTGTGGTCGCATGGCCCCAAAGTAAGGGGCCGACGATCCTCCCGGCAACCGGCCCCGCGCAACGCTTTCGTCACGCCGCGTCCCGGTCCTCCGTCCCCTCGTCCCGGCTCAGGTCCAGCGCCGCCGCACGCCCGCAGCTGTGACAGTACAGCACGACCGTGTAATCCCCCTCCGGCTTCGTCGGCACCGCGGTCCCCCGCTCCATGCTCGGCGCGTCCAGGAAGGCGACGACCTCGATCGTGTTCGGGCCGCAACGCGGGCACGGGACGTTCGAAGGATCCTCCAGGTACGACAGCGCCAGCGCCAGCCCGTCCTGCATGTCGAACTCTGGCGGCCCGGCCGCGTCATCGAATCCGGACCCGAGCTGATCCTTGAAATCCGACATGGCGTTCGCCTCCCCGACGAAGGGTTCGTACGACACGCAGGGCGCAACAATTATTCCCTGCATGTGGGGGGTGGGTGGATAGCGCCGGCGACGTGGGCGACGTGGGCGACGTGGGCGGTGTGGGCACAGCGTGGGCGCGGCGCGGGCGTCGTGGCGGGGGGCGGGCGGCGTGGGCGGGCGGCGTGGGCAGGGCGGCGCGGTGGCGAGCGACAGGGGTACCGGGGGAGGCGTGCGCGGCACCCGGGCGGCCGGCCAGCCCGGGCTCGGAGGTGACGCGCGGCGAAACGCAACGATCGCGAAGGCGACGCGTCGCCCGCGGCCGCAACGGTTTCGTAACTCGTTGCCCGGCGCGCACTTCGGGTTATTTTCGGGGTATCAGGTGCCGATGGGATGCGGGGGTGGAGTGGAGGCGCGATTGCACCGAACGACGACGAAACAACAACCATGAACGGAAACCTGTCGCTCCTCCGGGAGCTGATCGAGAACATCCGCGAGACGGGGATGACGTGGGCGCGGAAGCGCCGCGAGCTGACCGCGCTGCAGAACCGTCGCAAGGCGGTCCAGCTCGAGCTGCGCGACCGCCTTATGGCCGAAGCGGAAGCCCGAGGCGGGCGCCTCTCCGCGACGGCTGCGCTCGAGGAGGCCCGCGCGCACCCCGAGTACATCGCCTGCCTGGATGAGATCGCGCTGAAGCAGTTCGAGGCGGACGCCGCCGAGGTCGCCTACACCGCGGCCCGGGCGCTCTTCCAGGCGGCGATCACGGCGCCGGACGAGGCGGGGTTGCTGGCGGCGTAGGGTCGGCGGGGGGTGTAGGTGTCGGGTGTCAGGGCTCAGGGCTCAGGTGTTGGGTTTCGGGCGGCCCGACCTCCGTACCCCCGCGCTAAGTGCGACCGTGGCCGGCGCGGTGCTATCGGGGGCGTTTCGGTCGGCGGGGCGATCGGCGACGGTCCCCGCCAGTGACATGCCGGCTCGGCGGCTTGCCTATACCGCCCGCTGCAGTCCTCAATCGCACAACCATCGCCTTTTCGCGAACGGTTGATCGATTCGGTCATCTATATGCACCCAATCGCACGATCGTTGTGCGCGCCGGACTTCATTGTGCGACTGGGGTGCTATACGGCACCCAACCGAACAAAAAACATCCGTTCACCGTCGGTTGTGCATTTGGGTGCGGCCGTGCTGTCCGACGATGCGGCCGGGCCCTCGGCTTGCGCCGCTGGCTCGGCTCGCCGGCCCGCCGCCCGCGCGGCTCGTCGAGCCGGCGGTGCCGTTGCACCGCCCCAACTGAACCCACACCGTCTGGCCATGAGAGCGGGTGCGATTCGGTGGAATTATTCCACCCAATCGCACCAGCTTTCTGAGCACGGGATTTTCGGGTGCGGTTGGGTCGTATATATCCACCCAACCGCACCATGAACGCGACCCCGGGGGCCGCGGGTTCAGTTGGGTACCACGCCGGAACGAGGGCTGAGCCAGCGAACCCTCTCCCGCACACCGGAGAGCGCGCCACACCGCCGGCAAAGAAGCCGTACACCGCCCAGTGGCCAGCAGCGCCCCGCTCCCGCCGCCACGGGCGGCCACTCCCGCGGCCGCAAGGCCGCCCCCCCACCCGCGCCGGCCAAAGGCCCGGCGCCCCCGCGCGCGAAGCGCGCCCCTCCCCCCGCCGCAGGCGGCCCACCCGCCCCGAAGGGGCCACCCGCGGCCAAAGGCCGCCTCCCCCGCCGACCGAAGGCCGGCCCACCCCGCGGCGCCGAAGGCGCCGCCACCCGCCGCGCCAAGCGCGGCCGTCCCCCCCCGCGGCGCAGCCGCCGGCCGCTCCCCGCCCCCCGCGGCCGCAAGGCCGCCGCCCCCGCGCGCCGCAGGCGCGCCCACCATCGTAGCGCCCCGACACCTCCACCCTTACATTCCCGCCCATGACCTCACGCACCCCTGAACCACGGGACCAGCGCGACCGCCTGCGCCTGACCCAGCTCTCGCACGGCGCCGGTTGAGCGTGTAAGCTCGGCGCCGCCGAGTTGACGCAGGTCCTGCGTCACCTGGTCCCCTTCGACGACCCGGCCGTGCTCGTGGACGCGTCCACGAGCGATGATGCGGCCGTATACCGCGTCGACGCCGATCGTGCGCTGGTGGCGACGGTGGACTTCTTCACGCCCATCGTCGACGACCCGTACGACTTCGGCCGGATCGCCGCGGCGAACGCCCTGTCGGACGTGTATGCGATGGGCGGGAGGCCGCTCTTCGCCCTGAACCTCGTCGCCTTCCCGCGCGCCCGGCTCGGCGACGGCTGGTTGAGCGAGATCGTGCGGGGCGGCGGCGATGTCGCGCGGGAGGCGGGGGTCGCCGTGATCGGCGGGCACTCGATCGACGACCCCGAGCCCAAGTTCGGGATGTGCGTGGTGGGCGAGGTCGCGCCGGATCGGATCGTGCGGAACTCGACCGCCCGCGCCGGCGATGCGTTGGTCCTGACGAAGCCGCTGGGCACCGGCATCGTCGCCACCGCGATCAAGCGGGAAGCCGCGCCCGCCGAGGTCATCGAAGCGGCCGTCCGGAGCATGACCACGCTGAACCGCGGCGCGTCGGAGGCGATGCTCCGGGTCGGCGCCCACGCCGCGACCGACGTGACCGGCTACGGCCTCTTGGGCCACCTGCACGAGATGGCACGGGGGAGCCGGCTCGAGGCGCGGATCGACGCCTCGGCCGTCCCGCTCCTCCCCGGCGTTCGCGAGCTGGCCGAGGCGGGTCACGTCCCCGGCGGAACGCGCCGCAACCTGGCGGACCTGGAGGGCACGCTCGTCTTGGAGGGCGACGTCGACGACGTCGCTCGCCTGCTCCTCGGCGACGCCCAGACCTCCGGCGGGCTCCTCATCGCCGTCGCCCCCGAGCGCGTCGACGAGCTGCTGGCGCTCCTCCGCGCCGCCGGCACGCCGGCCGCGGCGGTCGTCGGACAGTTTGTGGAGGGCGTGCCCGGGCGGATCGTGGTGCAGGGTTGAAGTTCGGGGCGCGGCGCTCCCGTGCAATGCGACGCGCGCGGCCGCCGGGCGGCGCCCGAGTGGCAAGGCCGGCATGATCCAAGCGCCGCGCCCGCGAACAACACCGCGCCCCCTCGGGGACGCCGCGCACCGAAGCCCAGCGCTCCGTCGCCCGACAACACCGCGGCCCCGGGCTCGGTCGAGCCCGGGGCCGCGGTTCTTTCGCTACCGGCGCACCCCCATCCGCTAGAGGGTGCCGCCGTCGCCTACTCGCCCGCCCGGCGAGTGAACTCGATCTCCAGCCTCCCCCGGACCGGGTCCGGGAACTGCTCCTGCGCGTACTCGGGCGCAAGCGCCACCAAGCGCGGGAGGTCGGCGTCGACGGAGCCCGCGAAGGAGAGCGTCCCGGTCGTCTCCGAGAACAGCAGGTCCAGCCGCTGCGGCAGGAGGATCCGCTGGGACTCCTGCCGGGACGGGAACTGGAGCCGCACGCCGTCCAGCAGCGTCTCGTACGTGCCGTCGATCGTGGTGATCTTCTTCGTCGCCGGATCGATGTAGGCGAGCTGGAAGGTCAGGTCGAGTGCGACGACGAGCTGCGGCCGGATCGTCGGATCGAGGCGCACCGCGATGTCGACCGGCGGCACGGAGCCGTCCGGGTCGAACGTCATCCGCGTGATGTCGTACACCCCGGCCACGTCCTCGGGGTCGAGCCGCGGCTCGAAGGTGGTGCCATCGTCGTCGCCGCAGCCGCCGAGAACGACGGCCGCGGCCAAAATCCCGATCCGGAGCTCCCGCCAGCGCATCCCTGCCTCCTTCCGTGCGACGTTCCCGCCTACATGTGGATGACGCGCCCGAGCGCCGCCAGCGCGGCCTCGGCGATCGCCTCCGAGAGCGTCGGGTGCGGATGCATGGCGCGGTCCATTTCCTCGACCGTCGTCTCGAGGTGCCGGCCGACGACGAACTCGGCGATCATCTCGCTCGCGTGCAGCCCGACGATATGCGCGCCGAGCAGCTCGCTGTACTTCTTGTCGCGGATGATCTTGACGAACCCGTCCGTCTCGCCCGCCGTGCGCGCGCGGCCGTTCGCGCTGAAGGGGAACTTCCCGACCTCGATGTCGTACCCCGCCGCCCTGGCCTGCTCCTCCGTCATCCCGACGGACGCGACCTCCGGGTGGCAATAGGTGACGCTCGGGATGTTCGAGTAGTCGACGCCGTGCGTCGCCTTCCCCGCGATCGCCTCCGCGGCGACTACGCCCTCGTGCGACGCCTTGTGCGCCAGGAGCGGCGGACGCGCGCAGTCGCCGATCGCGTAGATCCCCGGCACGTTCGTGCGCATGAACTCGTCGACGACGATGAAGCCCTTCTCGGTCTTCACGCCGGCCGCCTCGAGGCCGATGTCGTCGATGATCGGCGCGCGGCCGACCGCCGAGAGGACGCGCTCGGCCTCGATCGTCTCCGTCTTCCCGTCCTTCGTCTTGACCGTCAGCTTGACGCCGTTCTTGCCGATGTCCGCCTTCTCCAGGCGGGCGCCGGCGTAGATGTCGATCCCGCGCTTCTTGAACGCCGCCGCGACCGCCGCCGAGGACTCCGCGTCCTCGTTCGGGAGCACCCGGTCCAGCGCCTCGATGATCGTGACCTTCGTGCCGAACGAGTTGTAGACGTCGGCGAACTCCATCCCGATCGCGCCGGCGCCCACGATCGCGAGCGACTTCGGCAGCGCCTTCGGGTAGACCGCGTGGTCCGAGCTCCAGACGCGGTCGCCGTCGATCTTCAGGATAGGGAGCGAGCGCGGCCGCGAACCGGTCGCGATGATGATGTTCTTCGCCTGGAGCACCCGCTTCTCGCCCTTCCCAGCGGGCGCCTCATCGCCGTGCCCCGCGTTCTTCGCCGGGTCGACCTCGACCTTCCCGCCGCCGAGCAGTCGGCCCCAACCCTGGATGTGCTCGATCTTATTCTTCTTGAAGAGGAAGGCGACGCCCTTCGAGCCCTGCTCCGCGACCTTCCCGGCCCGCTGACCCGCCGCGCCGATGTCGAGCTTCACGTCGCCGACCTTGATCCCGAAGTCGTCCAGCCCGCCCGTGATGTGCCGGGCGTAGTTGGCCGACTCCAGCATCGCCTTCGTCGGGATGCACCCCCAGTTGTTGCAGACGCCGCCGAGCTTCTGCGCCTCGACGCACGCCACCTTCATCCCGAGCTGCGCCGCCCGGATCGCGGCCACGTAGCCGCCGGGCCCGCCGCCGATCACGATCACATCGAAGGAGTTCTCCGCCACGCCTCACCTCGCGGTTCGAGTTGCTGCACAACGCTATCGGTCGTCCGCCCCGCCGGGCGGTCCGCGTCCCTGTGCCGGAACCGGTGCGCAAGTTATCGCACCGGCGGCGCGGGGACAACGGGAGCGGGGGCCGAGGCTTTGGATGCGGCCCTCGGCTATCGGACGGGGATTCGCCGCAGCAGTGAGAAGCGGACTTCCTTCGAACGGTCAATCTCGCGCGCGAATGTGGAATCGGTACCGGCCAACGACATGCGACCGCCATGCGCCCGACACTACGACTGTGTAGACGCCGTCGCGCGGGAGTGTCAAGCCGGGAATCTTGGCTCGCTCCAAGTCGTCCAACGCGACGGTTGCTGGCTCGTTCACCACCGCGGTGGCAGCGAATTCGATCGGGAGAATGTCGGGGAGCTCGTTCGTGTGGGCCCTTACTTTCTGAATCACGGCTGCGGCAACGAGCTTCCATTCCGCCGCTGCGTAGCCCCCCGCATCCGTCGTTGCGGTCCCGGGCGAGACAGAGCCACCGCCGGCCGCAACGACAAAACTCACCTGGACTCCCGGGACGCCAACACCGTGGCGGTCGACTACACGGACGACCAGCGAGTCGGCCAGGGGTGCGCCGGGCAGTCCCTTCTGTTGATCGCCGCCGGCCCTCTGCCGCGTGGTTGCGACCGGCACCACTGTCGCCACCGCCTTGGCCGACGCATTCCCGGCGCTCGCGGTGATCTCGGTCCTGCCCGGCGGCTGGCCCGTGATCGTGCCGCCCGCTACCGTGGCGATCTCGGGATTCGCGGTCGACCGGGTCACCTCAACGCCGGCTATACGGAGCGGAGCCGAGATGAGGTATCTCGGCTCCGCACACACCGGTCCCAAGGCGCGGGACGACTCATTGGCTCGGCAACCCGCTTACATGTCAGTTTCGTGGACGGATATGGAACCGATATGCGCCGGTCTGATAAGGCTCGTCGCCCTCCTCCACGACGATCGTATAGACGCCATCACGGGGTAGCGTGAGGCCGGAGATTCCGTATTTCTCGAGATTGTCGGTCCCGAAGGCATATACATGGCTCAGCTCGGTCTGCTCCGGGGTACCGTAGCGATCGTAGACCGCTAGCATGAAACGGTGGTCGTGCCCGTAGGGCTGGAAGTAGATGTCGATGACCTGCCCTCCGACCCCCGTAAAGGTGAACTCGTCGACGTCACCCAACGGGTCGAGGCTCTCGCCGTCGATCGTATCCCCGATCGCGACCGTGGCCGCGATCGACTCCGGCCGTCGGTCGATCGGGATGATCTGGAAACGGTACGTGCCCACGCTGTTGTATTCGTCGCCGTCGATGACGATCGTGTACGTGCCGTCCTCGGGTAGCGCGAATCGGCCCGTGTGACTCAGGTTCTGGCCGACAATGAACGCGTCGAAAGCTGTCGCAATCCTCTCCTGGCTCGGCGTGCCATAGCCCCGATAGACCTCCATACGGAGTGAGGAGTTGCGGTTCTCCTCCTGGAAGAAGACGTTGATCTCCTGTCCCGCCGTGCCGGTAAACGTATACGTGTCGATGTCACCATACGGGTAAATGCTTCCGCCCGTCACCAGCTCGCCGATCTCCACCTCGCCTCCGGGTCGCAGACCCTCGGGCCCCCGGTCGATCGGGAAGATCACGAGGCGGTACAGGCTCTCGCTTCCCTTGATGACGATCGTGTATGTCCCGTCGTCGGGCAGGGCCAAACGGCGGGTTTGATTCGCGTTCAGATCCAGATCGTTCCAGGGGAATGCGGTGAACTCCCTCAGCAAGGTCTCGTTCGCTGTGCCGTAATGCTGATAGAGCTCGAGTTTCAGGCCGTTGCTCCATGGCAGCGGCTGGAGGAAGATGTTGATCTCCTGCCCGGCCGCGCCGGTAAAGGTGAACGTGTCGACTTCACCCTCCTGCGAGATCAGGCCCATTATCGTGTCGCCGATGGCGACGGTGGCAGGCTCCTCCAACGCGATCTTTGCGCTGAACTCGATCGGGGAGCCGTCGAGGTTGTCTGCGCGGGCTTCCACGGTTTGCGTGACTGCGGACGTAATCCCGAGTTGCCACTCCGCCGCTGCGTAGCCCTCCGCGTTCGTCGTGGCGTTCGCGGGCGAGACCGAGCCCTCTCCTGTCGTGACGACGAAGCGCACCGAAACCCCGGGTACGCCATTGCCGTGGCGGTCCAGCACGCGGACGACCAGGGAATCGGCTAGGACGGCGCCCGGCAGCCCCTCTTGCTCATCTCCGCGGATCATCTGGAGCGTGGTGGCGACCGGCGCCACATTGACCGTCGCCTTGGCCGAAGCATTGCCTGCAGTCGCCGTGATTTCCGTGGTCCCGGGCCGCTGCGCCGTGACCGTCCCTTTGTCCACCGTGGCTATGGTAGGATCCGCGCTCGACCAGGTCACCTCTTGGTCGGGCATCGGTTGGTCGTTCTGATCATAAACCGTGGCACGAACGCCTGTGGATGCTCCATCGTTCAGGTTCACGACGGTGTGGCTCAGGGAGATGCGCGTGGGCGTCGGTACGTCCGGACCGGTGCCCTTCCCGCTGTCGGCACATGCAATGGCCCACGTTGTGGCGACGACGAAAGCCGCGGCCCTCAACAGCTTACGCTTCACAGGTCCCTCCAGCTTGGATGTTGGAAAACGGGAATGTACACGGTATACCGCAACATCGGATCGAGTGCGGCGCGACCGGCAACGTCCCGCGGTCACCGAAGCGCGAGCGTCAGCTTCGTGCGCTCGCGTCGATACGTTTGGAGTACTGCCCTAGCACTGCTTTGTCAGGTCATTCCGCTTGGATATCGGGTGACGGGTTCATGGCAGTACGGGCAGCGTAAGCGGATGACGTTCAAGATCGCTGTGAGCACGAGCTGGCGCCTGATCTCGGGCAGGCTGGGCTTGGGCGGAGGCGCGGCCCGCTTCAGCCGGCGCGCGCTTTTCCCCCGAGTCTGAGGTGCTGCAGGAACGCAAAGGCGATCATGCTGAGGAGTGCGTGGTGGTGAAGACCTCTCCAGCTGCGGCCCTCGAAGTGATCGAGCCCGAGCTCCTGCTTCATCTGCTGGTGCGCCTGCTCGCAGACCCAGCGCGCCTTGATGACGCTGGCCAGCTCTCGGAGCGAAGCCGTGGCCGGAAGATTGGAGAGGTAGTACTTCCTCTCACCCCGCGCGCGTCGCTCGCACACCAGCCAGAGCTCCTCCTCTCCGGGGAGGTGCCGACCCTTGGCCGCTCTGGGTCCGTCGGCCACCCGCACGCGCACCGCGGCGAACTGGCACGAGAGCGGCCGCCCCTTGCTGCCTCGTCTCCAGCTGACGCGTCGCCACGCCCGCTCGCCGAGCCCCTCGATCATGGCCTCGGCGCTCACGGGCTCGGCCGTCGTCGTCGGATGACGTCTCGGCCGACCGCCGCTCGGCTCGGGCTGTGGCCACACGAGCGAGACGTCCGCCGGATAGACCAACTGCGTCGCAAGGATCCCGACGGCGTAGACGAGACCGCGCTCGCTGAGCCCTTTCCGAAACTCCGCCGCCGAGCCATAGTCCGCATCCGCCAGCACGTAGCCGAACCGGGCTCCGGCCGCACGCACCCGGTCCAGCTCGGCGAGCGCGATCTGGCCCTTGGTCCGAAAGCCCACTCCCTCCGGCACACCCGCCTTGCGGCAGCGTACCGGATCGGCCGCCCACGCCTCGGGCAGGTAGAGCCGGAGCGCCAGCGCGACCGGCACCTCGCGCTCGGCCAGCGTGAGCGAGACCAGCACCTGACAGTTCGCCCGCTTGCCCAGCTCGCCGCAGTACTGGCGCGCCACGCCCACCGAGTGCGTGCCCTGCTTGACCAGCGCCGTGTCGTCGATGATCAGCACGGCCTTCGGCCCGCCCACCAGCCGGTTCGCCTCCACCACCAGGCTCTCCTCCAGGGGCGCCGGATCCCACGGCGAGATGCTCACGAAGTGGTGAAGCTGCTGCGACTCGCCCGGCGCCACCCGCTCCGCCAGCCGGGTCACGCTCTTGCGTTCGCCCGGCGAGAGAAGCCCCTCCAGATAGATGGGCGCCCAGTGTCGCTGCTCGGCCCGCCCCAGCCGCTCCAGGAACGGCTCGAGCCAGCGGTCGAACTCCTCTTCCCACGCACGAACCTTCGCGGTGCTTGCCATGGCGGCCTCCGGGATCAGGGGCCGCACACGCCCCTGCAACTTCCGCGCTCACACGTGACAAAGCAGTGCTAGGCGTTGGGTGGGATCGCCGCCGTCCGGCCGCCGATCCATCCATGCAATCCGCCCCCCCCGCGCGTCAAGCCGTCCCGTCTCATCCCCCACCCGAACCCATCCGCGGGCCGAGAGGACCGGTTCGGCTCAGGCGCGCAACGCCCGAATCACCCCAGCCGCCGCCTGACGCCCCGACTCGATCGCGCCATGCACCGTACCGATCGCGCCCTCGCCCGCCAACACCTCGCCCGCGAAGAACAGCACGTCGTCGATCGGCCGCCGGAGGACCTCCTGCGCCTCGATACCACCCACCGGGAGATACGCATACGCCCCGCGGCTGAACGGGTCGTGGATCCAGTCGTGGTGGTACCAGGCCTCGAGCTCGGATTCCACGACAGCGCGTTCGATGCCGAGCATACGGGCGAGGCTCCCCACCGCTTCGTCGACGGCTCGTTCGACCGGGCCGGAGGCGAGTCGGCGGGCCGCCGGTGCGCCCGCCCAAGCGACGAGTATCGGCGCGCGGACCGGCACCGCCGTCCAGAAGACCGTGAAGGGAGACCCATCGTAGAGGAAGGTCATGGTGCTCCGATCCGCGCCGGTCGGAGCCGCTTCCCGACCCGCCCGCCCGGCCGCCTCCCAGAAGCGATCCCGAAACCGGAGCACCAGCTTGTAGACGTCCCCCATGGCGAGCGTCCGGATGGCTTCCCGATGCGGCGCGGGGAGCGGCGGCTCGAAGCTCGGCGCCGACCCGTCGGCGGCCGCGAGGACGCCGATGGGAAGGGTGAGAACGACGCACCGCGCGGAGACCGTCCCGAGCGGTGCACCGGTCCGGCTCCGTACCTCCAACTCTACACCGACCGGGGCTCGTCGCACCCGCGTGACCACGTGGTTGAGCCGAACGGCGCCCTCGAGGCCGGGGCCGGTCGCCAACCATCGCGCCACGCCGTCGTAGCCGCTCAGGATCCGGAACTGCCGGTCGCCGCCGGGGCGCGTCGACTCGCCCTCCGCCAGCGCCAGCCCGCGCGTGCCGATCCGCGTCGTGTCGGCCGCGTGAAAACCCTCGACATACGCCGTCGCCAGCGCCCGCGCTTCCGACCACTCCTCGCCGGCGACCTCCTTCTCCAGGAACTCCGCGAAAGTCCGGTCCGGCCCGTCCGCCGGGAGGCGATCGAGGACGGCCCGGATCAGCTCGTTCACCTCGGGTGCCGGGGCGAGAGCGCCGTTGCGGTATCGCCAGGGCTCGTCGGGCACGTCGACCATGAGGAGCCCCGCGGCCCGGACGATCTCGAGCAACGACTCGGGCTCGCCGTGGACGAACTCCGCGCCGCGTTCGATCGGGACCGGGAGCGACGGATCGTGAACCGTCGCGATCCGGCCGCCGATCCGGTCGCGCGCCTCCAGGACGACGACGCGGGCGCTCGCGTCCGCGAGCGCCCGCGCCGCACTCAGGCCCGCCGCGCCGGCACCGACCACCGCGACGTCGACGTCGGATGTCGCCATGCTCGCCTCCGCGGATTGTCTTCCGATGGACCCGGACTCTGCGGGCAGTTTCCATGCCCCGGGCGGCAACCTCAAGGCGTGCGGCCGCAAGAAAAACGTTGCTTCCCGGGTAAGGCGCAATTACTCGTGGTCGAGCCGTGGCCGCGCGCTCGGCGTTCGTCCGGACGGCCCCCTAGCCCGGCAAGCATGTGTCCGACAATGCGTACTGGCTGCTCAAGATCAACGTCGAGCACGTGCTGAGCCGGTTGTAGCCCGGGTCCAGCCGAGGTATAGCGGGAAAACACGACGCCCGGCGGGAATGACCCCCGCCGGGCGTCGTGTTTCCGGAAACCCGCGCTCCGGACTGCCCAGGGCATGAGCCGGCGCTACGCCAGCATCATCACCGGCTCCTCGATGTAATCCTTCAGCGTCTGGAGGAACCGCGCGCCGGTCGCGCCGTCGATGACGCGGTGGTCGCAGCTCATCGTCATGCGCATGCGCGGACGGACCACGACCTGGCCGTTCTCGACGACCGGCTTCTCCTCGACCTTGCCCACGGCGAGGATCGCCGCCTCGGGCGGGTTGATGATCGCCGTGAACTCCTCGATCCCGAACATGCCGAGGTTGGAGATCGAGAAGGTCGCGCCCGTGTACTCCTCGGGCTGGAGCTTCCGCTCGCGCGCCCGCGCGGCCAGCTCCTTGACCTCCTGCGCGATCTGGGCGATCCCCTTCGCGTGAGCATCGCGGATGACCGGCGTGATGAGCCCGTCCTCGACCGCGACGGCGACGCCGATGTGCACCCGGCCGTAGCGACGGATCACGTTGTCCTGCCACGACGCGTTCACCTCGGGGTGGCGCGTGAGCGCCGCTGCGACCGCCTTGATCAGGAAGTCGTTGACCGAGGCCTTGATCCCCTGCGGCTCGAGGCGCTCGTTGACCCGCTGGCGCAGCTCCAGCATCCGCCCCATGTCCACCTCGATCGTGAGGTAGAAGGTCGGGACCGGGCCGATCGACGTCGCGAGACGCTTCGCGATCGTCTTGCGCATCTGCGTGACCGGCACGTCCTCGACCTCGGCCGCGGGCGCGGCGGGCGCGAACGCCGGCGCGGCGACGCCGGGCGCGGTGGCCGCCGGCGCGGGCGCGGCGAGCGCGGCCTCGATGTCGCGCTTGGTGATCCGGCCGCCGGGGCCGGTCCCCTGCACGGTCGCGAGGTCGACCCCGGCGTCGCGTGCGAGCTTGCGTGCCAGCGGCGAGGCCTTGATCCGACCGTCCTCGGGCGGCATCGCGACCTCCTCGACCCGGCCGCCCTGCGCGCGCTCCTGCGTCGTGCCGACGGCGGGCGTCGGCCGCCGGTCCGGCGATTCGACCGCCGCCTGCATCCCGGTGGCCGCCTGCTCGCGCTCCGTCTTGTCCGACGCGGCGAGCGCCCGCCCCGCGGCCGCGGCGTCCCGTTCGGACGGCGTCTTCCCCGGCGCCGGTTCGCTCGGCGCGGCGTGCGTCGGCTCGCCCGCGCCCGCCGGCGCCTCCTGCAGGATGTCCGAGATGTCCTCGTCCGGCGCCGCGATCACGGCGATCACCGCGCCGACCGGCGTCGTCTGGCCCTCCGAGACGAACCGCTTGCGCAGCACGCCGCTCCCGCGAGCGACCAGCTCCATCGTCGCCTTGTCGGTCTCGATCTCCGCCAGGACGTCGCCTTCCTTGACCTCGGCGCCTTCGTCCTTCAGCCACCGGACGAGCTGGCCCTCCTCCATGGTGGGCGAGAGGGCCTCCATATGGACTTTCGTTACCATTCCCTTACCTGATCCTCTTCCCGTGTCCGTACCGGCCGGCGCTCGGCATCCGTGGGGCGTCCCCGAGGGAGCCGGCCTCGAGCGCCCGCGGGGCGCCCTTGCCTCAGCTCACCTTCCGGTACAGCACCCGGTTGCAGGCTTCGACCACGCGCTCGACCGAGGGCTTGGCCAGCTTCTCCAGATTCTTCGCGTACGGCATCGGCACGTCCGCCTGCGTGATGCGCAGGATCGGCGCGTCCAGGTAGTCGAACGTCTCCTCCTGGATCATGCTCGCGATCTGCGCGCCGACGCCCGCGAACGGCCAGCCTTCCTCCAGGTAGACCGCGCGGTTCGTCTTGCGGATCGTCGCCTCGATCGCCTCCATGTCCAGCGGACGCAGCGACCGCAGGTCGAGCACCTCGGCCTGGACGTCGTCCTTCGCGAGGACGTCCGCGGCCTGCAGCGCGACGTGGACCATCTTGCCGTGCGTGATGATGCTGACGTCCGCGCCCTCGCGCTTCACGTCCGCGCGGCCGAGCGGGATGACGAAGTCCTCGTCGTCCGGGACCTCGCCCTTCAGCGAGTAGAGCAGCTCGCCCTCGAAGACGGCGACCGGGTCGTCGTCACGGATCGCGGCCTTGAGCAGCCCCTTCGCGTCCGCCGGCGTCGCCGGCGTCACGACCTTCAGCCCGGGGAAGTGCGCGTACCACCCCTCGAGCGCCTGCGAATGCTGGGCCGCGAGCTGCAGCGCCGCGCCCGTCGGGCCGCGGAACACGATGGGACACTTGAAGAGCCCGCCCGACATGTAGAGCATCTTCGCGGCGCTGTTCACGACCTGGTCCGTCGCCAGGATCGAGAAGTTCCAGGTCATGAACTCGATGACCGGCCGCAGCCCGACCATGGCGGCGCCGACGCCGAGACCGGCGAAGCCGAGCTCCGTGATCGGTGTGTCGACCACACGCTTCGGGCCGAACAGGTCGAGCAGACCCTTCGAGACCTTGTACGCGCCGTTGTAGAGCCCGACCTCCTCGCCCATGAGGAAGACGTTCGGGTCGCGCTCCATCTCCTCCCGGAGCGCGTCGTTCAGCGCCTCACGATACGTTTTGACCGCCATGGCTCACTCCTCCCCCGCCCGGTCCCGGTACATCGAATCGAAGAAGAGCCGGCCGTGCTCCGGGATCTGCGCGTAGACATCCCGGTACAGCTCCTCCGGCCCCGGCTCCGGCGACTTGTCGGCGAACTCGAACGCGTCCTCGACCTCCGCCCGGGCCCGCTCGTCGATCGCGTTCAGCTCCTCGTCCGTGAGCATGTCCGCCTCGCGCAGCCGGTCGATGAAGATCCGGATCGGGTCCTTCTGCTTCGCCTCCTCGACCTCTTCCTTGGTGCGGTAGACGCCGTGCACCGGGTCGGACATCGAGTGGCCCATGAAGCGGTAGCAGCGCGCCTCGATCAGCGTGGGCGTGCCGTCCTTGCGCGCGCGCTCGACCGCCTCGAGGACGGTGCGGCGCATGGCGAGCACGTCCATCCCGTCGGCCACGGCCGAGGGCATCGCGTACGCGTTCGCCTTCTGCGAGATGTCGTAGAGGGAGGCGACGCGCTCCCACGCCGTGCCCATGCCGAAGCGGTTGTTCTCGACGATGTAGATGACCGGCAGCTTCCAGAGCGCGGCCATGTTCAGCGACTCGTGGAACGCGCCCTGGTTGACCGCGGCCTCGCCCATGTAGCAAATGCAGACGCGGTCCTCGCCCTTGTACTTGATCGCCCAGCCGATCCCGGTCGCCATCGGGATCTGGCCGCCGACGATCCCCCAACCGCCCATGAAGTTGTGCTCGGCGCTGAACATGTGCATCGACCCGCCCTTCCCCTTGGAGCAGCCGTCGATGCGACCGAAGAGTTCGGCCATGACCTCGCGCGCCGACATCCCCTTCGCCAGCGCCTGGACGTGCTCGCGGTAGGCGGAGATCACGTAGTCGTCGGGGCGGAGCGCGGCCTGGGTGCCGACCGCCACGGCCTCCTGCCCGATGTAGAGGTGGCAGAACCCGCCGATCTTACCGATCGCGTACGCCTCGGCCGACTTCTCCTCGAACCGGCGGCCGAGCAGCATCTGATAGAGGAGGTGGTGCAGCTCTTCCCGGCCGAGGCCGTCCAGCTCGCCGCCTCCCTGCCGACCGCGCCCGGTCTGCTTCCGCCGGGCGGCCGTCTTCGCATCAGCCATCTCGTTCCTCGTCTCCTGAAGCCAACGTGGCGCCGGCCGACATCAGCCGGTCCGCCACCCGCCCACTACGCTCGCCTGCGCAGCGGCTCGATCTGTACCAGCCCGGACGCCGCCGGCGCGGAGATCACCTCCGCGGGTGCCGGGACGTCCGCTTCCATGACCTCGCGGATCTCGCCGACGCCGCCGGCCTGGACCGTGCGCGCCTGCTTCTCCGCGTGGTAGCTCGAGCGCACCAGCGGCCCGGACTCGACGTGCTGGAAGCCCAGCTCCTCCTCACCGAGCCGCTTCCACTCGGCGAACTCCTCCGGCGTCACCCACCGCGCGACCGGCGCGTGGTGCGGCGACGGGCGCAGGTACTGCCCGAGCGTCAGAATGTCGACCGACGCCTTGCGCAGGTCGACCATCGCCTGGCGGATCTCGTCCGTCGTCTCGCCCAGCCCGAGCATGATCCCGGACTTGGTGAGCATGCCCGGGTCCATGCGCTTGGCCGCGCCGAGGAGCGAGATGCTCCGCCAGTACCGGCCGCCCGGCCGCGCCCACGGGTGCAGCCGTTCGACCGTCTCCAGATTGTGGTTCAGGATGTCCGGCCGCGCCTCGACCACGACGCGCAGCGCGTTCTCGTCGCCCTTGAAGTCCGGGATCAGGACCTCGACGGTGCAGCCGGGGCGCGCCTCGCGGCACAGGCGGATCGTCTCGGCGAAGATCGCCGCGCCGCCGTCGGCCAGCTCGTCGCGGTTGACGCTCGTGATGACGACGTGCTCGAGCTCCAGCTCGGTCACGGCCTCGGCGACTCGCCGGGGCTCGTCCCAGTCCAGCTCGGTCGGCATCCCGTGCGCGATCGCGCAATATTTGCACGCGCGCGTGCAGACGTCGCCCAGGATCAGGAACGTCGCCGTCCCGGCCTCCCAGCACTCGCCGATGTTCGGGCAGCCGGCCTCCTCGCACACCGAGTGCAGCCGCTGGCCGCGCATCAGCTTCTTCAGGCGGATGTAGTTCGGGCCGCCCGGCGAGCGGACCTTCAGCCACCCGGGCTTGCGAGCGTCTATCGGGATCGCCTCGCCCTGGAGGATGGGCAGCTTCGCCGTGCCCTTCGATTTGACTATGCCGGTGTCCTTGCCTTTGGGCGCGTAGCCCCGGACCGGCGCGCCTTCGTTGCTCATGATCGTACCTCCGTCCCCCGGCCGCGCGCCGGGTGACGCCAGTCGCGGGACGGGGCGCCCCGCGCCCCGTGGACCGCGGTGCTGTCGGGAAAAAAGCACCTGAACATACTCACCGTACCAATGCGAGGCAACGATGGAGGGTTCCGGGGGGTCGGTACGGGGACGCGCCTCAGCGCTCCAGCCCCAGCGCGTTGCGGAGCGCGCCCTCCAGCTCGGGGTAGGCGAAGCGGAATCCGCACTCCTCGAGGCGACGCGGCACGACCCGCGCGCCCGCCAGCATCATCTCCTGGCCCATCCCGCCCGGGAGCAGTCGGAGCACCGCCGCGGGGACCGGGAACGGCGTCGGCCGGCGCAGCAGCCGGCCGAGGGTGCGGGTGAACTCGGCGTTCGTCACGGCCCCGGGCGCCACCAGGTTGACCGGCCCCGACAGCCCTGGCGTCTCGATGATGCGGCGCGCCGCGGCGACGACGTCGTCGAGCGCGATCCAGCTCACGACCTGGCGCCCATCGCCGAGACGGCCGCCGAGGCCCAGGCGGAAGAGGGGGAGCACCGCGCCCAGCAGCCCGCCGGTGGCGGTGAGGACGACGCCGGTACGCAGCCGGACGGTGCGGATCCCGGCGGCCTCCGCCGCGCGCGTCGCCGCCTCCCACGCGACGGCGGTCTCGGCCAGGAACCCCGTGCCGGGCGGCGCGTCCTCGTCGAGCGGCGTGTCGGGCGGGCGGTCGCCGTAGTAGCCGGTGGCGGAAGCGGAGAGGAACGCGGCGGGCGGACGCGACAGGCGGGCCAGCGTCCCGGCCAGGAGCTCGGTGCCGCGCACGCGGCTGTCGCGGATCCGCGCACGCTTCCCCGGCGTCCACACCCCCGCGATCGACTCGCCCGCGAGGTGGACGACGACGTCGCACCCCTCGAGCCCCGCGGCGTCGATCGCGCCGCGCGCCGGGTCCCAGGCAACGACGCGCGCGGCGCCCCCGCCCTCGAACGCCCGCCCGGCCGCCGCGGGCCGCCGGCTCACGACCACGATCTCGTCCCCGGCGCGGGAGAGCGCCCGCGCCAGCGCGCTCCCGATCAGTCCCGTCGCCCCGGTGATCGCGACTCGCAACGCATCATCCTCCGATCAGGCCCCGCGCGGCGTACGCCATGGCCATCCCCGCGTAGGTGCCGATGGCGTAGCCCAACAGCCCGGCCACCGTTCCCGGTAGGACCAGCGACCGCCAATCCCGCGCCACCGCGAGGGCGAGCGCGGTCGACGGTCCGCCGATCGCCGCCTGCGACGCGACGGACGCGGTCGCGGCGTCGATCCGCGCCAGCCATGCGCCGCCGTAGAGGACCACGCCGTGGACCACTACGGCGAGCGCGACGAAGTAGAAGACCTCCGGACCGACGCGCGCGACCTCCGCGACGCGCGAGCCGATCCCGATCACCGCGAAGAAGGAGTGCAGCGCGAGCGAGCCGAGGTGGATCGCGCCGACCAGCCGCCTCACGGGCGGGAGCTGCCCGACGGCGAGGCCGAAGGTGGTGAGCCACAGGATCTCGGGGACGGCCGGAGCCAGGTCCGCGGCGAGTTGCGCGGCGCGGAGCACTACGAGGCCGAGCGTGATCAGGATCGAGACGTCCAGCAGCTTCAGCGGGACGGGCGAGAAGAAGGGGTGCGCGGGGGCGCCCGTTTCTGTGGACCGGACGTCGGCCGGCGGGGCGGGCGTTCCGCCATCCGCGGCGCGCGGCGCCATGCGGGTCGAGCGAGACAGCCATGCCGGCAGCGTGAGCGTCACGCCGAACCAGACGGCGGTCATCAGGTTGTCGGCCGCGATCGCCGCCGCGAAGAGCGAGTCCGGCATCTCGACCGCGCGCCCGACCGCCACGAAGTTGAGCCCGCCGCCGATGTAGGAGCCGGTCAGCGCGCCGGCCAGCTTCCACGCGTCCGGGCCGGCCGCGCCGCCGAAGAGCACCGTGGCGGCCGTCGTGCCGACGACCGTCGCGACGGCGGCCAGCCCGAACGCGGCGAGCATGCGTGGTCCGGCCGTCCGCAGCTCGCGCACGTCGACGGCGAGGAGCAGCCAGACGATGGCGAGCGAGGTGACCGGCCCGGTCACGACGTCGTAGACCGGCGACTCGGCCGGGACCAGCCCCAGGTTCGAAAGCAGCGCGCCGAGGATGATGACCAGCAGCGTCGCGCCGAGCCGGCTCGCCCACGCGAAGCGGCGGTCGAGCCAGAAGGCGAGCATGGTCGCGGCCGCGATCGCGGCCGCGATGCCGGTCGGATCGTGGATCATGTCAGCGGTGCCGCTCCAGCGTCACTTCGTGCTCCTCGCCGTGCCGCGCGGCCTCCCGCGCCGATTCGTTGCGGAGCGAGTTGGCGTACTCCGCCTTCAGGCGCTCGAGCATCTCGCCGCGCCGGCGGAAGAGCCGTTTCGGCTCGCGCGGCTCGTGCCGCGTGAGGGCGTACGCCGCAAGCAGCGGAAGCGCGATGGTCGAGTCCGTGTAACAGACGATCGCATCAGGGAGCCGGTCCGGGTCGACCTTGCCCCAGCTCACCGCCTCCGCCGGCGTCGCGCCCGAGAGCCCGCCGGTGTCCGGCCGCGCGTCCGTGATCTGCAGGAAGTAGTCGTGCCCCCGCTCCTCGATCCCGAGCACCTCCTGGATCTGCGGCTCCGTCTGCAGCATGAAGTTCTTCGGGCTGCCGCCGCCCAGGATCAGCACCGCCGACTTCCCGCCGCGACGCTTCGTGTCCAACACGATCGACGCGGTCTCGTTCACGTCCAGCGAGACGTCGATCTCCAGCTTGTTCCCCTGCAGCGCCGCCGCGGCCACGTTCATCCCGATCGACGAGTCGCCGGGCGACGACGTGTAGACCGGGACCTCGTACTCGTAACACGCCGCAAGCAGAGACTTGCGTCCCTGCCCGAGCGCCTTCTCCCGCTTGGCGATGTACTTCCCGCAGAGGTAGTGGAACTCCGCCGTCGACATCTTCCGCTGGAATTCCTCGGCGCGGATGATCCTGCGGAAGAAGGCGTCCGTGTCGAGGAGCACCGAGTAGTCGAAGAAGATGTCGTAGATCCGGACCACCTCCTCCTCGCGGAGCTCCACGTCAGAGACGTGCGGGTTCCCGTGGTGGAGCGACATCCCGAGGCCGAAGTGCGTGTCGTGGTACAGGTTCGCGCCGGTCGAAATGATCCAGTCGATGAAGCCCGCCTCGACCAGCGGGATCAGCGCGCTGATCCCGAGCCCGGCCGGCGTGAGCGCGCCCGTGATCGTGACGCCGATCGTCACGTCGTCCTCGAGCATCCTTTCGGTGAAGAGGAGGCACCCCTCGCGCAGACGCCCGGCGTTGTACGACAGGAAAGCGCCATCGATCAGGTCGGCCGCCTGTATCCCGGGCTCGATGCGGCGCGGGTCGATCTTGCGGCCGGATAGATAGCGACTCTTGCTCATTTGCGTTTCGCTCCGCGTCTAGATGTCCCGGCGCGACGGGACCTTCGCCGCACCACCGCCCGCGGCCGGCTGGTTCCGCCGCGCCGCCACGCCAACCGCCGTCTCCCCCGTCGCCACTCGCTCACGGTACGCCTCCAGGATCACCCGGACCGTCTCCTCGGGCGAGTCCGTCACCACCAGCCAGTCCAGGTCTTCCTGCGAGATCTTCCCCTCCGCCAACATCGTGTCGCGCAGCCAGTCGAGCAGCCCCTTCCAGTACGCGGTGCCGAAGAGGACGACGGGGAAATGCCGGACCTTCCCCGTCTGGATCAGCGTGAGCGCCTCGAACAGCTCATCCATCGTGCCGAAGCCGCCCGGAAAGATGATGAACCCCTCCGCGTACTTCACGAACATCGTCTTCCGCACGAAGAAGTAGCGGAAGTTGATCGCCTTCGTGACGTAGGCGTTCATCCCCTGCTCGAACGGCAGCTCGATATTGCACCCGACCGATTCGCCGCCGCCCTCCTTCGCACCCTTGTTCGCCGCCTCCATGATCCCCGGGCCGCCGCCGGTGATGACGGCGAAACCGAGCTCCGCGAGGCGGCGCGCCGTCTCCTCCGCGGCGGCGTACATCGGGTCGTCCGGGAGGATGCGCGCGCTGCCGAAGATGCTCACGGCCGGGCCCAGCGTCGCCAGCGTGTCGAAACCCTCGACGAACTCGCCCATGATCCGGAACACCCGCCACGGGTCCGTGTGCGTGAAATCCGACGCACGCGTCCCCTCCGGCCGCCGTGACAGGAGGCGCTCGTCCTCCGTCGGCCGGGCCCATTCCGCTCCCCCAATGCGACGTTCGTCCGTCGACATGCTTCGGTCCTTCCAAACTGCCTGTTGACGATCTCGTGCCGCCGCGCCCGGCCGCTACCGGCCGGGGCCGCCGCCCCGGCACTCCCGCCCGGCGCATGGTCCGCCGACCCGCGATGGCGCGGCGGCGCTTGAAGATACACGAGCTCTCCCCACCGGGCCAGGCGACGCGGCGGCCGCGCGCACGCCGAACGCGGGCCGCGGCGACGGGTACAAGTCGTTGTCGGACCTCATGTTATACCCTTCGCCTGGCGGTACGGACGGATGGCGATCGATCTCCGTGATTACGTCGACGTGAAAGCGCGGATCCGCGCATTCTACGAGCGTTTCCCCACCGGCTCGATCCGGACCGAGCTGGTGCGGCTCGAGGACGACCTCGTCGTCTTCAAGGCCATGGTCTACCGGGACCCTCGCGACCCCGTCCCGACGACGGGGTGGGCGTACGAGCGGTTCGGCTCTGGGCGGTACGCGGGCGAGCGCGTGGTCGAGAACTGCGAGACGGCGGCGGTCGGACGGGCGCTGGCCAACCGGGACTTCGCGTGCGGCCCGCGGCCTTCGCGGGAGGAGATGGCGAAGGTCCAGCGGCTGCGCCGGGACGCGCGGAGCGCGCGGGCGCTGGCCGCGGGCCCCGAGGACGCGGCGCCGGAGCCGTCGGAGGCGCGAGTGCGACGGCTCCTGGCGCGGATCCGGCTCTCGCCCTCGAAGCGCGCGCGGATCGAGGCGCGCCTCGCGAGCGGGCTGTCGGACCGGGAGCTTTACGATCTCGAGGCGTATCTGCTGGCGCTCCGGTCGCGGGCGTCGTAGCGGGCGGGGTGGGGCCATGGGGCCGCCGGGGTGGACGCGCCTTCGCGGCGCCGCTAATCTTCAGCGCATGAAGTGTCCAAACTGCGGAACGGAAACGTCGGGCGCGTACTGCCCGTCTTGCGGCGCGCCGGTCGAGGGCGCGCAATGTAAGTCCTGCCAGGCCGCGCTCCTCCCCGGCGCCCGCTACTGCGTACAGTGCGGCGCTCCGGCGCGCGGCGGCTCTTCCGCCTCGATGTCGACCGCGACCGCCGGGTTCCTCGGTTCGGTCGCCGGGGCGCTGGCGGTCATGGTTGTCGTCCTGGTCGTGGCGGCGAACCGCGGCGAACGCAACGTCGGGCCCGGCTCCGCCTTCGACGCCGCGGGGTCGGCCGGGGTCGCGGGTCCGGCGGGCGAGGCGCCGGGGCGCGCGCCGCCGCTGACGGGGACGCCGCGCGAGCAGGCCGACCGGCTCTTCAACCGCGTCATGCAGTCGCTCGCGATGGGCGACTCGGCGCAGGCCTCCTTCTTCCTCCCGATGGCGATCCTCGCCTACAAGCAGGCTGGCGATCTGGACGCCGACGGGCACTACCACCTGGCCGTCCTCGAGACGACGGCCGGCAACTACGCCGCCGCACGCGAGGCCGCGGACCGGATCCTGGCAGAGGCACCGGACCACCTGCTGGGGCTCGGCGCCGCCGCGCGCGCCGCCGCGCAGGCGGGTGACGTCGCGACCGCCCGGCGTCTCTACGCGCGCCTCCTCGGCGTCTACGACGAGGAGCGCGTGCGCGAGCGGCCGGAGTACCGCGACCACGCGCAGATCCTCCCGGATTACAAGGACGAGGCACAGAGGTTCGTGGGCGGGAGCTGAGCGCCGGGGCGGGCGGTGGGCGCGGGCGGGGCGGCCCGGGGAATTCGGCCGCTTCGGGCCGGCCCCGGGGCCTGCCCGCGCCACCCCGCGGGTTCGGCGACCGCCCGCAACCCCGGCGTCACAGCAGCGACAGCAGCCGCTCCGGATCCACGGGCTTGGTCAGGATCATCTCGACGCCGCGCCGCGTCAGCTCCTCCTGGTCGTCCGGCACCTCCCACCCCGTGATCACGCCGATCCGTATGGCGGGGTCGAGCGATCGTATCCGGTCGATCAACTCCCACCCCTCCATGTCGGGGAGCCCCAGGTCGGTCAGGACGACGTCGTAGCCGCCGGCCTCGAAGTGCGCGAGCGCCGACTTCGCCGTCGTCGCGGTCGCGACGTGGTGCCCCGCCGACCGCAGCGACGCCGCGGTCGCCTCCAGGCCCAGGGGGTTGTCGTCCACGAGGATGATGCGGAAGCCGCTGCGGGACTGCGACTTGCCGCTCCCCCGGTCGGCCTGTGATTCGGGGGCCGCGTTCGCGCGCGGGATCGCCATGGTCACGGTCGTCCCCACCCCCGGCCAGGTCTCGATCTCCAGCGTCCCGCCGTGCCGCCTCACGATCCCGAACACCTCCGCCAGCCCGAGCCCGGTCCCGTGCGCGCCCTTGGTCGTGAAGAAGGGCTCCATCGCGCGCTCCAGGATGGAGGGCGGCATCCCGGTCCCGGTGTCCTGCACGGCGATGTGCACGTGGTCGCCGGAGCCGCGGGCGACGAAGCGCAAGGTGCCGCCGGCGGGCATGGCGTCAATCGCGTTCGAGATCAGGTTGAGCAACGCCTGTCTCAGCTCGCCCGCGCTTCCGTAGACGAAAAGGTCGGCGTCGAGGGACTGCTCGACCTGGATGTCGTGCCCGCGCTCCGTGAGCGTCGGCTGGACCAGCTCGACGGCGTCCTGCACCAGCGAGTCGACCGCGATCGACTGGAACGTCATCGCGCCGACCCGGTGCCGGGTGAAGCGCTGGATGCGCCGCACCGTTTCCGCACCGCCCTGCGCCGCCATGAGGATGCGCTCCGCGTACGTGCGGACCCTGGCCGGCTGATCGCTGTGCTCCTTGATCAGTTCGGCGAAGGCGACGATCGGGTTGAGCGCGTTGTTCAGGTCGTGCGCGACGCCCGCCGCGATCTCGCCCAGGCTGGCCAGCCACTGCGAGCGCTCGAGCTGCTCCTGGGTCGCCTGGAGCGCGGTGGACCGCTCGGCGGCCAGACGTTCGAGCTCGTCGGCCTCGACCGCGGCGCGGCGGAACAGCCGGCAAAGCTCGATCGCCACCCCGAGGTATCGCGCGGCCGACTCCAGCAGTCGGCGCTCCGGTTCGTCGAACGAGCGGATCCGTCGGGCAACGAGCAGAGAGCCCAGCGTCCGGTCGCGGGTTCGGAGCGGGAAACACGCCAGGCGGGGCTCGCCGACGCCCCACCGCCCGTCCCCGGGACCCGGCTCCTCGGTCGTCGGACGGCCGCGCTCGGCAGCGCGGAGGTGGAGCGTCCTTGCCCGGGTGCCGCCGAGCACCGCGCCATCGCCGTCCACGGGGTAGCGATACCGCACGCTCAGCTCGCCGCCGTCGCGGAGCGCGACCTCCGCGCCGTCCACGGCCAGACCCTCCAGGAGCGCCTGCATCGCCGCACGCAGCACCGCGTCCTCGTCCAGCCCGGCCGAGGCGGCCGTGAGCACCGCGCCCATGACGCGGAGCCGAGTCTCGTCGGCCGCGCTCCGCTCGTCCTGCCGGACTCGCTGCAACGCGACGGCGGCGTGGTCGGCGAGGGCTATGACGAAGCGGACGTCGGCGGGGGTGGGGCGGGAGGAGGGGTTCAGCAGCACGATCGCGCCGAGCTGCGCGCCGCGGACGCCGCGGATCGGGACCGCCAGCCCGCTCTCCAACGGGCGGCCTTCCAGCAGCGCCTGGACCAGGGCGTCCCGCGCCGCCGGAGACGCGGGATGCACCGGGACCGGCCGCGCCTCCCGCAGCGCACGGTCGACCCACGCGCCCTCGCGGGCGAAACGGCGCCCGCGCACGCGCGCGCCGAGCGCCGGTGGCTGTACCGCCTCCACCTTGAGCTCGTCCGCCTCGGGCGTCAGCGCCAGTACGGCGGCGGCCTGCGCGCCCTGCAGCATCCGCAGCCGGTCCACGAGGAGGTCCAGGACTTCGGCCGCATGGCGCGACGTCGCCTGCGCGTGCGCCAGCTCGGCCAAACAGGACAGCTCCCGCTCGCTACGGTCGACGTTGCTCAGCCCTACCGCCGGCTCCGGTGCCGAGGATGCGGGTTGGATCCGCTGCTCCATCAGCCCTCCGTCACAACGTCGAGCGCCTGCCTCCGTGCCGCGTTCGCGGCACCGCGGCGCCTCGATCCGTACCCGGTTGTCCCGATTGACCCGAGCCGGTCCGGCTCGCCTCGATGGGTGGCGTGGGGAGATCTGGCTACGGCCGGATGACGTGGTGCGCCCCACGTCGATTGCGCTGCCCGCCGGCCGTGGCTTGCCAACCTCCCGCCCCGGCGCGGGCCTCGCTTTGCGCACGAAAATACGTTCCCGAACCGCCGCGCGCGAGGGGTCGCACGCCGCGGCCCGGATCTGCCGCCTCAGAGACCCGTCGGCAGGTCGATGAACTCGCTCGGCACCCCGAACCGCTCCGACAGGTGCGCGGCCAGCGCCCGCACGCCCCAGGTCTCGGTCGCGTAATGGCCGCCGTAGTACACGTTGATCCCGCCCTCGATCGCATCGAAGTACGTGTGATGGGCTCCCTCGCCGGTCACCAGCGCGTCCAGCCCCGCCCCGATCGCCTCGCCGATCATGCTGCCGCCACCCCCCGTCAGCACCCCCACCCGCCTCAGCCGCTCCGGCCCGCCGGGGAGCAACCGGACCCTCCCGCCCAGCACCTCGTCCAGCCGCGCCGCCAGCGCCTCCCGGCTCAGCTCCAGCCGACCCCACACACCCACCGGCATCCCCCGGTACTCGCCGAACGTCCCCTCCACCTCGATCCCCAGCTCCCGCGCCAGCACGACGTTGTTCCCCACCTCCGGATGCACGTCCAGCGGCAGGTGCGCGCTGTAGACCGCCAGCCCGCCCTCGATCAGGAGCCGCAGCCGCCGGTACCGCCGCCCCGTCACCGGCACGTTCCCATCCCAGAACAACCCGTGATGCACCAGCAGCAGGTCGCACCCTCGGCCCAGTGCCGCCCGGATCGACGCCTCGCTCGCGTCCACCGCCACCCCGATCCGCCGGACCTCGCCCGGACCCTCCACCTGCAGCCCGTTCAACGCGTTAGGGTAATCGGGCACCTCCGCGATCCGCAGGTACCCGTCCAGGTATTCCACGAGTTCGTCGAGTCGTATCATTCGGCCGTTCCACGCGCTACGCACCCTTCTGTGGAAAACCTCCCGCAAGTTGTCAACACCGGGGTGCACGTGTTTGTCGACAACCGCCCAACTTACGATGGGACCGCGAGATACGGATTATTCACATCGTGTGGAAAAACACGGCGCGGAGCCGCGTGCACGCGGCTCCGCGCTCGGGGCATCGGACCATGACCCCCGCCGCTCACCTCGCGGCGACGGTCTTCTCCGATGCGTCGGCGGACTGGCCGCGCCTGCCGTTGGCGTCGCCGCGCTGTACGTCGCCCGTCTGGATGTTCCCGTTGACGCGCCCGCCCTCGTCCAGCTTGATCCGCCGCGCGCGCACCTCGCCCTCGATCACGCATGTCGCCTGGAGCTCGAGCCGGCTCTCGGCGATGATCGTTCCGACCACCCGGCCGCCGATCACGGCATCCTGGGTCGTGATGTCGCCGAGGACGACGCCGTCCTTCCCGACGACGACGGCCTTCCCTGCGCTGACGGTCCCTTCGATCGAACCCTCGACGCGGAGCGTCCCCTCGGTGAAGCAGTCACCGAGCACGCGCATCCCGGGTCCGATGATGGAGATGACACCGTCTCGCGCCTGATGCGTCCCCTGTTGGTCTTTCATGGTCGTGCCGTTGGTGGATGATGGTTTCTTGCCGAACATGGCACCTCAACGTTGACGTACCAGGGAGAGAGGATCGACGGCCTGGCCTTCCCTGCGGACTTCGAAGTGGAGGTGCGGTGCGGTGGAACGCCCGGTCGAGCCGCTGAGGGCGATGACTTCGTGTCGCTCGACGGAGTCGCCTGCCGCGACGAAGATCTGGGAAGCGTGACCGTACATGGATTCGTAGCCGTCACCGTGGTCGATGAGGACGAACTTGCCGTAGACCTCGTCGGTGCCGGCGTCGCGGACGATGCCGCCGGCGGCGGCGCGGATGTATGAGTCCTGTGGCACCGCGATGTCGACGCCGGGGTGGGACTCGCCGGCGCCTTCGGTGAGCTCCTGCGTGATGTATCCGGGCTCCGTGAGCGGCCAGGCGTCCGGGGTCCCTTCGCCGCGGGGCGCGGACACCGTCCCGCGCGACTCGGTCCGGAGCGGCGGCAGGAGCGGCTCGCGGCCCGGCGGCGCGGCATCGGCGCCGAGGAGCTGCCGCACGCGCTCGTACTGCGCCTCGACCTCGGCCAGGGTGCGCGCGAGTTCCGCGACCTTGGCGCGCTCCTCCTGGAGCATCTTGACCTCCTGCACCAGCCCGGGTACGCGCGCGGCCTGCGATGCGATGTACCACCAGAACCCCACCATCACCGCGAACCCACCCACGAGGAGGAACGCGGCCACCAGGAGCACCTTGAGCCACCGGTAGGAGATCTCGTAAGTGCGCGTCTCGAGGTTCCCGTGAGGAACCACGATGAACGTCAGTCGCCGATCATCCATCGCCTTGTCGTGTCTCCGGGAGTCGTCGGTCAAGACACCGCCTCTTCCACGGAGCTGCCGACCAGCAGCTCGTAGATCCGCTCGAAGTCCTCGGTCCCGTAGAACGGGATCTCGATCTGCCCTTTCATGCCGCGCTTCCGGCGGATCCGGACGGCGGTCCCGAGGACGCGTTGCAATTCTTCTTCCAGTCGCCGCTCGGCGGCCTCGCGGGTGCGTTCCTGACGCGGCCGCGTCGGCTGCTTCTTCGGCCGCCCGCGCTGGACCTCCGCCTCGACCTGGCGCACGCTCCACCCTTCTTCGGCGGCGCGCCGGGCGAGCTCGATCATCTGGTGGTCGTTCCCGATGCCGAGGAGCGCGCGCGCGTGCCCGGCCGAGAGCTTGCCGTCCGCCACGAGCTGGCGCACGGCCGCGGGGAGGTTCAGCAGGCGCAGCGCGTTCGCGATCGTCGAGCGGTCCCGGCCGACGGCCTGCGCGATCTCCTGCTGGGACAGCCCGAACTCCTCCGCGAGCTGCTGGTACCCTTGCGCCTCTTCCAGCGGCGAGAGTTCGGCGCGCTGGAGGTTCTCGACCAGCGCGAGCACGAGCATCGCCCGGTCGTCGATCTCGCGGACGACCGCCGGAACCTCGGTCCAGCCGAGGCGCATGACCGCGCGCCAGCGGCGCTCGCCCGCGATCAGCTCCCACGACGCCAAGCCGCCCGGCGGCGCCGGGCGCACCGAGATCGGCTGGAGCAGCCCGTTCTCGCGGATCGAATTACAGAGGTCCTCGAGCTCCTCCTCGGAGAACTCCCGCCGCGGCTGGAACGGGTTGGGCGCGATCGACGCGACCGCGATCTTCCGCGTCTCCGCGGTGTTCTCGTCCGCGCCTTCCGACCCGAGGTACTCGCCGAGGAGGGCGCCAAGCCCCTTCCCCAGTCGGTCGCGCTTGCTCATCTCCGGCACATTCTCCTGGTTACGACTCCGCAGGCCCCGCCGGCGTCACAATCGCCGCGTCCGCCGGCTGCGGCACGCCGCCCGCGTCCGGCTGCGGCTTCCCGCTCCGGCCGATCACCTCGCGCGCGAGCGAGAGATAGCTTTGCGCACCTGCCGAGATCGCGTCGTAGACGACGATCGGCTTCCCGAAGCTCGGCGCCTCCGCGAGCCGCACGTTGCGCGGGATCGTCGTACGGAACACCCGGTTCCCGAAGTACTCCTTCGCCTCGTCCGCGACCTGCCGCGACAGGTTCAGCCGCTGGTCGTACATCGTGAGGAGCACGCCCTCGATCTGCAGCCGCGGATTCAGGTTCCGCTGGACCAGCCGCACCGTGTTCAGCAGCTGCGAGAGCCCCTCCAGCGCGTAGAACTCGCACTGGATCGGGATCAGCACCGTGTCCGCCGCGGCCAGCGTGTTCAGCGTCAGCAGGCCGAGCGACGGCGGGCAGTCGACGAGAACGAAATCGTACTCCTCGCGGATCCCCTCCAGCGCGCCGCGCAGGACCAGCTCGCGCTGCGGCCGGCCGACGAGCTCCACCTCGGCGCCGACCAGGTCTCGGCTCGAGGGAGCCACGTCCAGGTACGGGAAGTGTACCTCCCGGACGAGGACGTCGGAAATCTTCGCCCCGTCGATCAGCACGTCGTAGATCGAGGTGTCGATCTCCGCCCGCTTGAGCCCGAGCCCGCTCGTCGCGTTCCCCTGGGGATCGATGTCGATGATGAGGACCTTGCGCTCCGCCACGGCGAGGCTGGCGCCGAGGTTGATCGCGGTCGTGGTCTTCCCGACACCGCCTTTCTGGTTGGCAATCGCAATGACGCGCGACATGCGTAACGGTGCCTCCAGTTGCCTTCACCAGGAATCCATCCGGGGGGAGCACGCAATATATCCAGAGGAGCGGTCCGGGGAAAGCGCGCGCTCGCGAGCCGGCGCCCGGGGCGCATACACGGGCGGCGGGGATGCGGTTCCCGCGCTTGATCTCGGCGCGGCGCCCGCGCCAATTTTCCGCGGTTTTCCGCCGGGCGCGGCCGTCGCCCGGACCGATGTTTCACGTGAAACACATCGCTCGATGGACCGAAACACCCACGACCGGAGCCGGGGCGTGCGACCCGGCCGCGTCGCCGACCTCGACGAGCTCCGCGCCCTCCTCCTCCGCATCGACGGACGCGGCTACCCCGCGTACAAGGAGATCCGCGGCCGGTACCGCACACCCCGCTTCACGCTCCACATCGACCACGTGCAGGGCGACCCGTTCGCCGACCCGAGCCGCCTGCGCGTCACCGTCGAGCCGGAGGCCTCGGTGCTCCCGCCGTGGTCCTACTCGACGCCGACTCGCCGCGTCGCGATGGCGGACTTCCTCAACCGCACCCTGCACCGCGCCCTCGCCGCCCGCAGCGGCGACCTCGGCTCGGGGAAGAGCGGCGAGCTCTCGATCCTCCGCCCCGGGCAGCAGGTGCTCCAGCGCGGCAGCATCACCGTGGACGAGCGCGGCGGGATCGTCGCCCGGTTCCGCGCCGGGCTCCCCGCCCGCGGCCGAACCGTGCTCGGCCGGACCGCCGCGCGACTGCTCACGGAAGATCTCATCGCGGCCCTCCACGAGGGGCTCCTCTTCGACGGGTTCGACGAAGCGGCCGTCCGCACGCATCTCGAGGCCGTCGAGGACGCCCGTGCGCTCCGCGACCAGCTCGAACACCACGGGCTCATCGCATTCGTGGCTGACGGCGCGATCCTCCCACGCCGCTCCGGCGTGGACGACCGGCCGCTCGGCCCCGACCGCGCGCGACCCTTCCTCTCGCCGCCGGAGCTGCGCGTCACGCTCGAGGCGCCGAACGCGGGCCGGGTGACGGGGATGGGGATCCCGGCCGGCGTGACGCTGATCGTCGGCGGAGGGTATCACGGGAAGTCGACGCTGCTCCGCGCGATCGAACTCGGCGTCTACGAGCACATCCCGGGCGACGGCCGCGAGCGCGTCGTGACCATCCCGGGCGCCGTGAAGGTCCAGGCCGAGAGCGGGCGGGCCATCGCGGGGACGGACATCTCGAACTTCATCCGCCGGCTGCCGGGGGGCGAGGACACCACGCACTTCGCGACGCGGAACGCGAGCGGCTCGACGTCGCAGGCCGCGGCGATCGTCGAGGCGCTCGAGGCCGGCGCGACTTGCCTCCTCCTCGACGAAGACACTTCGGCCACCAACTTCCTGATCCGCGACGGCCGCATGCAGGCGCTCATCCCCGACGCCCACGAGCCGATCACGCCCCTCATCGACCGCGTCCGGCCCCTCGCCGAACTCGGCGTCTCGACGCTCATGGTCGTGGGCGGCTCGGGCGACTACTTCGACGTGGCCGACACCGTCATCGCCATGGTCGAGTACGAGCCCCGCCACGTCACGGCCGAGGCGAAGAAGATCGCCGCCTCCCACCCGACCGGCCGGCGCGCCGAGGGCGGCGCCTGGGCGCCGATCGCGCCCCGCGTCCCGCTCCCGGATTCCGTCGATCCGAGCCGCGGCCGGCGCGACGTCGCGGTCAAGACGTTCTCGAGGGACCGCCTCCTCTTCGGCACCGAGGAGGTCGACCTGTCCGCGGTCACGCAGCTCGTCGAGAAGGCGCAGGTGCGTGCGATCGCGGCGGCGATCGCGCGCGCCCGCGGCCGCGCATTCGACGGTCGCCGCCCGATCGGGGAGGTCCTCCGGGCGATCATGGAGAGCGTGGAGCGCGACGGCGTCGTCTCGCTCGACCCCGAGGGCGCCGGCGAGCTGGCGATGTTTCGCATCCACGAGTTGGCCGCCGTGCTCAATCGCATCCGCACGCTGTCGACGCGGCCGCTCCGGTAGCCTGCCCGGCCGGTCTGCGCACCGGCCCCTCGTGCCGGCGCGGGACGAGAGTGGCGGGCGCCGGCCGGGTAGTGACGCGTGCCAGCCCTGGTCACGCGTTGGCGCGCCACGGCCCCAAGCCAGGCGATGCCCCCGACCAAGCGGTGTCGGGGCGCCGGACAGGCCCGGGCCGGGGCACGCGCCAGGCCGCCCCGCGCCATGCCCCGGTCCGACCCTAACACGTTCCCCCGCAACGTTTTACATCCATACCTGGCATGCCCGTTGCACCCTGATGCCGTGAGGGGACACCACACGTCGGGCCTGGAGGGGGCAGCATGCAACGGGAAATCACGCCGCGCCGCGAGTCGGAGTTCCGACCGGACCACCGGGAGCGAGAAGGGTTCACCGACCTCCTTCGCGAGCTCGCCACGGAGAGCGCGTCCCTCGTCCGTCAGGAGGTCGGCCTCGCCCGGCTCGAGATGAAAGAGACCGCCGCCGCGTTCGCGAAGGAGGTCGTGCGCATCGGGATCGCCGTCGGCCTGGCGATGGCGGGCGGGCTGGCGCTCACCGCGTTCCTCGTACTGGTCGTCGGCAACCTGCTGAACGGGGCCTATTGGGCCGGCGCGCTGATCGTGGGCGTCCTGCTCCTGCTGATCGGCGGGCTGATGGCGCGCGGCGCGGTCGCCGACATGAAGAAGATCGACGTCAAACCGGAGGAGACGATCGATTCTCTGAACGAGGACCGACGCTGGCTGCAGCGAGAGGCGCGGGACTTCCGTCGCGAGGCGATGTCGTGACGCCGAGCGATGCCTCGATGCCGTCGGCCGATGCCTTGACGACGCACTCCGGTCGCCCGATGATGGGCGACCGGAGTGGAAACCCAACCCCCGTTCGATTGAAAACGAAGGCAATGCCGGAGGAGCACGCGATCCGCATGTACCGGGTCACGGGCCGCGTCCAGGGCGTCGGCTACCGCTGGTGGACGCGCCGCGAAGCCGAGTCCCTGGGTCTCCGCGGCACGGTGCGCAACTGCGAGGATGGCTCCGTCGAGGTCGTCGCCTCGGGCGCCGCGGGCGCTCTCGACCACCTGCGCCGCATCCTCGAGCAGGGTCCGCCCGGCGCCCGCGTCGCCGCGGTGACGGAGGAGCCGGTGACCGGCGCCGCCGTCCGCATCCCTGCCGGTTTCGAGATCCTCCGCTGACGCCGGCACCCTGAAGCAAGCTGCCCGGTACCCCGAAGCAAACCGGCCAGCACTCCGAAGCAAACCGGCCGGCGCCCCACGACGCCGGCCGGCACGCATTCCCACCCGGCCTTCCCGCCGGGCCCGACCCGCACTCCCTTACCCCCGCTTCTTCTGGAAGCGCTCCCTTTCCTTCGCGAGCTGGATCTGCTGCGGGATCGACGCCAGGTTCTGCGCGGCGTAGTACAGGTTGAGCCCCGACGCGAGCTGGAAGAAGATCAGCACCATGAACGCCGGCATGAAGTACGTCAGCATCTTCTGCTGCGGGTTCTGGGGCGCGACCTTCATCGTGATCCGCTGCATGACGAACATGCTCGCGCCAAGCAGGAGCGGGAGGACGTAGAGCGGGTCGGGGCGCGAAAGGTCCGGCAGCCAGAGGAATTCCACGCCGCGGAACTCGATCGTGTTCTGGAACACGAAGAAGAGCGTGATCAGCACCGGGAACGGGATCAGCA
>CALBZE010000096.1 GCA_937889645.1 uncultured bacterium
ATCGTGTTCTGGAACACGAAGAAGAGCGTGATCAGCACCGGGAACGGGATCAGCAGCGGCAAGCACCCGCCGAAGGGGTTGAACCCCTCCTCGCGGTAGAGCTTGAGCATCTCGTCCCGGAGCTTCTCGGGGTTGTTCGCGTACTTCTGCTGGATCTCCTGCATTCGCGGCTGGAGCGCCATGTTCTTCATCTGGGCGCGTCCGGCGCGCGCGTTGAGCGGCCACAACACGATGCGGACCAGCACGCCGAAGAGGATCAGCACCCAGCCGTAATCGATGTTCAGCGTGCGGTGCATCCCGACGAGCGCCCAGGTCGCGAGATGGGCCAGCGGCCGGATGATCGGGCGGAGGATGCGCCAGCCGTAGGGGTTGACGTCCTCCAGATCGTAGCCGATCAGGGCGAGGCGCTGGTATTCCTGGGGTCCGATGTAGAGCCGGAACGCGAAGTCGCCGTCCCTGCCGATCGGCAGCGTAGCGGTCAGGTCCGCCGCGTGTTCCTGTTCGACCGGCCGGGCGATCAGCCCGCCGAAATCGCTCGCGCCCTCGCCCGATGCGCGGACCGCCGCCAGCAGGAAGTACTTGTTTCTGAGAGCCACCCACTGGAGCGGCCCTTCTTCGACGCGCTCGGCCTTCACGTCGTCGAGCCGGACGCTCTCGATCCCGTCGCGTGTGCCACGCACGCCGTAGGCGAGCGAGCGATAGTCCTCCGCCGGGTTCGCCTCGTTGGTCGCGAGCGTCATCGGGAGGTCGAGCGTGAGGAGCGGCGTCCCGCCGAGCCCCGTCACCTGGCCCTGGACGCCGATCAGGTAATCGTCGGGGCTGAAGGTGTACCCGAGCCGCACGGCGAAACCGCGCGAATCCTCGTGCACGAACCAGATCGTGCGCGGTTCGTCGCCCTCGGCCAGGCGAACCGTGTCGGACGCATCCGCGCGGAACGGCAGCGAGGCGAGGTCGATGGTCCGGCCGTCGACGCGGAGGCCATAGGCAAGCAACGCCGCGAACTGCGGATCGGCGAGCTGGACGGCGCCGTCACGCGTGAAGGACTGGAACCGCAGCAGCTCGGCGCCGACCACGGCCGCGCCGCGCGTCGAGATCGCGATGTTGTAGATGGGCGAAGCGACGACGATGGTGTCTGCGTCGATCTCCTCGGCCTGCGTGACCGCCGGCGTCGGCGCCGTCGGCGCAGCCGCCACGGGGCTGTCCGCCACCTGCTCAACGGCGGGTTCCTCGGTCCCCGGCTCCGGCCGAACCGGCGGGAACAGGAGGTTGGTGATCACGATCACGGCGATCACGAGAACGATCGCCAGCACGAACCGTCCGCTTTCCATCACCCACTCACTCGTCGAGAAGGAGCGCGCCTCTCCGCCGGCCCCGGCGCTCTCCGGCGCCCGACGCCCGGCGCTGCGCGCGCCCGCGAATATTCGAAACCGATCCGCCCTCGCGCCCGCCCACCCCGGGCCAGCGCCCTACGCCTCGCGCGACCGGCGGTTTCAGGGGACCGGGTCGTACCCGCTCCCACCGAACGGGTGGCACCGCAAGAGCCGCCTCACCGCCAGCCACGTACCCTTGGCGGCGCCGTAACGCTCGATCGCCTCCGCCGCGTATGCGGAGCAGGTCGGCGTGAACCTGCACGCAGGCGGCAGCGCCGGCGAGATCCACCGGCGATAGCCGCCGATCAGGAGGAGAAGGACGCGCGCGGCCAACGTCGATCCAGCCACTCCTCGAGCTCCTGCTTCAGCTCGGCGAAGCTCGCGTCGTACGCCTCCCGCCGCGCCCGCACGAGCACATCCACCGTCCGCCCCGCCGCGTCGAGCCGCGGCAACACGAAACGGCGCAGGGCCTCACGCAACCGTCGCTTCAACAGGTTGCGGTCGACCACTCGCCGCTTGTGGCGCGGCACCACCAGGCCAACCCTCGAATACGACACGGGGGAAGGGGAGTCGAAGACGTCCAGATGGGCCGTCCTGCTCCTCTTCCCCCGCCTCAACAGCACGCGGATCTCCCGGCTGCGCGTGATCCGGCGCGCCCGCGGCAGGCGCTCTCCTCGCCTTTTCTCCCGCGGGGCTGAGCTCACTGGCGACCCGGCGCTACTTGGACCCCACCGTCACGGTGAGCCGGCTGCGACCCTTGCGCCGCCGACGGCTCAGGACCGCGCGCCCCGCGCGCGTGCGCATACGCGCACGGAATCCATGCTTGTTGAGCCGCTTCCGGTTGCGCGGCCGATAGGTCGGCTTCCCCATGATCTTCCCCCGATGTGTCGTACTCCGTTTCCAGCAAAGCTTGTAAGTATAGCCCGTGACCCGCGGTGCGGTCAAGCGATCTTCCGGCCCGGGCGCTCGGCGAGCGCAAGGGCGTTGACTTATCCACAATCCGCCTCTAGCTTCCGCGCCGACACCGCACGCGAAGTAGTTTTCCCCCCGGTATCACGGGTCCCGATGGAGTTGACCGCCGCCGAGGCCTGGTCCCGGATCGTGGAGCGCGCGAAAGCGCAGCTTCCCGATCCTACGTTCCGCATTTGGCTCTCGCAGACCGAGCCGATGGCGCTCTCCGATGACGAGCTGCTCATCGCGGTCGGGAGCGAGTTCCACGCCGAGTGGATCGAAGACAAGTACGGCGAGCTGCTGTCGCAGGTCGCCGAGCGGGTCTTCGGGCGGCCGCTCGCCGTGGTGGTCCGACCGGTCCGGTCGGCAGCCGGCGATGCGACTCCGCTCGCGCGCGCGCTCTCCACGCCGACGACACAGCCGCCGGCGCCGCCGACCCGGGCGCCCGCCGGCGATGCCGGCGCGAACCCGGCGCCCGCGCGGGGCACCATGATCGGCACGCCGCTCAACGAGCGCTACACCTTCGACCGCTTCGTCGTCGGGGCGAACAACCAACTCGCCGCCGCGGCGTGCCGTGCGGTCGCCGAGGCGCCGGCCAGGATCTACAACCCGCTCTTCATCTACGGCGGCGTGGGCCTCGGCAAGACGCATCTGATGCACGCGATCGGGCACGCGACGCTCGCGCGCGACCCGAACAAGCGCGTCGCCTACATCTCGAGCGAGCGGTTCACGAACGATCTGATCGCCGCGATCCAGGAGGGGCGGATGGCCGAGTTCCGGCGCCGCTACCGCGAGATCGACCTCCTCCTGATCGACGACGTGCAGTTCCTGAGCGAGAAGGAGCGCACGCAGGAAGAGTTCTTCCACACCTTCAACGCGCTCCACGACGCGCAACGGCAGATCGTGCTCACGAGCGACCGGCCGCCGAAGGAGATCCCGGGGCTCGAGGAACGCCTCGTCTCCCGCTTCGAGTGGGGGCTCGTCACCGACATCAAGCCGCCGGACTTCGAGACGCGCGTCGCGATCCTGCGGAAGAAGGCGGACGAGGACGAGCTGGTCCTCGACGACGAGGTCCTCGACTTCATCGCGCACAACTGTCGGTCCAGCGTCCGCGAGCTCGAGGGCGCGATCATCAAACTGCTCGCGTATTCGTCGCTCACGCGCCGCGAGATCACGGTCGACCTCGCGCGCGAGGCGCTCGGCGGTGTGTTGCGCGATACGGGCGGGCGCGAGCCGCTCACCGCGGCGACGATCCGCGACCGCGTCGCGACCCACTGGGGCGTCACGGCGGCGGAGCTGGCGTCCAAGCGCCGGACGAAGGAGCTGACCGTCCCGCGCCAGGTCGCGATGTACCTGATCCGCGAGCTGCTCGACCTCCCGCTCGTCGAGATCGGGAAGGTCTTCGGCGGCCGCGACCACTCGACCGTGATCCACTCGATCCAGAAGGTCGAGCGCGACATGGCCGATGACGCCGAGTTCCGCCAGCGGGTCGAGGCGATTCGGGAGGAGCTCAGGGGGTAAGTGGAAATCCACTGTGGAATCGCCGTGGACATTCCCGGCGTTTTCCACTATGGCGCCGCCGCTGTGGGAAGCGCCAAGCTATCGACGCGATCCCCACGGCGAATCCACAGCGCGGGCGATCGGTCCAACCCGCGGCGGCGGAAGGGGCTACGGAACTCGAGGCGACGATCTCCACAGATCCACAGCCTCTACTACTACGGCTTGGTTTTATATTTCTGATCATCGCAGGCTACCACAGGTGTCGATAACCGTCTCGCGATCCCAAGGTGAGGGGGCCATGAAATTCACGATCACACGGGACAACCTACAGCAGGGCCTGGCCGCCGTCGCGGCCAGCATCCCGGCCCGCACGACGCTGCCGGTCCTATCGAACATCCTCCTGGAAGCCGACGGCGACTGGGTGAAGATGAGCGGGACGGACCTGGACATCGCGGTGAGCGTGCAGGTCCCGGCGGAGGTCGAGGAAGCGGGGTCGCTGACGGTCCCGGCGAAGAAGTTCCAGGAGCTGGCCCGCGAGCTGCCCGAGCACCCGGCGCGTGTGCAGACGAAGGGCGACCGCCTCGAGTTGACGTGCGGCCGCGCGTCGTTCCGGCTGAATGGGCTGCCGCGCGACGAGTTCCCGGCCTTCCCCGCCGTCGATTTCCGGGAGAGCTGGAGGATCCGCGGCGAAGTCCTGCAGATGCTGATCCGCCAGACATCGTATGCGGTCTCGACGGAGGAGAGCCGCCCGATCCTGAACGGCGTGCTCTGGCAGCTCACGGACGGCGAGATGCGGATGGTCGCGACCAACGGGCACCGTCTGGCGCGGATCCGCGTGCCGTCGGACTCGCAGGGCGCGCCGCGGGCGGACCTGATCGTGCCGCCGAAGGCGCTGCTCCAGGTCGAACGCCTCTTCGGCCCGGACGACGAGATCGAGGTTGCGCGCAACGAGAACCATCTGGGCTTCCACTGCGGCGGAACGCGGATCTACACCCGGCTGATCGAGGGTCCGTACCCGAATTACGAGCAGGTCATCCCTCGGGACAACGACAAGATCGCGATCGCGGACAAGGCCGCGCTCACGGCGTCGCTGCGGCGTATGGCGGTCGTCGCCAGCGAGCAGACGCATCGCGTGCGTATGACCTTCGCCGGCCCGATGCTGCGCCTCTCGGTCGAGACGCCGGACCTGGGCGAGGCACAGGAGGAGCTGGAGGTCACGTACGAGGGCGACCCGATCGATATCGGGTTCAACGCGAGCTACGTGCTCGAGGTCCTGCGCTACATGCCGACGGACGAGGTCCGGATCACGTTCCGGGCACCCGAGCGGGCCGCCACGTTCGAGCCGGTCGGCGCCGGGCAGGACGGCGTCCCGGACTACCTGTGCCTGGTCATGCCCCTCCGGCTCCTCGACTGAGGCAGGTCGGCGGCTAACGCGGCCACGGGAAGGCGCTGAGGGAGGCCCTCGATGGGAGTTTTCGCGATCCGCATGCCGGGTGTGCGCCGCGCGGCGACGGTCGCCGTCGCGGCCTCCGTCCTCGCCCTCGGGTGCGGGAGCGGCAGTCCGCCGCCGGCGCTGCGCGTCGGCGGCGTCGCCTATGCCGCGGACGAACTCATCGGCCTCTCGGACCGCAGCATCGAGGAACTGACCGACCTGACCGCGTTCGCCCTCGCCGTCGCCCGAGGCGAGCTCGACCGGGTCGGCGCGCCGTACATCGAGCGCGAGCGGCAGCGGCTTCTGCTCCAGCGGCTCACCGCCGAGGTCTCGGTCCGCGAGGTCGGGCTGGACGACGACGCGCTGCGCGAGCGGTACGCGCGGGACCCCGAGGTCGAGCTCGTCGTCCGGCACCTCGTGATCATCTCCGAGCGGTGGCGGCACGAGGAGCACCGGGCCCAGGCGAAAGCGCGCGCCGAAGCCGCGCTGCAGAGGATCCGGGCCGGGGAGGATTTCGCCCGCGTCGCCGCCGAAGTGTCCGAAGAGCCCGGCGCCGACAGGCGCGGCGGGCTCCTCTCGCCCGGGCGCGAGGGGACGTGGGTACGCGAGTTCTGGGAAGCCGCGCTCGCGCTCGAGCCCGGGCAGGTCAGCGACGTCGTCGAGACCGAGTACGGTTTCCACGTGCTCCGTCTCGAGGAGCGGCGACCGATCCCGTTCGAGGAAGTGCGCTCCGAAGTGATCGGCCGCCTGATCGACCTCGCCGACGCCGCAGCGCGCGCGGACGCGTGGGCGAACCGCGAGGCCGGGAACGTGGCGCTCCACGCCGACGCCATCCTCGCCTGGCGCGCCGGCACGTTGCCGGACACCGCGGCCCTCGCCTCCTGGCCGGGCGGCGCGTATCGCGGCGCGGACCTTCGGCGCTACCTCATCACGCTGGACGACGAGGCACGCGGCCGACTCGACTACGCGACGGACGACGCGTTCACCACCGTCGTCCGCGGCCTGGCGCGCAACGCGTACCTCGCCACGCGCGCGGCGGAGATGGGGATCGCGATCTCCGAGGACGAGGCCGCGGCGAGCGCGCGGCGCTGGGTGAGCCGCGCCGAGTCCTGGGCCGCGGTGCTCGGTTTTCGGCGCGGGGCGTCGCCCGACGAGGTGAAGGCCGCGGCCCGGGCGGCGCTGGCGGCGACGCAGCAGGAAAAGCGAATCGCGCGTGCGGACGTGGCGTCGATATCGAGGGCGCTGCGCGCCGTCTACACCGTCGAGCGGCCGGACCAGGCGGCTCCGGGCGAAGCGGGCACGCGGTCGCAGTGAAGGGTTGCGGCGGCCCGGCCCCGGCGCCGACGGCCGCCCGCCTCAGGACAGCAGCTCCGCCGCCGTGAACAGCGAAACGAGCCGGTAGCCCGCCTCTTCCAGGCGTTCCCTCCCGCCCTCGCCCCGATCCACGACCGCCAGGATCCCGAGCACGTTCCCGCCCTCGGCGTGGACCGCCTCCACCGCGCGGAGCGCACTCTCCCCTGTCGTCACGACGTCCTCGACCACGACCACGGCCATCCCGGCCTCGAAGCACCCCTCGATGCGGCGCCCGGTCCCGTGGGCCTTGGGCTCCTTGCGCACCGTGAAGGCGTCGAGCGGCCTTCCCTCGAGCGCCGCGGTGTGCGCGATCGCATAGGCGACCGGGTCGGCCCCGAGCGTGAGGCCGCCGACCGCGGCCGGACGCCAGCCCGCCTGGTCGATCGCCTCGAGCCCGACCCGGCCGATCAGGAACTGGCCCTTGCCGCTCATCGTGGTGCGGCGGCCGTCGATGTAGTAGGAAGAGCGCTTCCCGCTGGCCAGGACGAAGTCGCCCAGGCGGATCGAGCGCTCGAGCAGCAGCGCGCGGAGCTGATCACGGTCGTTCATGATGACGTCACTTCCTCCCATTCCTCCGAGGTCGCCGGGGCGAACGCGGCGTCGAGCGCCCGTCGCGCGTCGGCCACGGACTCGGCCGACAGCACCGTGTCCAGGGCCCGCGACTCGATGAACTCCAGGTAGAGTCCCGCCCGGGTCGGCGACCGGAATCGCCAGGCGTGCCCGCCCGCCGTGGTCACGGCCTCCCGCACCCTCTCCCAGAGTGCCTCGTACGCGTCGTTCGACTCCCCCGGCACGGGACGTCGGGTGGCGATGAGGCGGTGCGGCGACATTCGCTTTCCGGTGGTCGGTTCGATGCTCGGACCGGCAGGAAGTTCGCGCCGCCCTGGCCGGCCGGCAAGGCTGGGTCGCACGGGATCGTTGCGTCGGAGGGAGCGTCGCCGGCCGACGCGCCGTCGGCGGGGCCGCTACCGAACGTTTCGCACCGCCGCCATGAACGCCGCGACCCGGCTCTCGTCCACCCCCTGCCCCGCCACGCCGCCGCGCATCAGCGTGCTCCCGACGATCGCGCCATCGGAGAGGGGGAGGAGATCGGCGGCGTTCGCGGCGTCGAGCCCGCTCCCGATCCAGACCGGCGCTTCGGGGACGGCCGCCTTCACGGCGCGGATGCGGACTGGGTCGGTCGCGGCGCCCGTGGCCGCGCCGGAGACGATGAGCCCGTCCGCGCGGCCGCGGTGCCACGCGTCCCGCGCCGCCTGGCCGACGTCGAGCCCCGCCGGCGGCGTGGCGTGCTTGACCAGCACGTCGGCCAGGATCGCGACCGGCGCGCCGAGCCGCGCGCGCAGCCGCAGCGTCTCGTGCGCTTCCCCGGTCAGCCACCCCTGGTCGCCCAGCATCGCGCCGGTATGGACGTTGATCCGCACGAACGCGGCGCCCGCCGCCGCGGCGATCGCGATCGCCGCCGGCCCGTCGTTGCGCAGGACGTTCACGCCGACCGGCACGTCGACCGCGCGGACGACCTCGCGGACCGCAACGGAAAGCGCGGCGATCGTCTCGGCCGGGACGCGCGTGGGGTAGAACGGCGCGTCGCCGTAGTTCTCGACGACGACGCCGTCGAAGCCGCCACGGGCGAGGGCGCGTGCGTCGGCGACGGCGCGGTCGAGCACCTCGTCCATCGAGCCGCGCCACAGCGGCGCGCCCGGGAGCGGGAGCAGGTGCACCATCCCGACGAGCGGGCGGGCGGCGCCGAAGATCTCGGAAAGCGGGCGCGCGCTCATGAGCCGACCCCCGCGGCGGGTGCTTCGGAGGCACAGTTCGGGGCCCGGCGCCCGGACTGGCGCGTGGAGCAATGCTTGGGTCCGTTCGGGCTCATGGGCGCATCGATGGCGAGAGGTCCCCGGTCCGTTCGACAGTCCGCGCGTGCGCCGGCAAAGTACGGCGTCGGACCGCCGTCCACCACCCGCCGGCACGGCAGATGCGCACAATCGGTCGGGATGGTGCGCCGTTCCGCCGCCGCAGCCGGCGGCCGGCGCGGCAGGGCGTACAGAATACCCTGGGGGTGCACATGACGGCCGTCCAAAAGGTCGCAAAGATCGTCGGGTGGGTGTTCATCATCATCGCCGTGCTGGGCTTCTTCGCGACCGGCTTCAGCATGGACGCGAACATGGCGACGGCGGACCGCCTGCTGGGGATCTTCCCCCTCAACTTCCTGCACAACCTCGTGCACCTCGGGACGGGGATCTGGGGCGTGTGGGCGGCGAAGCGGTTCAGCAGCTCGAAGTCGTTCGCGCAGATCGTCGGCGTCGCCTACCTCGCGCTCGCGCTCCTCGCCTTCTTCACGCCGAGCTTCTTCGGGATCATGCCGATCGGCGGCAACATCATCTGGCTGCACGTGCTGCTCGCGATCCCGCTGCTCTACTTCGGCTTCAAGGCGCGCGAGCGGCCGGAGGAGCGGGTGCAGGGCTGAGGCCCGCTCGACGGCGGAGACCTGCTCAACGACGAACGCGGGCGCGGCGGGGACTCGGTAACCCCGCCGCGCTCGACCATCGTCGATCGGCCGTCGGCGTTCGTCGTGCCCGGCGGTCCCGCCGCGCCTTGCCTTGACACGCCCCGCCCGGAATCCGCAGAATTCCGAGAACTCCCAACCACGACCCACCCAAGGGCCCGAATCCACCGGGCGCGCGCCACCCCGGGACGTGCGCCCTCGCTCCCCGATGCCGGAGGATTTCAGATGAAACGATCCGTACTTCTCCTCACGCTCGGCCTTGCCCTGGCGGCGCTCCCGGCGGCCGCGCAGGAGCGACCCGTCGCGTTCACGGGCGCGCGACTGATCCCGATCACGAGCCCGCCGATCGAGAACGGGGTGCTCGTAGTCCAGGGCGGGAAGATCGTCGCGGTCGGCGCGGCGGGCAGCGTCCGCATCCCCAACGACGCCGAGGTCCACGACGTGTCCGGCAGGGTCATCATGCCCGGCCTCGTCGATACTCACTCGCACATCGGCGGCGGCTCCGGCGGCGACCGCTCGTCGGCGATGCACCCCGACGTCCGGATCCTCGACGCGATCGACGTGCGCGACGAGAGCATCCAGAAGGCCCAGGCCGGCGGGCTCACGACGGTCAACATCATGCCAGGCTCGGGGCACCTGATGAGCGGCCAGACCGTGTACGTCAAGCTGCGCGACGGCCGCACGATCTACGACCTGCTCTACTGCAAGGACGTCCTGAACGAGATCTGCGGCGGGATGAAGATGGCCAACGGGACGAACCCGATCGGCAGCTCGCCGTTCCCCGGGACGCGCGCCAAGTCCGCCGCGATCGTGCGCAACAAGTTCGTCCAGGCGCAGGAGTACCGGGAGAAGATCCGCCGCGCGAACGGCGACCCGAGCAAGATGCCTCCGCGGGATCTCGAGATGGAGGCGCTCGTCCAGGTGCTCGAGGGGAAGCGCGTCGTCCACTTCCACACGCACCGGCACGACGACATCCTGACCGCGATCCGGCTACAGCAGGAGTTCGGCTTCCGCTTGGTGCTCCAGCACGCGAGCGAGGCGTACCGTGTCGTAGACGAGATCGCGAAGGCGGGCGTCCCGACGTCGATCATCGTCCTCGATTCGCCCGGCGGGAAGCTGGAGGCGATCGACTTCAGCAACGAGAGCGGCGCGGCGCTCGAGAAGGCCGGCGTGCTGGTCGGCTACCACACCGACGACGGGATCACCGACTCGCGCTTCTTCCTGCGTTCGGCCGCGTTCGGCGTGCGCTACGGGATGTCGCGCGAGGCGGCGCTGTACGCGATGACCATGGCCGGCGCCAGGATGCTCGGCCTCGACGACCGGATCGGCTCGCTCGAGCGCGGCAAGGACGCCGACTTCATCGTCCTGTCCGGCGACCCGCTCAGCACCTACACCCGCGTCCTCCAGACCTGGGTCGAGGGGGTCAAGGTCTTCGACCTGAACGACCCGCGCGACTACATCTACGCCGTCGGCGGCAGGGGCGCCGGTGTCGTGACCACGTACCACCACGAGGGGATGGAGGGGCACTGATGAAGGCGATCGACATACTCGGAAAGGTTGCAGCGCCCGCGGCCGCCGCGATCGGCGACGCCGCGCGTGGCGCTGCGATGCGGCGCGGAATCGGCGCGGCGGCCGCGGCCGCGATGCTCGCCTTCGCGCCGACCGCGCTCGAGGCGCAGATCGCCGTGCGCGGCGAGACCGTCTACACCATGGCCGGGCCCGCCATCCAGGACGGGGTCGTGCTGATCGGACCGAACGGGAAGATCGAGCGCGTCGGGCGCGCCTCGGACGTCCGCATCCCCGACGGCTACCGCACCTTCACCGCCAAGGTCGTGACGCCGGGGCTGGTCGACGCGCACAGCGTGGTCGGGCTCGCCGGCTACATGAACCAGGAGCACGACCAGGACCAGCTCGAGCGCTCGAACGCGATCCAGCCGGAGCTGCGCGCGTTCGACGCCTACAACGCCCGCGAGCGGCTGGTCGAGTGGCTCCGCGAGCACGGCGTCACCACCGTCCACACCGGGCACGGGCCCGGTGCGGTCATGAGCGGCCAGACGATGATCGTCAAGACCCGCGGCAACAACGTGGGCGAGGCGATCGTCGACTCGGTGACGATGGTCGCCATGACGATCGGCCCCGAGGTCGCCCGCAACTTCAACAGCCGCCCGGGGACGACGGCGAAGGCGATCGCCATGATGCGCGCCGAGTTCCTGAAGGCGCAGGAGTACGCCCGCAAGCGCGAGCAGGCGCGCGACGGCAACGCCCCCGCCCGCGACCTCAAGATGGAGATCCTCGCCCGGGTCCTGAGCGGCGAGGTCCCGGCGCTGATCACGGCCCACCGCGCCCAGGACATCCTGGCCGCGCTCCGGCTCCAGCAGGAGTTCGGCTTCAAGCTCGTCCTTGACGGTGCTGCGGAGTCCTACGAGCTGATCGACGAGATCAAGGCCGCCGGCGTGCCCGTGATCATCCACCCGACCATGGCGCGCCACAGCGGCTCGCTCCAGAACGCGACGATGGAGACGATCCGTCGCCTGCGCGACGCCGGGATCCAGGTCGCGCTCCAGAGCGGGTACGAGGGGTACGTCCCCAAGACGCGCGTCGTCCTCTTCGAGGCCGCGATGGCCGCCGCCTACGGGCTCCCCTTCGAGCAGGCGCTCGCGTCGGTCACCATCGACGCCGCCCGCATCCTCGGGATCGCCGACCGCGTCGGCTCCCTCGAGCGCGGGAAGGACGGCGACGTCGTCCTCTTCGACGGCGACCCGTTCGAGCACACGACGCACGTGTGCATCGTCATCATCGAGGGGCAGGTCGTGAGCGATGGCTGCAGGTAGGAGCCAGGCGGGTGGATCCGGCCCGGGCGTAGTGGCCGGGCCGGGTGACCGGCTGCGATAAAACGAAAGCGGGCGCGTGGACTGAAATTCACCACGCGCCCGCTCGTATTTGGCGGTCAGCTCACTGCCTACTCCGCCGACCGCACCGCCTCCACCTCGATGCTGATGCGGACCCGGTCGCTCACCAGCACGCCGCCGGTCTCCAGCGCGGCGTTCCACGTCAGGCCGAAGTCCGTCCGGTCGATCTCGGTCCGCGCGCTGAACGCGGCGCGTTCGCCGCCCCACGGGTCCTTGCCGCGCCCCTGGTCCTCGACCTCCAGCACCACCTCGCGCGTCGTGCCGCGGATCGTCAGGTCGCCGACCACGCGGAAACGGCCCTCGCCCTGCGGCTCCACGCGCCGGCTCCGGAACGTCAGCTTCGGGTGGTTCTCCACGTCGAAGAAGTCCGCGGAGCGAAGATGCGCGTCACGGTCCGCGTTGCGCGTGTCGATGCTCGCCGCATCGATCTCGACCTCCACCGACGAGTTTTCCAGCGACGCCTCGTCCAGCACGATCGTCCCGCTCACCTCGCCGAACCGACCCTTCACCGTCGCGATCATCATGTGCTTGACCGCGAACTCCACGAGCGTATGGGACGCATCGATCGTCCACGTGCTCCGGCCGGTCTCCTTCGTGCTCACCGTCGACATCCAAACCTCCGTGTAGAAAAGTTCCGGCCCGTCGGGTCGTGACTCGGGCGCGGCCGGCGCGCGCCCGATCCCGTAGTGCGGAGATTCTCACCGCTGAGACAATCGACTGCGAAAAAGCGTGGCCCGACGGCGCGTCGGGCGCCTCGGGGACGGCGCCTCGCGCGCGGCGCGCCCGCGCGCCGCATCACCGGGGGCGGCGCAAGCCCCTCCCCCGCGGCGCGTCAGCCGTCGCTCTCGAGTTCGGCCGCCGCCAGCCCGAGCTTGCGGAGCAGGCGGATCGCCTCGGCCTGCTCGGCTTCGTCCAGCCCGGAGACTGCGCGCACCATCGCGCGGGCATGCTCCGGGAAGATCTTCCGCATCAGCTCCTCGCCGAATGGGGTCAGCGCGGCGTGGACGGCGCGTCGATCGGTCGGGCACGGCCTACGCTCGACGAGTCCGCGCTCGGCCAGACGATCCATCAGGTACGTGACCCCGCCGCTCGAGACGAGGACCTTGCGCTGCACCTCGTTGAGGAGGAGCGGGCCCTTGTGGTAGAGCGCCTCGAGGACGGCGAACTCGCCGACCGTCAGCCCGTGGCGTGCGATGTCGGCCCGCGAGTGGGCCGCGACCGCGTTGTAGGCGCGGGCCAGCACGGTCCACAGCTTGAGGCCGCGTTCGGTGGCCTCGTCATATCCTCGGAACTCCCCCTCGGCAATCATCTCAGCGCTAAGATATTTAGGACCGGGGGAATGTCAAGGGGGCGGGCCGGGGGGATGCGCGCCCGTAGGGGTTCTGGGGATATAGGGGCTCGGGGCTCGGGGCTCAGGGCTCAGGGGTCAGGTGTCGGGTGTCAGGGGGGCGCCCCAACGACCGGACATCTGGCGGGCAGCGGGCGGCGGGGGGAACTCAGCTCCGGGAGAGCCATTTCCGTAATCTGCCGAGCGGCATGGTGTTCAGGACGTCGCCCTTCTCGACCCAGGCGCGCCGGGCCTGGTCGACGCCGTAGCGAATGTAGCGGAGGTCGCCGGCCGAGTGGGCGTCGGAGTCGATGACGAGCTTGACGCCGCGGTCGCGCACGCGGCGGGCGAGGACGTCGTGGGGGTCGAGGCGGTCGGGCTGGGCGTCGATCTCGATGGCGACGTGGTGCTCGGCCGCCGCCTCGAGGATGGCGTCGAGGTCGACGTCGTACGGCTCGCGGCGATTGATGATCCGCCCGGTCGGGTGGGCGAGGATGTGGACGCCCGGGTGGGAGATCGCCTTGATGATGCGGTCGGTCATCTTCGCTTCGGACATGCGCATGCGCGAGTGGACCGCCACGACGACGACGTCGAGCCGCTCGACGAACTCGCCGGGGAGGTCGAGCGAGCCGTCGGCGAGGATGTCGACCTCCATCCCCTTGAGGATCGTGATTCCGGCGACGCGGTCGGCGACGGCGTCGATCTCTTTCCACTGCTTCTCGAGTCGTTTGACGTCCAGCCCGCCGGCCACGCGCACGGCGGGGCTGTGGTCGGTGATGGCGATGTAGTCGTAGCCGAGCTCCTTCGCGGCGCGGACCATAGTCTCGAGGGAGTCGCGGCCGTCGCTCCAGGTGGTGTGGCACTGGAGGTCGCCGCGGATGTCGTCGAGGGCGACGAGGTCGGGGAGCGTCCCCTCGAGCGCGGCCTCGATCTCGCCGCGGTCCTCGCGGAGCTCGGGCGGGACGTAATCCATCCCGACCGCGTCGAACACCTCCTCCTCGGTCCGTCCTCCGACCCGGACCCAGCGGACCTCGCGTGGGTCGGCCGGCGTGGAGGATCCGCCGTCGGCGGCCCGGCTCGCGCCGCCGTCCGCCGCCCGCTTCTGCGCTCCGCCCTTTCCCTTCCCTCTCCGTTCGCGGAACACCCCGTACTCGTTGATCTTGAGTCCCTTGTCGATCCCCATGCGGCGCACGCGGATGTTGTGGGCCTTGGAGCCGGTGAAGTAGTGGAGCGCGGCGCCCCACGACTGTGGCGCGACGACGCGGAGGTCGACGTGCAAGCCGTCGCGGAGGACGATCGTCGCGCGGGTCGTCCCGGCGCTCTCGGTGCGCGCCGCCGCGGGGTAGGCGGTGAAGTGCTCGATGACCGGCCGGGCCGGGCGCGCGGCGACGAGGATGTCGACGTCGCCGATCGTCTCGACGCGGCGGCGGTAGCTCCCGGCGACCTCGATCTCGCGGACGCCGGGCGCGGCGCGCATGTGCTCGAGGAGCGGGCGGACGAGCTGGTCGGCGTCGGAGAGCTTGAAGCGGCGGCGGTGCTTTCGGTAGTCGCGGATCGCCTGCTTCAACTTCTCGGCGGACCTCTTGCCGAACCCCCGGAGCTTCTCGACCTCGCCCCTTTCGATGGCACGCTCGAGGTCGTCGATCGAGCCGACCCCGAGCTCGCCGGCCAGGCGGAGCGCCTTGGCCGGACCGACGCCTTCGAGGCGGATCAGCTCGGCGGCGCCCGGCGTCGCGTGCTTCTCGAGCCGCTCGAGCCGGCGCAGGCGGCCGGTCTCGACCAGCTCGGTGATGTACCCCGCCATGTCCTTGCCGATGGAGGGGAGCTCCTCGAGGTCTTCGCCGCGGCGGACCATCTCGGCGACCGGCTCGGCGAGCCCCTCGACGGTGCGCGCGGCGTTGCGGTACGCGCGGACCTTGAAGGGGTTGTCGCCCTGGATCTCGAGGAGGTCGGCGACCTGGCGGAGCTTTTCTGCGATTTCGACGTTCTCCATTGGTTCTCAGACGTCACCGCCCGCCCGGCGGACGAGGCGGACGAACTCGCTTTCGTCGAGGATGCGCACGCCCTGGTCCCGTGCCTCGTCCAGTTTGCTCCCCGGATCTTCGCCCGCCACGACGTAGTCGGTGTTCCCGCTCACGGATTCGCCCGCCCGCGCGCCGAGCGATTCGACGAGGTCCCGCGCCTCGTCGCGCGTGAACCGCTCCAGCCTGCCGGTGAAGACGAAGCGCTTCCCGGCGAGGCGGCCGTCGGGGTGTGAGGCCTCGGCGACGACGCGGACGCCGGCGTCGAGGAGCGCGTCGATCGCCTGCTGGTTCTTGCGCTCGGCGAAGAAGTCGTGGACCGATTCGGCGAGGGCGGGACCGACGCCGGGCGCGCGGCGGAGCCGGTCGAGCGTGGCGCGTCGCAGCGCGTCCAGCGTGCGGAAGTGGCGCGCCAGATCGCGGGCGTTCGCCGGGCCCACGCCCGGGATCCCGAGCGCGATGAGGAAGCGGGACAGCTCGACGCGGCGGGCGCGGTGGATCGCGTCGACGAGCTTTTTCGCGGAGCGCTCGCCGTGGTGCGGCAGCCGGGCGACGTCCTCCGGGCTGAGCTCGTACAGGTCCGCGAGCCGGCGGACGAGGCCGCGGTCGACGAGCGCCTCCGCGGTCGACTCGCCGAGCCCGGCGATGTCCATGGCCTCGCGGGACGCGAAGTGCCGGATCCGCTCCCGGAGCTGCGCCGGGCAGCCGAGGTGGTTCGGGCAGCGGGTGAGCGGCCCCGACGCCTCGAGCGGCGTGTCGCAGGATGGGCAGCGCTTCGGGAAGCGGAACGGCCGGCCGCGTCGGCGTCCGCGTTCCGGGATCCGCTCGCCGACCTCGGGGATCACGTCCCCGGCGCGCTGGATACGGACCAGGTCGCCGACGCGGACGTCGCGGCGCTGCAGCTCCGCGCGGTTGTGGAGCGTCGCGCGGGCGACGACGACGCCGCCGACTTCGACGGGGTCGAGCAGCGCGACCGGCGTGATCAGCCCGGTGCGGCCGACCTGGACGATGATGTCGCGGATGCGCGTGACCTGGCGGCGCGGCTCGAACTTGAAGGCGAGCGCCCACCGCGGGTTGCGGGTCGAGGCGCCGAGGCGCTCGCGGAGTGCGTAATCGTCGACCTTGAGGACGATCCCGTCGATCTCGTAGCCGAGCGCTTCGCGGCTGCTGCCCAGTCGCTCGTGGTACGCCTGGATCTCGTCGAGCGTGGTGGCGGACTCGGTTGGGTCGGGCGTGCGGAGCCCCCAGTCGTTGCAGGCCTCGAGCAGCTCGGTGTCCGTCTCGAACTCGACGCCGTCCGCGGCCAGCATCTCGTAGACGACGACGTCCAGTTCGCGCTCGGCGGTGATGCGCGGGTCGAGCTGCCGCAGCGACCCCGCCGCCGCGTTGCGCGGGTTGGCGAACGGCTCCTTCCCCTCCTGGAGCAGCCGCTTGTTGAGCGCCTCGAACGCGTCCGAGTGCATCAGCACCTCGCCCCGGAGCGCGATGGAGCGCGGCGCCGGCCGCTCGTCGTCGCGCAGGCGGAGCGGCACGGCGGAGATCGTCCGCACGTTGTCCGTCACGTCCTCGCCCCGGACGCCGTCACCGCGGGTCGCGGCACGGACCAGCGCGCCGTTCCGGTAGACCAGCTCGATCGACGCGCCGTCGAGCTTCGGCTCAAGGAGGAGCTTCGGCGGCGAGCCTGCCTCGCGCTCCAGCCGGCGCAGGAACCCGGCGACGTCGTCCTTCTCGCGCGTCGCTTCGAGGCTCATCATCTGCGCGGCGTGCCGGACGGTCGGGAATTCGTGCTTCGGCTCGCCGGCCACGCGCTGGGTGGGCGAGTCGGGCGTGACCAGGTCGGGGAACCGCGACTCGAGGCGACGCAGTGCGTCGAAGAGGCGGTCGTACTCGGCGTCGGAGATCTCGGGGCGATCCAGGACGTAGTAGAGGTAGTCGTGGTGGCGGATGTGGTCGCGGAGCGAGCGGATCACCCGGGCCGCCTGCTTCTTGGACAGCGACCGGATCTCGGCCTGCGTCGGCACCTCCACCTTGCTGGACGGCCCGGCCATGGTGCGGTCCCGTGGGGCGAGGATGGCACGGTTCGGGCAGCGTGGTCGGCGCACGAACGATGCCAGCGCCGCAGCGAGCGGCGGGCCCCGGGGAGGTCGCCATGCTCGAGCTGACGGAGAACGCGCGCCGGGTGCTGGAGGCGCGATACCTCCGCCGCGATGCGGAGCGGCGGATCATCGAGACGCCGGAGGAGCTGCTGGAGCGGGTCGCGCGCGCCGTCGCCGAGGCGGAGCTGCTGCTCGGGACGGCCCGCCAGGCAGCACACTGGGAGGCGGAGTTCCACGAACTCATGGCGCGGCTCGAGTTCCTGCCGAACACGCCGACCCTCATGAATGCGGGCACCCCGCTCGGCCAGCTGTCGGCGTGCTTCGTCCTCCCCGTTGGCGACAGCCTCGACGAGATCTTCGAGGCGCTGAAGCAGATGGCGCTCGTGCAGAAGACCGGCGGCGGAACCGGCTTCTCCTTCTCGCGGCTGCGTCCGCGCGGCGCGACGCTCCTCTCGACCGGCGGCACGACGCCCGGCCCCGTCGCCTTCATGAAGGTCTTCGACTGCGCGACGGAGAACGTGAAGCTGGGCGGCCGGCGACGGGGCGCGAACATGGGGATCCTGCGCGTCGACCACCCCGACGTGCTGGAATTCATCGAGGCCAAGGTAGGCGGGCGGGCGCTGCGCAACTTCAACATCTCCGTCGGCGCGACGGACGCGTTCATGGAAGCCGCCGCCCGCGGCGCCGACTACGACCTGATCGACCCCCGGGACTGCTCGAAGGCCGGGCGGCTCAACGCCGCCGAGGTCTTCGAACGCATCGTCGATGCCGCGTGGCGGACGGGCGACCCCGGCCTCGTCTTCCTGGACGCGATCAACCGCGCGAACCCGACGCCCCATATCGGCCGGATCGAGGCGACGAACCCGTGCGGCGAGATCCCGCTCCTGCCGTACGAGTCGTGCAACCTCGGCTCGATCAACCTCGGGCGCATGGTTCGGGAGCGCGACGGCCGTGCCGAGTTGGACCGCGACAAACTCCGCAGGACCGCGCGCACCGCCGTGCGCTTCCTGGACGACGTTGTCGAGGTCGGGCGCTTCCCGGTCCCCGAGATCGAGCGGATCACGCGCGCGAACCGAAAGATCGGGCTCGGCGTAATGGGCTTCGCCGACCTCCTGATCCGCCTCGGAATCTCGTACGACTCGGACGATGCGGTCCGTATGGCGGACGACGTCATGGCGCTGATCGCGGAGGAGGCGCGCGACGCGTCGGCCGAGCTGGCGGCCGAGCGGGGCGTCTTCCCGAACTGGGAGGGGAGCGTTCATCAGAAGGAGGGCCGTCGCGTCCGGAACGCGACGCAGACCGCGATCGCGCCGACGGGGACGATCAGCATCATCGCCGGCGCGAGCGCGAGCATCGAGCCGATCTTCGCGCTGGCGTACCGACGCACGCACATCCTCGAGGGGGAGACGCTCGAGGAGGTGCACCCGCTCTTCCTGCGCGCGATCGAGGAGCACGGGCTGGACGCGGAGACGCTGGTCCCCCACGTGGCCGAGACCGGGACGCTGCGCGGCGCGCCTGGCGTGCCGGCGTCGCTCGCGCGTGTGTTCGTGACCGCTCTCGAGATCCCGCCGGAGCGGCACCTGGAGATCCAGGCGGCGTTCCAGCGGCATGTAGACAACTCGGTCTCGAAGACCGTGAACCTGCCCGAGAGCGCCACGCCGGACGACGTCGCCCGGATCTACCGGCGCGCGTGGGAGCTGGGGCTCAAGGGGATCACGCTCTACCGCTACGGGAGCAAGGGCGCGCAGGTGCTGGAGCTGGGCCGGGGCGAGGGGCCGGCGTGACGCCGCGCCGGCGGCCGAGGCGCGGCTCGGCTCGCAGGCCGCAGAGACCCGTCTCAGCTCGCCGGCGACTTCATCCGACGGAGCGCGCCCTTGAGCAGCGCCACTTGCCCCGCATGGTAGGCATTGTGTTGGGCGAGGCCGTGGAGCATCCGCGCGAAGGTGACGCCTGTGCCGAGGGGTGCGTCGTGCGATGAGCCACCCACGTGATCCCCGAGGCGCTCGGCGGGGAATCGAGAGAGCGTCGCCTCAAGCGCTTCGTGCGCGCGGTGCAGCGCCTCGAGCGTCTCGGCCCACGCCTCTTCGCCGTCGTCCTCGATCGCCGGCCAGTCGCCGCGCTCGGGGAGCGCCGGCTCGCCGCCGGCGAGGCGCCGCGTCACCTCCTCGATCCATCCGGTCGCGTGCAGGGCGATCTCCCAGATGCTGTGGGCGGCGATGGGGCGTTGGATGGCTTCATCGGCGCGAACGTCGGCGAGGACTTCCGCGAGGGCGGGACCGTGCCAGGCGTCGCCGTGTATCGAACGGCGGATCTCGTCGATGATGAAGTCGATCGAATCCATGTCCGGTCCGGGTTCGAGGAGCGGGCGGGGCCGGCCGCGGGCCCGCGGGCGCAACCGGCCCTATCGCCGGGTATGATGATGCATGCGTGGCCGTAGCGCCACGTATTCCCCGGTTCTTGCATGCGACGGTGCGACCGTGTGTCCTCCGGTCGCAGCCGCCGTCGGCGGCCCCGGAGGTCGCGGCGGCAACCGAGCGAAGGAATACCGCATGTTTCTGCACATCCTGCTGGCGGCGGCGCTGCCGCTCTCGACGGCCGTAGGCGACACGGAACGTCGTTTCGTCGTCGTCGCGCCGGCGGAGACGCTGGCGGTCACGGTCGACGGCGGAGACGGCCGGGCGGTGGTCATGGTCCCCGGCCTGCTCGGTGCGGCGTACACGTTCCGGCACGTGCGGCATGCGCTGGCGGAAGCGGGGCTTCGGGTCGTGGTCGTGGAGCCGCTGGGGACGGGCGCGTCGTCGCGGCCGAAGCACGCCGACTATTCCCTCACTGCCCAATCCCGGCGGATCGAGGCGGCGCTGGACTCGCTGCGCATCGACTCGGCGATCCTGGTCTGCCACGCCGTGGGCGCCTCGATGTGCTTCCGCATGGCCGCGCGGCGGCCGGAGCTGGCGGCGGGGATCGTCTCGTTGAACGGCGGCGCGGCCGAGCGCGCGGGCACGCCCGGGCTCCGCTCCGCGCTCCGCTACGCTCCCGTCCTCTCCCTCTTCGGCGCGGAGGGGATCGTACGCGACCGGCTCGCCGAGGGGCTCGTCGCCAGCTCGTATGATCCCGCGTGGGTCACGGAAGAGGTCATTCGTGGCTACACGGCGCCGTTCGACGAGGATCTCGGCGGCGCGCTGGACGCGCTGCAGCGCATGATGGGCGCGGCGGAGCCGGAGCCGCTGCGGCCGCTGCTCCGCCGGATCCGCGTCCCGGTCCGGCTCCTCATGGGCGCCGGCCCCCCGAAGGACATCGTTCCGCCGGCGGAGGTCGAGACGCTCCGCGAGGAGCTCGAGGACTTCCGCGTGGAACTCGTGCACCGGTCCGGGCAGTACATCCAGGAAGAGCGGCCGGCGGCCGTGGTGCGCGCCATCGTGAGCCTGCTCGCCGAGATCGGCCAGGCGTCGACTTGACACCGCCGACGCCGTCGGGCAAGTTTCGCGGCATTCCGCACAGAACGAAACGGCCCACCCTGGCGCGGCGTCGCGCCGCCGAACTCTTCGGGAACGGAATCGGGGAAGCCATCGTGCCTATCGCCCCAACAGTCTCGCGCAAGACAACGGCCGTGCTCAGCCTGGTGGTGCACCTGCTGGTGGCGGGCGTCGTTCCATCGCTGGACGGCACGCTCGAAGCGCTGGCCGACGACCGGCAGGTGCACGTCGAGGCGCCGGGCGACGGACCGTGCGCCCCGCTGCACGACCACGCGACGTGTCAGCTCTGCCGCATCGTCGACCGGGGCGTGTTGGCCGCTGCGCCCGCCGTCGCGGTGCTGAACGCCGCGCCCGCGATGCCGCTCCCGGTCCTTGTCGAGCATCCCGCGCCGCCGATCGCGGCGATCCCATCGCCGCTCCGGCCGCGGGCACCCCCCATCGCCTGATCTCCTGCGACAACGCGGATCGTCGCAGCGGCGCCAAGCGCTCGCGCCGCTCGACTCGCCCCGATGGCGGCGCGCGGCCCGCGCGCCCGCCGGGGACGAACGAAGGTCATATCGGGCCCCCACGACGACGCGTCGTGCGCGAGAAAGCGCGGAGGGCCCGTTCGGGGATTCGGGAGGATCGGAATGGCAGTTGGAAAGCCCGGCATTCATCATCTCTCGCTGCTCTTCGGCGTGTTGCTGGGGGGAGGCGCCGTGCTCCCCGCCCCGGCGGCCGGCGCGCCGGCGCCCGCCCGGACGGCGGAGCCGGACACGGCCGCCGTCCACGGCGTCGTCGTCGACGCGCGTTCGGGCGACCCCCTCGCCGGCGTGCAGGTGCGGGTCCTGGAGCTGAATCGCATAGAGCTCACGCACGGCGATGGGACGTTCCACATCGAACGGCTCCCACCGGGACGGTACACGCTCGTCTTCGAGTACGTCGGTTACCGGCGCGAAACGCGTGAGATCTCGGTCGCCGGCGGCGAGAAGCTCGAGCTTCGCGTCGAGATGCCGTTCTCGGCGATCCGGTTGCCGGACATCGTCGTGACCGGCGCGCTGGGGACCCGGCTGGGCGAGGATGCGATGCGGGCGACGACGGTGGTAGGCGGGCAGGAGCTGAACCGTCGCCTCGATGTGACGATCGCGTCGACGCTGGAGGGCCAGGCCGGGCTCGCGGCGGTCTCGAACGGCCCGGCGACGGCGCGCCCGGTGATCCGCGGGCTGGGCGGCGACCGGATCCTGATCCTCGAGGACGGCGAGCGGATCGGCGACCTCTCGTCCGCGTCGCCGGACCACGCCGTCGCGATCGAGGCGGTCACGGCCTCGCAGGTCGAGGTGGTTCGCGGGCCGGCGGCGCTCCTGCACGGGAGCAATGCGCTGGGCGGGATCGTGAACGTGATCCGCGACGAGGTGCCGACCTCGGTCAGCCATCGCGTGCACGGAAGCCTCGGCGTCCAGGGGCAGTCGGTCAACGAGGGTGTTGCCGGCGGCGGGCACGTCGTCGGGTCCGCCGGCCCGATCGCGCTGAGATTCGAGGCGAGCGGGCGCGTCGCCGGCAACCTGGCCACGCCGCTGGGCGAGCTGGAGAACACCGGGATCGAGACGCTCAACCTCTCCGGCGGCGCGTCGTGGATCGGCGAGCGCGGCCACGTGGGCGGGGCGCACCGCTACTACTGGAGCGAATACGGCATCCCGTCGTACCACGTCGGCGACCACCCCGCCGACGACCACGAGCACGAGGAGGACGAGGATCACGATCACGACCACGGCCACGACCACGAGGGCGTGAAGATCCGGATGCGGCGGAACACGACGCGGGGTCAGGCGCGGCTCTCGTCGGGCGTCGGGCCGTTCTCGTCGATCGAGCTGGACGGCACGTTCACCGACTACCGGCACGAGGAGGTCGAGGCGAGCGGCGAGGTCGGCACGACGTTCGAGCTGCTGACCGGAACCGCGGACCTGCTCGCGCGCCACGCCGCGCTCGGCCCGTTCGCCGAGGGCGCGGTCGGGGTCCAGGCGCATTGGAGCGATTACACGGCGGCCGGCTCGATCGCGATCACGCCGACGAACGAGTACGGGCTGGCGGCGTTCTTCCTGGAGGAGTTCGACGTCGGTCCCATGCGGATCCAGCTCGGCGGGCGCTACGACTGGCGTCGGGTCGAGCCGGAGCGCCCGGGCGCCGAGGAGATCGGCGAGATCCGGACGCGCGACTTCGGTGCGGCGACGGCGTCGGTCGGCGCGCTGTACGACCTGGGCGGCGGGGTGGGGCTGGGCGCGAGCGTGGCCCGCGCGTTCCGCACGCCGAATGCGAGCGAGCTCTTCTCCGAGGGGCCGCACCTGGCCACGTACACGTACGAGATCGGCAACCCGGATCTGGAGGAGGAGATCGGGCTCGGCGCGGACGTCTTCCTGCGCGTCACGCGCGACCGGTTCCGCGCCGAGGTGGCCGGGTTCCGGAACCAGATCGACAACTACATCTACGCTCGTAACACGGGCGACCTCAGCCCGACGGGGCTCCCGGTCTACCAGCACGTGAACGAGGACGCGGTGCTCGTCGGCTTCGAGGGTAGCGCGCAGTGGAGCGTAACCGAGCGATTCGTCCTCGACGGCACGGTCTCGTACGTGCGGGGCACGTTGACCGCGACGGACGAGCCGCTGCCGCAGATCCCGCCGCTGCACGGCAGGGTCGGCGCGCGCTACGAGACGCAGCGCTTCTTCGTCGCCGCGGGTTGGCGCGGCGCCGCGCGGCAGGACCGGACCGGCGAGTTCGAGACGCCGACCGACGGCTACGGCATCTTCGACGCGTCGGCCGGTTACCGCTGGCCGGTCGGCGGGCAGCTGCACACACTCACGCTGCGTGTCGACAACATCACCGACGAGGTGTACCGCGACCACCTCTCGCGGATCAAGGAGATCATGCCGCAGGCCGGCCGCGGCGCGAGCCTGCTGTATCGGGTGAACTTCTGAGGCGGGCGCGGGCGGGCGCGTCGCCGCGCGACGGCGAGCAGTCCTCCACACCCCAGCCGCGCCCGCCCGCCTCGCGCGTTCCGGCAAGGAAGTTGCACGCGCGCCGGGGATCATGGCGCGCGATCCCCTGGAGACAACCGAACCCTTCCGAATCCACGGCCTCGACGGCGCCGATTACGGCCTGGCCGAGGGCGCGGCCGAGCGGCTGCGGGCGCGGATCGCGGCCCGCGGCCGGCCGCGGGCCGCGCCGTTCATCACGCTCACCTACGCCCAGAGTCTCGACGGCAGCATCGCGGTCCGACGCGGCTTTCCGCTGGCGCTGAGCGGCGGCGGCGCGCAGATGCTCACCCACATGCTTCGGGCGACGCACGACGCGATCCTCGTCGGCGTCGGAACGGTGCTTTCGGACGACCCGCGGCTCACGGTCCGGCTCGTCGACGGGCCGGACCCGCTCCCGATCGTCGTCGATTCGCGCGCGCGCACGCCCGTCGACGCGCGCCTCCTCGCGCACCCCACGCGCAGGCCGGTGATCGCGACGACCGAAGCGGCCGCGCCGGCCGCGGTGAGCGCGCTGGAACGCGCGGGCGCGCGGGTCGTGCGCTTCCCGTCGGACCCGCGAGGTCGCGTCGACCTCGGCGCGCTCCTCGAGTGGTTGGCCGGAGAGGGGGTGTCGAGCGTGATGGTCGAGGGCGGCGCCCGCGTCATCACGAGCTTCCTGCGCGGCCGGCGCGTGGACCACATGATCGTGACCGTCGCGTCGATGCTCGTGGGAGGGCTGCGGGCGGTGGGGCCGCTGGCCGCGCGAGGCCGGAGCGGGGCATGGCCCCGGCGGCTGGACGGAATCGAGGCGTTCCGCCTCGGCGACGACGTGGTCGTGAGCGGGACGCCGTGCTGGGCCGGGCCATGAGGGGCGGGCGGGAGCGGGTCGTTGCGCGCGGGCGGGCCGGCGCCCCGGGGGAGCCCGCCGGGTGGGGCGGCGGGGTGCGAGACCCGGCAGCTCCCGCGCGGGCGGCGGGCGGCCCGACGGCTCCCGCGAAGGTTGGCCCGGCGCCGGCCTCTGCCCCGGCGCCGGCCTCTGCCCCGGCTCCGCGGCTCGCGCCGCTGCGCTGCCGCGTGGTCGAGCACGTCGCGCCGCGGACGGTGCGGGTCATCGAGGAGCCGCTGGACCCGCCCGGCCCCGGCCGCGTGCTGGTCGCGACACGGGTCAGCGCGATCTCGGCGGGGACCGAGCTGCTCGCGCACAGGGGCGAGGTGGAGGCGGGCGTGGCCATGGACGAGGCGCTCGAGGCGCTGGGCGGGCGCTTCGCCTGGCCGGTCCGCTACGGTTACGCGGCGGTAGGCGACGTTGTGGCGCTCGGCCCGCTCGCTCCGCGAGAGCTGCTCGGCCGCCGCGTCTTCGCGTTCCAGCCGCACCGCAGCCATTTCGTCGCGGCCGCGGGCGACGTCGTGCCGCTCCCGCCGGACCTCGACGCCGGGACGGCGGCACTGCTCCCGAGCATGGAGACCGCACTCTCGCTGGTCATGGACGCGCGGCCGGTCCCGGGCGAGCGGATGCTGGTCGCCGGGCAGGGCGTGATCGGGCTGCTCGTGACCGCGATCCTCGCGCGCATGCCGCTCGAGCGCGTCGTCGCCGTGGACCCGCTCCCCGAGCGGCGACGCGCCGCGCTCGCGATGGGTGCGACGGCGGTGGTCGAGCCGGGCGCGGCACGCGACGCGCTCGGCGGAGACGGCGCCGACGTCGCCTTCGAGCTATCCGGCAACCCGGCCGCGCTGGACGACGTGCTCCGGGCGACGGGCCGAGAGGGGCGCGTCGTCGTCGGCTCGTGGTACGGCACGCGGCGCGCGCCGATCGAGCTGGGCACGCACTTCCACCGCGGCCGGCTCACCGTGCGGAGCAGCCAGGTCAGCCGGATCGACCCGGCGCTCGCCGGGCGGTGGACCAAGGCGCGGCGTCTCGGATTCGCGATCGAGCTGCTGCGTCGCATCCGTCCGGGTGCGCTGGTAACGCACCGTTTCCCCGTCGAGCGCGCGGCGGCGGCGTTCCACCTGCTCGACACGTCGCCCGGCGCGGCGCTCCAGGTCCTTCTCACCTACGAGGAGGAGCAATGTACCGGATCGGCGTGAGACGCGACTTCGTCGCATGGCACTTCCTGACGACGGACGATGCCGGGCCGGAGGCCGAGCGGCACTCCCACCGCTACCGGCTCGAGCTGACGCTCTATGGCCGGGCATTGGACGGGTCGGGGTACCTCGAGGACCTCGACAGCGTACGCGCCTTCGTCGACGACGCGGTCGCCAGGTATGCGGACACGACGCTGAACGGCGCCCCCGAGTTCGCGGGGCTCAACCCGAGCCTGGAAAACTTCGCACGCATCCTCGGCGAATGGGTGACCCGCCAGGTGGACCCCGCCCGCGTCGACCGTGTCTGCGTGACGCTCTGGGAAGACGACGACACGTGGGCGAGCTGGGAGGGGCCGGTCGCGCGGGCGCGGGTGGTGTGGCCGGGTGACTCGTCGAGCGCCGGCCGTGCCGGGGGGCGCGATCCGGGAGCCGCGGGGGCGTCGGGAGGGGGCCGCCAGCCCGCCGCGCGCGTCGGGACGCCGGCGGAATCCGGAGGCGACGCATGAACCCGCGCGTGCATCTCATGGTCCCGGGCCCACTTGGACGACTGACGGGCGGGACGATCTACGACGCGCGGATCGCGGCCGGGCTGCGGCGCCTGGGTCACGATGTCGTCGTCCACGAGCTGGAGGGGCGATTCCCGTGGCCGGACTCCGCCGCGCTCGCATCCACGGCGCGCGCTCTCTCCGCCGTGCGCCCCGGCGACGTCCTCCTCGTCGACGGCCTCGCCCTCGCCGCGCTCGACCCGACGGGGCCGTTCCCCTTCGACGTGCCGCGCATCCTGCTGGTCCACATGCCGCTCGACGAGGAGCGCGGCCTGCCGTACGGCGTGCGCGTCCGGCTTCGCGCGGCCGAGGAGGCGTGGTTGCGCCACGCCGACCGCGTCGTATGCACCAGCCCCGTCATCGCCCGGCGGCTGGCCCGGCGCGGCGTGCCGGAGCCCCGGATCGGCGTGGTGGAGCCGGGGGTGGACGGGGTGGTGGGTGCGCCGATGGATGGAGGGCGCGCGGTGGGGGCGGCGGTGATGCAGGCGCCGGGTGTTGGTCACGCGGCGGACGGCGGTCGCGCCTTCCGCGACGCGCCGGTGACGCGCGCCGGCGGGGGGGCGCAACTCGATGACGCCGCCGCAGACTCACCCGTCCGCCTCCTCTCGGTCGGCGCGGTCACGCGGGTCAAGGCGCACTCGGTGCTGGTGCGCGCGCTCGCGCGGCTGAGCCACCTGCCGTGGACGCTCGAGATCGTCGGCAGTCGGGCGTACGAGCCGGCGACGGGCGCCGCGCTGCGGACCGAGATCGATCGCCGAGGGCTCGCCGGCCGCGTGACGCTGACCGGTGAGGTGCCGCACGAAGCCGTGCGCGAGGCGTACCACCGCGCCGACGTGTTCGTGCTCCCGTCCCTCTTCGAGAGCTACGGGATGGCGCTCGCCGAGGCCGCGGCACACGGGCTGCCGCTCGTCGCATCCGACGTCGGCGGGATCCCGGCCACGCCCGCCGGCCGCGCCGCCCGCCTCGTCCCGCCAGGCGACGACGCGGCTCTCGCCCAAGCGCTCGAGCCCCTCATCCTCGACCCCGGCGAGCGCGCCCGCCTCGCCGCCGCGGCCACAGCCGCCGCGGCGGGGCTCCGGCCGTGGGCCGAAGCGGCGGAGGCGTTCGCCAGGGAGATCGAACTGGCGTGCGGGTGAGGGCGCGCCGCACGCGGGCGGGCGGCGCCACACGCCCGACCCGCGCCGCCGGGTGCGCCCGCACCATCCCCGCACCCGCGCCGCCCGCCGGACGCGCGCCGCCTGCCGGACCCGCGCCGCCTGCCGGACCGCGAGCCTGCCGGACCCGCGCCGCCTTCCAGACCGCGAGCCACCCGCCGCGTCCGCGGCGCGGGGTAGCGCCTTCCCTCGGCGGCCCCGAAATTGTCGGGACCGCAACCGAAGGGAGTCGCATGAGGGAAGAACTTCGCCCGGAGGCCGATACGCGCCCCGGCGCCGCCGTGTCCGCCGGGCCGACGCCCGCGCCCGTTCCGCACCACGATCCGTCGCCGCGCCCCGAGCTGCCACCCCGCCCCGAAGAGGGGCTGGACCCCGACGACTGGGAAGCGCTGCGCGCGCTCGGGCACCGCATGGTCGACGACGTCGTCGCATTCCACCGCGGTCTCTCCGACCGGCCGACCTGGCAGCCGATGCCGCCCGAGACCCGCGACGCGCTGCGCCGCCCGCCGCCCGAGACGGGCGCGGGCGCCGAGCAGGCGTACGAGGAGTTCCGCGAGAACATCCTCCCCTACCCGTTCGGCAACGTGCACCCGCGCGGATGGGGATGGGTCAACGGGACGGGGACGACGCTCGCCGCGTTCGCCGAGATGCTCGCCGCGGCGATGAACTCGAACGTCTGGGGCGGCGAGCACGCGGCCACCTACGTCGAAGCGCAGGTCCTGGACTGGGCGAAGAGCGTCGTCGGGTTCCCGAAGGACGCCAGCGGCGTGATGACGAGCGGTGGATCCGTCGCCAACCTGATCGGGCTCGCCGCCGCACGCGACGCCAAGGGCGGCGACGACGTCAGCGCCCGCGGCCTGCACGCGCTCCCCGAGCCGCTCGTCGTCTACTGCTCCGAGCAGGCGCACAACTCGATCGACAAGGCGGTCGGGCTCCTCGGGATCGGGTGGCAGGGACTGCGTAAGATACCGACGGACCTCGAGTTCCGCATGGACCTCGACGCGCTCGAGGCGGCGATCGCGCAGGACCGCGCCGCGGGCCGGCGGCCGATCTGCGTCGTCGGGACCGCCGGGACCGTCAACACCGGCGCGATCGACGACCTCGAGCGGCTGGCCGACCTCTGCGCCCGCGAGGGGCTCTGGTTCCACGTCGACGGCGCGATCGGCGCGCTCGCCGCGCAATCGCCCGCGATCCGGACCCAGCTCCGCGGGATCGAGCGCGCCGACTCGATCGCCTTCGACCTGCACAAGTGGCTGTACGTCCCGATCGAGGCCGGGTGCGTCCTGGTCCGCGACCGGGAGGCGCACCGTCGTCCGTTCTCGCCCCCGGCGACGTACCTGGCGTGGTTCGACCGCGGCGTCACGTCCGGCCCGTACGCGTATCAAGACCTGGGTCCGCAGCTCACGCGCAGCTTCCGCGCGCTCAAGGTCTGGATGTCTCTAAAGGCGCACGGGACCGCGATTTACGCACGGTTGATCGAGCAGAACGTGCGCCAGGCGCGACACCTGGAGGCGCGGATCCGGAGCGAGCCGCGGCTCGAGCTGCTCGCGCCGGTGTCGCTCAACATCGTGTGCTTCAGGTATGTGGGGGGAGCGGGCGCAGGGATCTCGGGAGCGGACGGTAGGCGGATGGGTAGCCCGGGCGTCGTCGGGGCGGCGGGCAACGGCGCGGCGGCAGGCGACGGCGCAGCGGCGGGTGGCGTGGCGGGCGCTGCGGTGGGCGCAGTGGCGGGCGGCGTAGCGGGCGCCATGGCGGGCGGCGTGGCGGGCGGCGTGGCGGCGACCGGCCCCACGCGGCCGGCCACCGCCGCGACCGAGGACGCCGCCGAGCGCCTGAACGCGCTGAACCGCGAGCTCCTCTTGCGCCTCCAGGAGTCCGGCGTCGCGGTGCCGTCGAGCACGATCCTGCACGGGGCCTTCGCGCTGCGGGTCGCGCTCACCAACCACCGCACGCGCACGGCGGACCTGGATGCGATGGTCGACAAGGTGCTGGAGCTCGGGGACGCGCTGGTGCGGGAGGGGGTGGCGGCGGGGTCGGCGTGACGCCGTGCCGCGAGGTCAGCTCCGTAGTTTTCCCCTACCGTCGTTCGCCCAAACTGAACCCACGCCGCCCTCCTGCCGTTCCTGGTTCGATTCGGTCGAATATTTCCACCCGATCGCACCCGGGAACGGCGTGAGCGCGGCGCGGGTGCGATTCGGTGGAAATAATCGACCCAACTGAACCCATCGACGGCGCTCGCCGGTTGAGGGTTCAGTTGGGTCGCGTCCGAGTTCGGTTGGCTCGCGGCTTCCCGCGCCCGTCGCCTCCGTGCCCTCCCGCGCCCGTGGCCGCCGCGGCTTCCCGCCCCGTCGCCGGCGTCAGTCCTTCTTCTTCCCCTCGTTCCCCACGAACACGTTCAACACGGTGCTGACGATCCCGATGACGATCCCGCCGAAGAGCGCCGGCCAGAAGCCCTGGACGTGGAAGTCGATGCCGACCGCGCCGGCAAGCGCGCCGGTGAGGAGGAGCAGCAGCGCGTTCAGGACGAGGAGGAAGAGCCCGAGCGTGAGGAGCACGAGCGGGCAGGTAAGGAACACGAGGATCGGCCGGACCACCGCGTTGACGATCCCGAAGATGAGCGCGACGCCGAGCAGGCCGCCGAACCCGCCCCGATACTCGATCCCGGGCACGATCGATTCGGCCACCCAGAGCGCGGCGGCGGTGACCAGCAGTCGAACGATGAATCCCATCGGATGCCTCCAGCGGTGTTCGTGACTCGTGGAGCCGCGCGGCCGGACTCGGGCGACGCCGCGGGGCCCGTGACGGCCTGCCGTGACGGGAATCGATTCGCGTGCCCGCGCCCCGCCTCCACGCGGCCACGCCCCGCCTCCACGTGGCCGCAGCCCGCCCCCGCTCAGCGCATCGCCGGCTCCGCGGTTTCGGCGCCGGACTTCGCGGCCTGGGCCTGGAGCGCCGTCATGTCGTCGCCGGTGCGTGAGGCCCAGCGGAAGAATAGGACCGACAACACGCCCATCAGGATGAAGCCGCCGACGACCTTCATGATCAGGCCGGCCACGCGCTGGTCGGCGTGGGCGTCGATCCCGTTGACCCGGGGCGCCAGCTCGTAGACCGCGTAGACGGGGTGATCGGCGAAGGTCAGGAACAGGAAGACCGGCGTCATGGCAATGGCCAGCGCGGTCAGGTAGCCGATCTTGAGGAGCGGGTGGAAGTTGGGGCGCGCCGGGGCGGCTGCCGCGACCGGCCACCAGAAGACGAGCCCGCCGACGAGCCAGGCGACGTCGATCGCGAACGATCCGAGCTGCGACACCATCAGGGTGTCGTTGACCGCCGGCGCGTGCGTCGCGCCGACGATCGCGTTGAAGACGACGATCGCGACGAGCGGGTGTGTGACGACGCGCAGGACGCGGGCGAGGCGCGGCAGGCGCGGCAGGCGCGGCAGGCGCGGCAGGCGCGGCAGGCGCGCGGCCGCCGCATCGACGGGAGCGCCGTCGCCCGCGGTACCGTCCAGCCAAATCCGTAGCCCGGCCGGCGGGAGCCCCCAGAGCAGGAGCGGCGGCGCGAGCATCCCGATCAACAGGAACTGGACCATGTGGACGCTGGCCAGGTACCCGGCGCCGAGTGCGCCGATCGGCCAGTCGAGCGCGAGCCAGAGGAAGAGGAGCCCGCCCGCGAACGAGGCGACGCGCGCGCCCCCGATCGACTCGCCCGAGACCCTCTCGGCGCGGCGCAGCAGCGTTCGGTACCCGAAGGCCAGGAGCAGGATGAAGATCCAGACGCCGGGGTACGGCCGCCAGCTCCATTCCCACGCCGCGGTCTGGGCGGCGCACCACCACTGGAACTGCATCGTCAGCGACCTCCCCCCGAGGTCGGCGAAGCGGCCGCGCCGTCGCGCGCGTCGGAGGCGCGGCCGCCCGACCGCGAGCCCGCACCGTCGACCTCGCCGCCGAGCAGCCCCTCGAGCTCCGCGTACGGCCGGACCTCGGCGTAGGCCCGGACCCTGCCGGCGTTGCGGAACGTGAGGTCGAGGCGCAGCACGTCGCCGGCGGCGAGGGGGCGACGGAGGTCGAGGAGCATCACGTGCAGCCCGCCGGGCTCGAGCGTCGCCTTCCCGCCCGACCGGATCCCGATCTCGGCGACGCGCTCCATGCGCATCATCCCGCCGCCCGACACCTGGCGGTGCAGCTCGACGCGGCCGGCGGCGTCCGTGCTCACCTCGACGAGCGCGTCATCTTCGTCCGAGTGGTTCTCGACGGTGAAGTACAGCGCGGTCCGGTCGCTCGTGGCCGGGACGGCGGCGTAGGCGCGCGAGACCTGCACCCTGGGCCGGACCTCGAGGAGCCGCGGCAGGTCGTACGCCCAGTCCGCCTGCCGCGTGCCGAACGGATAGAGGACCGGCGCCTGGTCGTCCGGCGTGAAGGCGATGATCGTCGACGGATGGCCGACCTGGTAGTACCCGGTCTCGTCCGGCTCGCCCAGCACCGGCGTCGGGAGCCGCAGCTCGTTCAGCACGGCGTCGGTCTCCTCCTTCGTGCCGCGCAGGCCGATGAACCGGCGGTCGAAGGCGTCGAGCCATTCGCGGATGCGTTCCGGCGTGTCCCGCTCGGGGTCGACGCTCACGAAGACGACCTTGATCCGGTTCTGCAGCTGGCGCGGCATCCCGCCGATCACGTAGGCGAGGTTCGCCATGTGGACGGGGCAGACGTCGGGGCAGTAGGTGTAGCCGAAGAAGAGGAGCGTGAGGTAGCCGTCGGTCTCGGCGCGGAAGTCGAACGGCTTCCCGTCGGTATCGGTCAAAACGAAGTCCGGCTTGGGGATAGGCTGCAGGAGCACCATCCCGCGCCACTCTTCGGCGGCCGCGTCGGGGTTCCGCGGCCCGGCGCCGCACCCGGCGAGCCCGAGCGCGGCAAGGGCGACGACCAGGGCGACGCGAAGCAGCTTCGGCATCGTCGGATCACTCCTCGGAAGACGTCGCGCCCGGCGCTGTCGTCGGGGCGACGGACGGTTTCGTTGTCTTGTGCGGCAACAAGATACCCGCCGGCGCGGGCGGGTACAACATCGGCCCCGCGCGGCGCACGGGTACGATGCCGCCCTCGGGCGCTCGCGGGACCGAGCACGCGGTGCCGGCCGCCGGAACACCGGCCTCGCGCCCGGCGGGGTGTACCCCGGAGCGAGCGGAAAGGAGCCGCGCGCCGGGCGTCCCGCGCTGGGCGTCCTGCGCCAGCCGCCGTTCGCGCGGATGCCGCCGGCTTTCCCACGCACGCCGCCGGTCCTCCCTCGACACCCCGAGGCCGCCTGGCCGCGACCCTCGCCCTGGCTCCCGCCCCGGCTCGTCCTTATTATTGGTCCGGCCGATCCGGGCATGTCACCGACGCGGGCCCGGCCGCCGGGCTCGCCCCCGCGGCCGGGCCCGGTTCGGCTCGACCTTGCGTGCCCGACCACGAATTGACTTACCGGCGCCCGACCGCCGGGCGCGCCCGACCGTTGGGCGGGTCTCACCGCGAATCCTCAACCGAGACGGAACCAATGAAGCGAACGCATCGACTCTTCCTGGTCCTGGCCGCGGTGCTCGGCCTCGTCGCTCCCGCGTCCGCGCAGAACTACGGCAGAGGCGTCGCCGTGGGCGACGGCGTGGTGTTCGTGAGCGAGCCGGCGAACGTCGTGCGCTCGGGGATCGTGTACGTCTACCGGGCGGACCGGGGCGGCCGCTGGGTCGAGGCGGCGAAGCTGACCGCGCCGGACGCTCGCCCGGCCGACGGCTTCGGCGCCGCGATCGCGGCGCACGGCACGATGCTCCTCGCCTCGCGGCTGGACGAGGCCGAGTCGCGCGGCGCGGTCCACGTCTTCGAGCGCCGGGGCGACGAGTGGCGGCACACGGCGCGGCTGACGGTGCCCGGCGCGGCGGCCGGGGACAGCCTGGGGATGGCGATCGCGACCGACGGCCGGCGCGCGCTGGTCGCCTCGGTCCACGCGAACGGCGGCGGGAGCGCGGTCCACGTCTTCCGGCGCAACGACAACGGCGATTGGTCGTACGAGGCGACGCTGGCCGCCTCGGACGTCCAGCCGGACGACGCGTTCGGCGTCGCGCTCGCGATCTCGGGCGACGTCGCGGTGGTCGGCGCGCCGGTCCAGTCGAACCGTCGCGGCGCGGCCTACCTCTTCCGGCGGGACGCGTCGGGGAACTGGGTCCAGGAGTCGAAGCTCGTCGCGCGTACGGGCGGCGACGGCGCGATGCTCGGCGCGAGCGTCGCGATCGTCGGCGACCGGGTCGCCGTCGGCGCGCCGGGGCGCGACCAGGGGACGGGCGCGGTCTTCCTCTTCGCCCGCTCGGCGCAGAGCGGCGAGTGGCGCGACGAGGTGCGGATGCTCCCGTTCGCGGCCGGCCCGCGCACGCAGTTCGGCGCTTCGCTCGCCGTCGTCGGCGAGGAGCTGTGGATCGGCGCGCCGCTCGCGGAGCAGTTCTCGGGCGTGATCTACCGGATGGCGCAGGACCCCGCGACCGGCGAGTGGACGGCCGCGCGGCTGCTCGGCCGCGGCGAGATGCCGCGCGGCGCGGCGCTCGGGTTGGCGATCGGCGCGGCCGGGCGAGTCGCCGCGGTCACGGCCCCGCGCGACGACAACGGCGCCGGCACCGTCGCGATCTACGCGCTCGACGATTCCGGCGCGTGGAGCTTCCGCGACCGGGTGTGGAGCGAGCCGGAATCGTTCCCGGCGGTGCTCGGCGGGCAGGTCGAGTGCCGCGACGGCAAGGCCGCCGGCTTCGAGTGCCACGGCGTCGACCTCGTCGCCTTCCTCCCCGTGAAGGACATCGGCGGCAAGCGCGGGATCGAGCTCAACGACGTCTGGGGTTGGACCGACCCCGAGACCGGGCGCGAGTACGCACTCGTCGGCCGGACCGACGGGACCGCGTTCATCGACATCACCGACCCCGAGAACCCGGTCTACCTCGGCGAGCTGCCGAAGACGGAGGCGTCGCCGGTCTCGGTGTGGCGCGACATCAAGGTGTACGCGAACCACGCCTTCATCGTGGCCGACGGCGCCGGCCCGCACGGGATGCAGGTCTTCGACCTGACGCGGCTGCGCAACGTGAAGAACCCGCCGGTCACCTTCACGCCGGACGCGCACTACACTCGGATCAACAGCGCGCACAACATCGTGATCAACGAGCAGACCGGGTTCGCGTACCCGGTCGGCGCGAGCGCCGGCGGCGAGACGTGCGGCGGCGGGCTGCACATGATCGACATCCGCGATCCGAAGAACCCGAAGTTCGCGGGGTGCTTCGCCGACCCGCAGACCGGCCGCGCGAGCACGGGCTACTCGCACGACGCGCAGTGCGTCGTCTACCACGGCCCCGACTCGGACTACCAGGGCCGCGAGATCTGCTTCGGCGCGAACGAGACGGCGCTCAGCATCGCGGACGTGACGGACAAGTCGAACCCGAAGGCGATCGCGCGCGCGTCGTACCCGAACGTCGGCTACTCGCACCAGGGGTGGCTGACGGAGGACCACCGATTCTTCTACATGAACGACGAGCTGGACGAGCTGCAGGGGCTGGTCAAGAACACGCGCACGCTGATCTGGGACGTCGAGGACCTGGACGATCCGCAGCTCGTCGGCGAGTTCCCGGGGACGACGGAGGCGTCGGACCACAACCTCTACATCGTCGGCGACACGATGTACCAGTCGCACTACCAGGCCGGTCTGCGCGTCGTCGACATCAGCAACCGCCAGGCGCCGCGCGAGGTCGGCTATTTCGACACCGTCCCGTACGGCACCAACACGCCGGGCTTCGGCGGCTCGTGGAGCAACTACCCGTTCTTCCGGAGCGGCGTGATCGTGGTCACGAGCGGCACCGAGGGCGTCTTCCTCGTGAAGGTGCGCCGGCCGTCGGTCTGAGGCAGGCATCGGTTCGAGCAAGGCAGGAATCGCCATGATGTTCGGCAGCAGGAAGGTCTTCGGACTCGTGGTCGCGGGGGCGGCGGCGCTGGTCGTGGGCGCGCCGTCGGCGGCGGAATCGGCGCCCCGCCAGGGCCCCGCGCCCGGGTCCGGCGATTACGTGTACGTCGCGAACCAGGGCGAGGCGACGATCTCGGTGGTGGACCGCGAGGCGCACGTCGAGGTGCGTCGCATCGACCTGCGGGACTTCGGCTTCTCGTCGAACGCGAAGCCGCATCACATCGTCGTCGAGCCGGACGGGTCGTACTGGTACGTCTCGCTGATCGGCGAGAACCGGGTGCTGAAGCTCGACCGCGAGAACCGGCTGGTCGCGCAGGCGGAGCTCGAGGTGCCCGGGATGCTCGCGCTGCACCCGACGGAGGACTACCTCTACGTCGGCCGGTCGATGAGCGCGGTCAACCCGCCGCGCAGCATCGCCCTCGTGAAGCGCTCGACGATGGAGGTCGAGGAGGAGATCGAGGTGCTCTTCCCGCGGCCGCACGCAATTGCGGTCCGGCCGCAGGGCGACATCGTCTACACGGCGAGCCTGGCGGTGAACCAGGTCGCGGCCGTGGGGCACGAGGACGGCGCCGTCGAGCTGGGCGAGCTGGAGGGCCCGACGCACACGCTCGTCCAGTTCGCGATCTCGCCCGACGGGCGCTCGATGGTCGCGACGGCGGAGCTGACGGCCAAGCTGCTGGTCTTCGACCTGGCCGACCCGAGCGCGCCGCGCCCGATCCGCATGATCGACGTGGGCGCGCAGCCGTGGCACCCGGTCTTCTCGCCCGACGGCCGCACGGTCTGGTTCGGGAACAAGGGCGCGAACGAGGTCACGGCCGTGGACGCCGGGAGCTGGAGCGTAGCCGGCGTCGTGCGGGGCGAAGGGCTCGCCCAGCCGCACGGCGCCGCGATCTCGCCCGACGGCCGGTGGGTCTACATCTCGAACAACAACACCGAGCAACAGCACAGCGCCCACGGGCCGCACGACGTCGCCCACAACGCGCCGGGCACGCTCGTCGTGATCGACGCGGTCGCGAAGGAGATCGTGAAGGTCATCCCGGTCGGCGCGTACGCGACGGGGATCGGGACGCGGAGCGGGCGGTGAGGCGACGCGCCAACGCGCTGGGCGCGGCGCTCGCCCTCTCCGCCGCGGCGGCAACCGCCTGCGCCGGCGGCGCCGCGGGGCCGGGCGGCACGGGGGCCAAGGGCGCCGGCCGCCCCGCGCCCGTCCCCGCCGCCGAGAGCTTCGTCCGCCGCATCGACCCGTTCCCCGTGCTCGACGAGAACGGCCGGCCGTACACCTACCCCTTCCTCGGCGGGCTGAACAACCCGCGCCCGCAGCTGGTCGACATCGACCGCGACGGCGACCTCGACCTCTTCGTCCAGGAGCGGTCGCACGAGGTCATGTTCTTCGAGAACACCGGCGGCGCGTTCGTCTGGCGCACGGACAAATTCCAGGGGCTGGACGTGGGAGAGTGGTTCCGCTTCGTCGACTTCGACCGCGACGGCGACCCCGACCTCCTCGCCGAGCGCCCCTTCAGCATGATCCGCTACTACCGCAACGACGGCGGGCGCTTCGTCGCCGCGGCGGACACCCTCTTCGACGACCGGGGCGAGCCGATCTTCTCCGACCGGCAGAACATCCCGAACGCGACCGACATCGACTGCGACGGGCTGCAGGATCTCTTCATCGGGCAACTGACCGGCACGGTCACCCGCTACGAGGCGACCGCGCCCGTGGGCGAGGCGCCGCCGCGGTTCACGCTGGTCACCACCCGCTTCGAGAACATCGAGATCGTCAACACGTTCGGCGCTTCGGCCCACGGCGCGAACACCATGGTCTTCACCGACTTCGACGGCGACGGCGACGAAGACCTCTTCTGGGGCGACTTTTTCGAGCCCGGGATCCTCTTGATCGAGAATGTCGGCTCCTGCGCCGCGCCCAACCTGCGCGGCGAGCCGATCCCGTTCCCGCCCGGCGACCCGGTCCTGACCAGCGGCTACAACGTTCCTACCGTCGGCGACATCGACGGCGACGGGGACCTCGACATGCTCCTCGGCGTCCTCGGCGGCGCGTACAACCCCAACCGGACGGCGGCGGACAACCTGTATCTGTTGGAGAACGTGGGGGCCAGCGGCGCTGCCGCGTCAGCGAGCCGGGCGGGCGCGGGCGGCACGGCGGCACCGAGGTACGTCGTCCGGACGCGACGGTTCCTGTACGGGATCGACCTCGGCGCCGAGACGGTCGTCGAGGCGGGCGACATCGACGGCGACGGCGACCTCGACCTGCTCGTCGCCGCTAAGCTCGATCCGGCCACGCCGAACACCTCGCGCGTCGTCGTCTTCGAGAACACCGGGACCGCGACGCGTCCGGCGTTCAGGCTCGCCGACACGCTCGCGTTCGCCGGGTCCTACCACTACGCGCCCGCGCTCGCCGACCTGGACGGCGACGGCGACCTCGACCTGCTCCTCGGCACCTGGAACCAGGGCGTGCTGATCGCGTGGAACGAGGGCGACCGCCACGACCCGCGGTGGGTCCTGGCCGACTCGCCGCTGGTCCGCCTCACGCGCGGCAGCCACACCGTCCCCGCCGTCGCCGACATCGACGGCGATGGCGACCTCGACCTCGTCGTGGGCGAAGCGGTCGGGACGCTGAATCTGTACAGGAACGTCGGGACGCCGACGTCGCCGAAGTTCGAGCTCGTGAGCGACGAGTACGGCGGCTTCGACGTCGGCCGCCGCAGCGCGCCGGCGTTCGCCGACCTCGACGGCGATGGCCGCCCGGACCTCGTCGTCGGCCACGAGGACGGCGGGCCGGTGTGCTTCCGCAACACCGGCGGCGAGTTCGAGCCGATGCAGTGCCCGCTCCCCACCCTGCTCCCCATGTCCACGCCGCGCCTCGTCGACCTCGACGGCGACGGCGATCTCGATATCCTTTCGGGGACGCTGCACGGCGGGATCACGTACCACGAGAACTGGCAGATGCGATGAGCCCGCGGCACGACGCCGCGGGCACGCCGGACGGTACACGGCCCGCGGGCGTTGATGCGGCGCGCTCCGCTGACGGGCGGCTACCGGTCCGCCAGCCCCAGCACCGCCCGCGCCGCCCGCTGGATCAGCGCCGCGACCTCCGCCTCGCCCCGCCCCGTCCGCGTCAGCTTCTCGTAGCTCTCCGGGCCGAGGAGCACGTGCAGCACGTCGACGACGTCTTCGACATCCTCCTCCGGCGGCGTGCCGTACCGCTCCCGGATCCGGCCGACCAGCGTCTGCAGGCCCTCGCGCTGCCACGAGTCGCGGCCGTACCCCGTCGCCTTGTACGCAGGCTCCAGCGCGGCCCAGCTGCGCAGGCGCAGGATCCCTTCCAGGTCCGACGCCCAGAACCCGCAGAACACCTCGATGAAGCGGTCCAGCCCCGACAGCGGGTCCGGGTCCCGGAACGCCTCGCCCAGACGGTCGATCCGGCCGCGCCGCGCCAGATGGTCGAACAGCCGCTCCAGCAGGTCGGACCGCGATCCGAACTGGTAGTAGACCGTCATCCGCGACACGCCCGCGCGCTCGGCGACCTTCTCGACCGTGAAGCCCGAGAACCCCTCGCTCACGGCCAGCTCGCGCGCGGCCTCGAGGATCCGCGTCCGCGTCTCCTCGCTCGCCTCGGTCCGTCGCCTGGGCCGTCGTCCCGGTCGTTCCATGGCCCTTGACTTATACAGCGTGTTTAAACATCGTGTTTGAGCATTGTAACCCGGAGGGAGCGAACATGTTCAACTGGTACGCGCTTTTCAAGTTCCTGCACGTGGGCGCGGCGATCGTGTGGGTCGGCGGCCTGATCACGCTGACGCTACTGAACGCGCGGCAGGCGACGGAGCGGGACCCGGCGGCGGCCACTCTCTTCGCGCGGCACGCCGGCCACCTCGGCCAGCGGGTCTTCGGCCCCGCGGCGATGGTGACGCTGTTCGCCGGGATCGGGATGATGGCGATCATGGGCTGGAGGTTGTCGCTGTGGCTCACGTGGGGATTGGTCGGCGTGTTCGGCTCGATCGCGCTGGGCGCGGTGGTCGGCCGGCGGGCCGGGATGGCGCTGGCGAAGCTGTCGTCCTCGCCGGACGCGGACCCGGTGGAGGTGGATCGCGCGCGACGGCGGGTGACGCTGGTGAACCTCGCGAACGTCCTGCTGCAGGTGTCCACGGTATGGGCGATGGTGTTCAAGCCGACGTTGTGAGGGTGACGGTGCCGGTGGGCGGCGTCCGGTCCGGCGCCGGGCGACCGGGGCGCGCGGCGGTCCATCGGATGGCGACTGCCGCGCTGCTCGTCGCGTGGCTCGCGGCCGCGGCGTGCGCCGACGGCGAACGCGAGGCGCCATCGGGCGACGCGGGTGCGCCAGCGGCCGCCGACGCCAGCGATTCCTCCGCCGACGCCGCCACCGGCTCCCCCGCCCCCGCCACCAGTTCCCCTGGCGATGCCGCCGATTCTCCCGCCGCCGCCGATTCTCCCGCCGCCCCGCCCCATGCCGCACTGCCGGACACCGGCTCGCCGGAGGCCGCCGTCGCCGTGATCCGCGACTACTACGCCGCGATCGCCGCCGGCGACTACGCGCGGGCGTACCGGTACTGGGAGGGCGCCGGCGCTGCGAGCGGGCAGACGTTCGAGGAGTTCCGGCGCGGCTTCGCCGCGACCGCGTCGGTCCGGGTCGATGTGGGCGAGCCCGGCCGGATCGAAGGCGCGGCCGGCTCGCGCTACATCCGCATCCCCGTCGAGGTGCGGGCAACGACGGCCGACGGCGCCGCGCAGTGTTTCCGCGGGAGCTACACCCTCCGGCGCGGCGTCGTCCCCGGCGCCACCGAGGAGGTGCGTCGCTGGCGGATCTACTCGGCGGAGCTCCGGGAGTGCTGAGCGAAGCCCTCGTCTCGGGCGAGGCGGGCCGTCTCACCCCACGCGCCGGCGCCGGACCACCGCCCGCACCGCGAGCCCGAGCACGAGTAGCGCGGACCCGGCGAGCCAGACGGCCGGCTCGACCCAGAACGCCAGCGCGAGGCAGCCGACGAGCCCGGCGGCGGCGATCCAGCGCGGGAACGTGCGCTGCTCGGCCGGGAGTCGCAGCGCGGCCAGGTTCGTGATCGCGTAGTAGACGAGGACGGTGAACGCGCTGAACGACCAGGCGATGCGCACGTCGCCGGCGAGCGCGATCGCGGCGATCGACCCGCCGCACGTCCAGACCGACGCGACCGGGCTCGCCCGCGCGGCGTCGATACGGCTCAGGTACGCGGGCGCATCACCACGGCGGGCCATGGCCAGCAGCACGCGCGAGAGGCCGAGGACCAGGTTGAGGATCACGCCGGCCATTGCCGTCACGGCGGCCACCGAGACGAGCGTCGCGAGCGCCGGCGAGCCGAGGGCGACGGCGACCGCCTCGAGCGGCGCGGCGGTCCGCTCGGCGACGTCGCCGAACGCGGCGGCGCCCAGCACGCCCACCCCGGCGAACCCCACGGCCAGGTAGAGCGCGGTCACGATCGCCATGGTCACGATCACGGCGCGCGGGATCACTCGCCGCGGATCGCGCACCTCTTCACCCAGCGTCGCGATCCGGCCGTACCCCGTGAAGGCGACGAACATGAGCGCCGCGGCGTGGAGCAGCGCGCCGATGCCATCGACTCCGAGGCCGCCGTGGCCCGCGCCATGGCTCGCTCCTCCGCCCGCGACGCCGCCCGCGGCGCCGTCGCCTGCGCCGCCGCGCGGCAGGAACGGCGTGAAGTTGCCGAGCCGTTCGGGGACGATGGCCGGGATCGCCGCGGCGACCAGCAGCACCAGCCCGGCGAGCGTGACGGTCACGATCACCGCGTTGCCCCGGTTCGAGCGACGGATCCCGCCGGCCACGAAACCGGTGATCGCGAGCGCCGCGCCGACGCCGAGCGCGCTCCGGAGCACCCGCGCGGACTCGTCGCCCACGCCGACCAGCTCGAGGAGGTAGCCGGCCAGCCCCAGCGCCGCCGTCGCGGCCGAGGCGGTCTTCGCGAGGAGGAACAGCCACCCCGCCGCGAAGCCGAACGCGGGCGAGAGCCAGCGGTAGCCGTACTCGTAGGTGCCGCCGCTGACCGGATGCGCGGCGGCGAGCTGTGCGCTCGAGAGCCCGTTCGCGGCGGCGACCAGCGCGGCGAGGATCGTCGCGGCGAGGAGCGCCGGGCCGGCGACGCCCGCGGCGAGGCCGATGCTGACGAAGACGCCGGTCCCGACCATCGAGCCGAGCCCGAGCAGGACCGCGCCCGGCAGCCCGACCTCGCGGCGTAGCGCGCCGCCGCCGGCCTCACGATGCGCCCTCGGCGTTTCACCCGGCATTCGATTCCGTCCCCGTTCGGCAACTGTCCGATCCGGCCCGCCTCCTGCACGGATCGATGCTGCAAGTGCGTGGCTCACGCTCCGCCGGCGGCGCGCCAGCGATCCACCTCGACGCGAGAAGGAAGCCGTCCATGCCCCGTCCGATCTCCGACCAGGTCATCGTCGTCACGGGCGCGTCAAGCGGGATCGGGCTGGTCACGGCCAGGGAAGCCGCCCGCCGCGGCGCGCGCGTGGTCCTCGCCGCTCGCAACGCGGGCGATCTGGAGCGGGCGGTCGAGGAGATCCGGCAGGCGGGCGGCACGGCGATCGCGGTGCCGACCGACGTCGCCGACCAGGCCCAGGTCGATGCCCTCGCCCGCCGCGCCGTGGAGGAATACGGCCGGATCGACACCTGGGTCAACAACGCGGCCGTCTCCGCCTACGCGACCTTCCAGGACACGCCGGTCGAGGACTTCCGTCGGGTCCTCGAGGTCAACGTGATGGGGCAGGTCCACGGCGCGAAGGCCGCGCTGCCGCACCTGGAGGCCTCGGGCGGCGCGCTGGTCTGCGTCGGGAGCGCGGAGTCCGACCGGGGCATGCCGCTCCAGTCCGCATACGCCGCGTCCAAGCACGCGATCAAGGGGTGGCTGGACGCGCTGCGCGTCGAGCTCCGCAAAGCCGGGTCGCCCGTGCGGGTGACGCTGATCAAGCCGTCGTCGATCGACACGCCGCTCTTCGAGCACGCCCGGACGCGGCTCGGCGTGGTGCCGCGCGGCTACCCGCCCGTGTACGCACCCGAGCTGGTCGCCCGCGCGATCCTCTACGCCGCCGAGCACGACGTACGCGACCTCTACGTGGGGACCGCGGGGAAGACGTTCTCGCTCCTGGAGCGCATCGCCCCGCGGCTGATCGACCTGCAGTTCACCCTCACCGGTTACCGGCTCCAGAAGACCGACCGGCCGAAGTCGGTGGACGCCCCCGACAACCTCTACGCGCCGCTCCCCAACGATGGCGGCGAGCGCGGCACGACTTCGGGGCGGGTCCGGACGTGGAGCCTCTACCCATGGGCGACGGAGCACCGCGCCGGCGTTTCACTGGCGATGGCCGCCCTCGCCATGCTCGGAGCGCTCGGCGTGCGCAGGGCGGCGTCGCGTGGAAGGCGCTGAAGCTCGAGTGACCCGCCGCGTCGTCGCCTACCTCACCGCGAACCCGGCGATGTGCGGCGCCACGAGCGGCACGGGCGCCTCGAAGTGCTCGATCTCGACGCGGGCGAAGCCGGCGGCCCGGATCGCCTCCCACGTCCGGCGGTCCGGGTGGCACCCATCGGCCATGAGCCGCCAGACCGGCCGGACCATGCGCTGCAGCCGGGCGCGGCGGCCGCCCTTCGGGTCGGCGACGTGCTCGATGAAGACGAACCGCCCGCCGGGCCGGAGCACGCGCCGGATCTCGCGCAGCGTGCCTTCCAGGTCGTTCACGCTGCAGAGCACGAGCGAGCAGGCGACGGCGTCGACGGACCCGTCGTCGAAGGGGAGCGCCTCCGCCCTGCCGGCCCGCACGTCCGCGGCCCGGCCCAGCTCCCGCGCCCGCGCCCGGATCACGTCGTGCAGGTACGGGTTCGGCTCGATCCCGGTCCAGCGGACATCGGGCGCGAAGTAGCGCAGGTTCACGCCGCCGCCGGGCCCGATCTCGACGACGTCGCCCTCGAGCCCGCCGAACAGCTCCGCCTTGCGCCGCTCGACCGCGCGCGTGTACGGCGCGTATTCCCTCGACAGGACCCGCGCCTGGAGTCGCTTGTACCACCGCGCGTCGCGGAGGAAATGACGGCCGGGGCAAGCGCACCCGGGCGAAGCATTCTCGTTCTCCATCGCATGCAATCTATTTCCGCAGCCGGCGATTTGCACCGGCCACCGCCTCAGAGTATCTTCGAGGCACCGCGTTGACATCGAGTCTCGGCGGGTGGCGCAGCCGGTCTCGGGTTCGTTCCGTTCCGCGAAGTCTGCGGGGTCGGTCGGCGTCGTTGCCGAATGAACCGCGTGTGATTCACCTTTTCGTACTCGGACCGCTCGACATCCGCGACGAAGCGGGGAGCGTACTCGACGACGTTCCATCCCAGCCCAAGCGCGCGGCGGTCCTCGCCTTCCTTGCGGCCGCGACGCCGCGGGGCTATCACCGCCGCGACACCCTCCTCGGCCTGTTCTGGCCCGACCTCGAACAGCAGCGCGCCCGGCGTTCGCTGAATACGGCGATCAGCTACCTCCGCGGCAAGGTGGGCAAGGAAGCGATCGTCCGTCGCGGCGGCTCGGAGCTCGCGCTCTCGGAGCGGCATTTCTGGTGCGACGTCTGGGCGTTCGACGACGCGATCCGCGACGGCCGCTTCGCCGACGCGCTCGACCTGTACCGCGGCGACCTCCTCGAAGGTTTCTTCATCTCCGGCGCACCCGAGTTCGAGCACTGGCTCGACCGCGAGCGCGCGCGGCGGCGCCAGCAGGCGAGCGACGCCGCATGGGCTCTCGCCGAGCGCGCCGAGACCGAGGGCGACGCCGACCGGGCGGCGCGCTGGGCGCGCCGGGCGGCGTCGCTCACGCCCCACGACGAGGCCACGCTGCGCCGTCTGATGGCGCTCCTCGAGCGCAACGGCGACCGGGCCGGCGCGCTGCGCGAGTTCGAAGAGTTCTCGCGGCGTCTCTACGAAGAGCTGGAAACGGAGCCGTCCGCGCGGACGCGGGAGCTGGCGGACCAGATCCGCGCGCGATCGGCGGCGGCCGGGTCGGCACCGGGCCGGGCGCCATCGGCTCCGTCGGCCTCGGTCGAGCCGTCGACTGCCTCGCCCGACCGTCCGCCGGCCGCGGCTCCGGACCGTCCGCCGGCCGCGGCCGCGGGGGCGCCCGGACCTGTCCGACCGTCGCGCGAGCGCGAGGCGCTCCCACCCATCGGGCCCGCGGCGCCGGCCCCGTCGCCGCGCGCGCCCGGGGCCGGGCGCTCGCGCAGGGCCGGGCGCACCCGCGGTTCCGCCCGCATTGCGATCGGCGTCGTCGCGTTGATCCTCACCCTGGCGACCCTCGCCCCGCTGGTCGTTCGGGAGGGCGGAGGAGATGCGCGTAGGGCGCCGAGGGAGGACCCGTCCCTCAAGCCCTGGTCCCTGTGGGGACCTACGACGCCGTCGGTCGACGCGTTCGCCCACTACCGCGCCGGGCGCGTCGCCCTCGCGGGCGGCGACTTCGCCGAAGCCGTCGCGCACCTGCGGGAAGCCGTCGCCATCGACACGACGTTCGCCCTCGCCTACATGCACCTGAGCTTCGCCGCGGACTGGGCCGGGGACAACGATCTCGCGCTCTGGGCCGCCGAGCGCGCCGCGGCCGACGCCGACAGGATGGAGCCGTGGAAGCGGGCGACCGCCCGCGCGTGGCGCGCCCTGCTCCGCGGCGACCCCGCCACCGCCGAGCGGATGGTGCGGGAGGTCATCTCCGACCACGTCGACCCGGACGCGTACCACGTCCTGGCCGAGGTCCAGTTCCACTGGAAGCCGACGCTGGGCGAGTCCGCGCTGGACTCCCGCGCCGCGTGGGAGCGTACGCTCACGCTTCGCAAGAGCGAGAACGGCGACGTCGGCGCGCTCATCCACCTCGTCAGGATCGCCGCGGGCCAACGGGACACGGCGGCGTTGCGCTCGTTCGCGCGTCGCGTTCGGGACTATCGCCTGCCCCGCGGCGGGTTCCACGAGCTCGGCGCCCGCGCCCTGGCCGCCTTCGCGATCGGCGACGAGTCCGACCGGCGGGAGATCCTGAACGAGCTGGCCACGGCGCCGGACGGGGCGGTCCTCGACGTCGCCCGCAGCGTCGCCGTCTTCGCCCATGACCTGGACGGCGCCGCCGCGCTCGCGCGCCTCCTCGCCGGCCCGGGGCGGGATCCCTTCAACGTCGCCTGGGGCGCGGTGTGGGAGGCGCAGATCGCCGCAGCGCGCGGCGACATCCACACGGCGGCCGCGACGCTCCGGGCCGCGGACGCGCTCCCCGCCGACCGTACGGCGGAACTCGTCGCCGCCCTCGCGCTCGCGCCGCTCGCCACGTTCGCGAGCCACGAACTCGCCGCGGTGCGGCAGGCGATCGAGCGGTCGCCGGACGACGCCTTCGTCGGTCCCGGCATGGACTTCTTCGTCTCGGACGGGATCTATCCGCCCCGACGGGAATACCTCCTCGGCCAGCTCGGCCTCCGGCTCGGCGACCTCGATGGCGCCCACCGCATCGCTTCCAGACTCGAGCGGACCGCCGGGCGCACGCGCATGGACGACCGGTACTACGCCGCCTACGCCCGGGTCCTCCGCGCCGAGATCGCCCGCGCCTGCGGCCGCCCGGCCCGCGCGCTCGAGGCGCTCGGCCAGCCGGAGATCCCCGCCGCCGGCACGCGCCCCGATTTCGTCGACCACCCCCTCGCCCGGGAACGCTGGTTGCGCGCCGAGCTGCTCCACGAGCTCGGCCGCGACGAAGAGGCGCTCGCCTGGTACGCCACCTTCCCCGATCCCCAGGGCTACGACCTCGCCTACCTCGTCGCCGCGCGGATCCGCCAGGCGGAGATCCACGCCGCCCGGGGCGACGCCGCCGCCGCGGCGCGATACCGGACCATGGCCGAGGAGAGCGCCGGGCGGCGCGGGGATCTCGCCATCCCTCCCGCCACGCGGGTTTCGCAGGGCCACCCCGTCTGCGCGGCGATCGACCCGCGCCCCTGACGACCCCCGCCGCGTCGGTCAGGTAATCGTTTGGTTATCCCCGCGGGCCTCTTTCGTTATCGCCGCGCCTGAGTTTCTCCTCCACGATCGCTCGGCCGAGCCGGCGACCGTCCCGGCCCCGGGGGACGTGCGCCGCGATCGGCACGTTCCCAATCGCCTGGAGGGGAGATCATGTCACACGACACGGCGATTCGCGCGCGCACGCGTTCGCGTGCGCGACCGACCGGACCGGAGTGGCGCGAGGCGTCGGTGAGGGGGCGTTCGGGGAGGATCGGCGCGTGGCGGATGGCGCTGTTCGCCGGCGCGCTGGTGGCCGCCGGCTGCGCCGACGAGCCCGTTGCGCCTCACGGCGCCGAGCCCGAGCCGACCCGGCCGTCGTTCACGATGCTCCTCACCTGCACCGTGGCGGTGCACGGGGGGACGATGGACTGCGAGCCGTCGTCGGCCGCGCCCGGGGCGGACGGCCCCCGGCTCAACCTCATCGTCGGGAGCCAGCACCAGTTCGTGCGGCTGGCGAACGACCCGCCGGTGATGGAGGACGATGTCTGGAAGGCGAACGTGACCGTCCAGAACCTGTCGCTCCAGCCGATGGCGACGGCGGACGGCATGAACGCCCACGCGGACGGCGTGCGGGTCTTCTTCGTCGACGAGCCGACCAACGGCGTCGTCGTCTCGAACCACGACGGCGTCGGCACCTTCATCGACTCGGAGGAGCGCAAGTACTACGAGTACGGCGACGATCTCCTCGGTCCCGACGGGATCCTGGGCCAGGGTGAGACGAGCGGCGCGAAGGAGTGGCGCTTCGCGCTCAACGGCGCGGAGACGTTCCGGTTCAGCGTGCTGATCGCCACCACGGTGCCGGACCCGACCTCCTACGGCGTGCATTTCACCCGGCTCGACCTGGCCGGGGATCACAGCTGCGCCGAGGCGTCGAACGGCGAGATCTACTGCTGGGGATTCAACGCGTACGGCGAGGTCGGCGACGGGACGACCTCGGCCCGCAACACGCCGCGGCGGGTCGCCCCGCCGGACGGCGTGAAGTTCACGCGGGTCGCCTCGGGCTTCGCGCACACCTGCGCCACCGGCGACGACGGGAAGGTCTATTGCTGGGGCGCGGCCAGCCTGGGCGCGATCCCGGGTTGGGCCGGCAACCAGAAGACCCCGGTCGCGATCGGCCTCCCGTCTTCCGGAGAGCCGTGGTCCGACATCACCTCGGGGAACCACCGGTCGTGCGCCTTCGACGTGTCCGGAACGCTCTACTGCTGGGGGTACACGCTGACCACGTACAGTCCCGGCGGGACGGTGGTGGTCCCGCTCCCGGACTCCGGGAGCGTCACGCTCTCCAACGTGGCGCACGGCGCCAACCACCTCTGCGCCGAAGGGTCGGACAAGAAGATCTACTGCTGGGGGATCAACGGGGCCGGGCAGCTCGGGATCGGCGCGACGGGGAGCCGGGAGGAGCCCACGGCGGTCGCCGCGCCCGGAGAGGTCACTCTCTCCAGGGTGGCCGCCGGCTCCAACCACAACTGCGCGTTCGGTTCGGACCACAAGCTGTATTGCTGGGGGGCCAACAACTACGGCCAGCTCGGCGACAGCACCAAGGCCGCGAAGTGGTCGCCGACGGCGGTGAAGGCGCCGGCGGGCGTGACGTTCACGGAGGTGGCCCTCGGGACCGAGCACACCTGCGCCATCGCGACCAACGGCCGCATCTACTGCTGGGGGAGGAACTCCGTCGACTACCAGCTCGGCGACGGCACGGGCGAAGACAAGCTCACGCCGGTCGAGGTCGCGGCGCCGCCGGGGCTCACGTTCTCTGGGCTGGAGGCGGGATCGTACCACACCTGCGCCCGCGGCTCCGACGGCCGGACGTACTGCTGGGGCAAGAACCTGAGCGGGCAGGTCGGCGACGGCCGCGGGGGATACGCGACCGTGCCGACCCCCGTCGCCGGTACGACCCGGCCGTGACTGTGTCGACGGCCCGGCGGCCGCACCCGTGACTCGTCGAATACTTCGTCTACGGATCGACCAAGGAGGGGATCATGGCACGCGAGAGCGTGATCGATATGCAGAGCGCTCGGCCGGCGCGGGGCGAGACGGCTCGCCGGGATTGGACCGCGCCGGCCGTCGAGGATCTGGCGCCGTTGAGCGCGTTGACGCTCTTCTCGACGCCGATCGAAGGCAACGAGCGTGGATTCAGCTGGCTCGACATCGCCGATCCGTCGCGCCGCCTGGGCTGACGCTGGCCCTCGGCGTAATCGCGGGGCGCAGCTCGCCGCCGTGGCGGCGGCTCGCCCCGCTTCGCACGCCCGCGCCTCGCGGGGGCGCGCCGCGGTTCGCAAACGCCCCCGGTCGCTTCTCGCCGCGCCTTGTTCCCGCATGCATCGTCGAGGTATACTCCGACCATGGAGGACGCGGCCGACCCACGACGATGATCTCACCCCGATCCGCGCTGAAGGGCGTCGCCGCGGCGCTCGTCGCGCCGTGGCACCTCGAGGGCGAACGGCTCGAGCGCCTGCTCGAGCCGTCGGCGGGGGGCGCCTATCGTGCCTCCGATGGCGCCGCGCATCCCGCCCTCGAGGACGGCACCGATCGCGCCGCCGAAGACGCCGCGCATCACGCCTCCGATGGCGCCGCTGCGCGCCGGCGTGAGAGCGCCGACTGCCGGGCCGCGGTGCGGTGGGCGAACCGTGCCCTCCGCATCCTGGCGCGGCTCCCCGCCTCGCCCTGGCGCAATACGTGCCTCTACCGCGCAACGGCGGGGTGCCTGGCGCTCCGCTGGCTCGGCGAGCCGGCGTCGCTCGTCATCGGCGCGCGCCGGGACTCGCGGTCGGGCGAGATCCAGGCCCACGCGTGGATCGAGGCGCCCGCGCTCGGTCCCGCGCCCGACGACGGGTACCGGCCGCTCGCCCGCCCGGCGGCGCTCCGGGCAACGCGCCAACCTACCTTGCTCCGGTAGGACCTCCCGCCTCAGTGCATCCGGCTCCCGCGCGAACCGCTCGCGCTGTCGTCCTTCACTACCACGAGCGGCCGGTCGACCAGGTGCTCGGCCACGAACCACGCCTGCAGCTCGTTCGTCCGCAGAACGTTGGAGACCAGGATGTCGTTCGTGACGAGGTCGCCCAGCTCGTCGGCGCGGATCGCGACCCGGCGCGCCTCGCGGATGATCTGCTCGTGCGCGTCGAGCAGGCGCGACAGCATCGCGGGCACCTCCTCCACGCCGTCCGGCGGCCGCTCGATGCGGGTGAGCTCGGCGACGTGGCGCGCGTCCCCGACGGCCACGCCGCCCAACGTCTGCACGCGCTCCGCCAGGACGTCGACCAGCGCCTCCTGCTCCTCGGCGTGCTTGTCCATGAGCAGGTGGAGCTGATAGAACGTCGCACCGCGGACCAGCCAGTGCGTCTTCTTGTAGAGGTCGTGCAGGATCCGCGTGTCGCAGAGGATCCGGTTCAGCTCCGCCGCCATCTCGCTGCGCACCTCCTCGGACAGGCCGAGCGGCATGTCGCGGAGCTGGTCGAAACGCTGGACTTCCCGGCTCTGCTGGTGGAGGTGAGGCTGGCTGGCGCCCGGCGGCGAGTGCGGCCTGGGCATGGGTGCGCTGGCCATCGGCTCTGCTCCGTCCCGTTGAGATCCATCGCTGCGCGCCCCGCCGCCGCCGAGTGGAGGCGACGGGGCGCGTCACCCATTCGGGTTCGCTCCCGCGCGTGCGGGCTCGTTCAGCGATGGAGGGAGCAAGCGTCGTGCCCCATCACAGCGCCACCGCTTCCGCGTGCTCGACGCGCGTGCCGATGACCTCCAGATAGCGCGCCAGCCACTTCGGGTGCGCCGGCCACGCTGGCGCGGTCACCAGCTTCCCGTCGACGACGGCGTCGTCCACCTCGACGTCGACCCAGTCCGCACCGGCCGCCTTCGCCTCCGGCCCGCACGCGGGGTACCCGGTCATCCGGCGGCCGCGCACCACGTCCGCCGCCGCAAGGAGCTGCACGCCGTGGCAGATCGCCGCGATCGGCTTCCCCGTCTCGGCGAAGTGCCGCACCATCCCGATCACCCGGTCGTTCAGGCGGATGTACTCCGGCGCCCGCCCGCCCGGGATCACGAGCGCATCGTAATCCTCGGCCCGAACCTCGGAGAACGTCGCGTTCAGCGTGAAGTCGTGACCCGGCTTCTCGCTGTACGTCTGGTCCCCCTCGAAATCGTGCACCGCCGTGCGCACCTTCTGCCCCGCACGCTTGTCCGGGCAGACCGCGTGCACCGTGTGCCCGACCATCTGCAGCGCCTGGAACGGCACCATGACCTCGTAGTCCTCCACGAAGTCGCCGACGAGCATGAGGATCTTCGCCATGACTGCCTCCTGGTTGGTGGGGAGATGGGTGAGAAACGGAAAGCGGCGCCCGCAGAGGCGAGCGCCGCTCTTTCTAATCATAGCCCGCCGGGCCGATCGCGCGACGGGTGGGGATGGGCCAGAGGAGAGTGACTCGTGGGTGGCTGGAGGCAGGCTGCCTCGCGCCTCGATCGACCGCTCTGGCGCCCAAGGCCTCGCGGGGTGGCTCGTTCCAATGTTGCGAAAGGCGCGCGCCTGTGATCGCGGCTCGAAGCACCAACGACCACCTATGCCTCGATTGGAGACGATCCCGGTCGTGCCGATGTCTGCGGAGCGTACCCTGGAGTCGCTTAGCAGCTCGCGGGCTTCGTCGACTTGGTTCCATCCGCAAGGATGATTTCTCGGGGAAACTGGGCGCGCTGAATATCCTCTTGATTGATCTTGAAGCTGTAATTCGCTACGTCCTTCGAACTCTCGTTGTGTCTAAGGAACGGGAACGCGACGCCGACAATTTCACCGCCATCGCCACATCGGTCTCTTTCTCCTCGTGGCGTTGAAAGGAATGCTTACTGAGATTGCGCGGCCGGTCAGAGTTTTGCATTCTCTTGTCGTGCACCCCCCCTCGGAGGCTGGTCCGAGGACGCCTGATCTCGGGAAATGCCCAACAAGACCACCCTCTCCGAACGCGACGTCTGCACCAAGTTCGTCACCCCCGCCCTCACGGACGCGGGGTGGGACCTGCGCCATCAGATCCGCGAAGAGGTCACGCTCACGAAGGGGCGGATCAAGGTGCGGGGGCGGATGGTGAGCCGCGGGAAGGCCAAGCGCGCGGATTACGTCCTCTACTACAAGCCCAACCTCCCGCTCGCCGTCATCGAGGCCAAGGACGAGACCCACTCCGTCGGCGCGGGGATGCAGCAGGCCCTCGCCTATGCCGAGATGCTCGACGTCCCGTTCGCCTTCAGCACCAACGGGAGGGCGTTCCTCTTCCACGACCGGACCGGGCAGTCGCCCGAGGTCGAGCGCGAGATCCCGCTCTCCGCGTTCCCCTCTCCGGAGGAGCTCTGGCGCCGCTACTGCGCGTGGAAGGGGATCGAGGGCGAGGCGGAACGGATCGCGGCGCAGGACTATTACGTCGACGCGAGCGGTAAGACGCCCCGCTACTACCAGCTCGTCGCCATCAACCGGGTCGTCGAGGCGATTGCCCGGGGGCAGAGGCGGATCCTCCTGGTAATGGCGACCGGCACGGGGAAGACCTACACCGCTTTCCAGATTATCTGGCGACTCTGGAAGGCCCGCCGCGTCCGGCGCGTCCTCTTCCTCGCCGATCGCAACATCCTCGTCGACCAAACCCGGGTCAACGACTTCAAGCCGTTCGGGAACGCGATGACAAAAATCACGAACCGGACGGTCGACAAGAGCTACGAGATCTACCTCGCGCTCTACCAGGCGGTCTCGGGGTCCGAGGAGGAGAAGAACATCTACAAGCAGTTCTCGCCGGACTTCTTCGACCTCGTCGTCGTCGACGAGTGCCACCGCGGGAGCGCCGCCGAGGACTCTGCCTGGCGCGAGATATTGGAGTACTTCGCCCCGGCGATCCACCTCGGTCTCACGGCGACGCCCAAGGAGACTCGCGACGTCTCCAACATCGAGTACTTCGGCGAGCCGGTCTACGTCTACTCCCTCAAGCAGGGGATCGAGGACGGTTTCCTGGCCCCGTACAAGGTGGTCCGCATCGACCTCGACAAGGACCTGATCGGCTGGCGGCCGGAGAAGGGGCAGCGCGACAAGTACGGCCGGGAGATCGAGGACCGGATCTACAACCAGTGGGACTTCGACCGCTCGCTCGTCCTCGAGGAGCGGACGAAGGTCGTCGCCCGTAAGATCACCGAGTTCCTGAAGGCGACGGACCGGTACGCCAAGACGATCGTTTTCTGCGAGGACATCGACCACGCCGAGCGGATGCGCCAGGCGCTCGTCAACGAGAACGCCGACCTGGTCGCCGAGAACCCGCGATACGTCGTGCGCATCACGGGCGACAACGAGGAGGGGAAGGCGGAGCTCGACCACTTCATCGACCCCGAGAGCCGCTACCCCGTGATCGCGACGACGTCGCGGCTGCTCACGACCGGCGTGGACGCGCAGACGTGCAAGGTCATCGTGCTCGACCGGCGGATCGAGTCGATGACCGAGTTCAAGCAGATCATCGGGCGCGGGACGCGCGTCAACGAAGAGTACGGCAAGTACTACTTCACCATCCTCGACTTCAAGAAGGCGACGGAGCTGTTCGCCGACCCGCAGTTCGACGGCGACCCAGTGAAGATCTACGTGCGCCGTCCGGACGAGCCGGTCGTCCTCGAGGACGAGGAGCGGGGCGAACAGGTACTGGTCGACGGCGCGGGCGAGGACTGGGTGGACGAGGACGACGCGGGCGACATCGTCTTCGGCCCGGACGACGTCGTTTACGGCCCGGACCACGATTACGGCCCCGAAGACGGCGAGGGGCCGCGCCGGCGGCGGGTGAGGTACGTCGTCGACAACGTCCCCGTCTTCGTCGTGGCGGAGCGGGTCCAGTACTACGGGCCGGACGGAAAGCTGATCACCGAGTCGCTGCGCGACTACACCCGCCGGCGCGTGACCGCCCGTTACGCCACGCTGGACGACTTCCTCCAGCGCTGGAGCGCGGCCGAGCGGAAGGAGGCGATCCTGCGCGAGCTGGAGGAGCAGGGCGTGCTCCTGCACGCGCTCGCCGAGGAGGTCGGCCGGGACTACGACCCCTTCGACCTCGTCTGCCACGTCGCCTTCGACCGCCCGCCGCTCACCCGCCGGGAGCGCGCGGAGCGGGTCCGGAAGCGCGACTACTTCGCCCGCTACGGCGACAAGGCCCGCGCGGTCCTCGAAGCGCTCCTCGACAAATACGCCGACGAGGGGATCGAGACGATCGAGAGCGTCGAGGTCCTCCGGGTGCGTCCCCTCTCCGACCTCGGCACCCCGGTCGAGCTCATCCGCAGCTTCGGCTCCAAGGAGGAGTACCTCGAGGCGGTCCGGGAGCTGGAGCGCGCGCTGTACGCGGCGGCGTAGGGCAACCCCGCGGTCCCTCCCTTCCCTTCTCCTGCGCAGCAATATGAATCGGCACCAGTGAACATACTGGCGCGAAGCGGGATGATCGTGAATAATATAGCGCGAGCCGTGAATGTTTCGACGCGCTCGGGGCCCCAACGCGAGGTGCGCGTATGGCCGACGTTCGCCGTCCCCCCGTCCGACACTTCCGCGGGCGTGCCCTCCCGGAGCCGGCGATCCCGGTCGGCTACGCCGCGCTGATCGACCGCTACGACCTGCGCGTCCCGCTCCCGCCGCGGCTCACCGCGATCGGCACGCGGTATCGGCCGAGCTCGACCGCCGAATGGCAACTCTTCGAGCCGCGCCGCGCGCCCGAGGACACGCTCGGCGGCCATCTGGAGTTCGCGCTCAAGCGCGAGGGCGTCGACCTCGGCGTTCTCTGCAAACTGTTCGAGGCGGTCCCCGCGCGGGAGGTCGAGGAGTTCGTCCGGGCGACGCCGACGGGGGCGTACGCGCGGCGCATCTGGTTCCTGTACGAGTGGCTGACGGGTCGAACGCTGGACCTCCCGGATGCGCCCAAGGTCGCGGCCGTGCCCGTGGTCGATCCGGAACTCCAGTATGCGTTATCCGAGGGTGAGCTCTCCGTCCGCCACCGCGTCTACGACAACCTCCCCGGCGACCGGCGCTTCTGCCCGCTGGTCCGGCGCACGCCGGCGCTCGAGGCGTACCGTGCCCGGGACCTCGCCGCTCGGGCGCGCGAGGTGATCGGCGAGACCCACCCGGACGTGGTCAGGCGCGCCGCCGCATTCATGCTACTGAGCGACTCCCAGGCCTCGTTCCAGATCGAGGGCGAGCATCCATCGCGCTCGAGGGCCGAACGCTGGGCCCGCGCCATCGCGGAGGCCGGGTCGACCGAACTCTCCGTCCAGGAGCTCGAGCGGCTTCAAGCTCTGGTGATCGGGGATGCCCGCTTCGTGCCGCTCGGGCTCCGGACCGAGGGGGGCTTCGTCGGCACTCGGAACCGCATCACCCGGGAGCCGATCCCGGAGCACATCAGCGCCCGGCCGCAGGATCTACCCTCGTTGATGGATGGGCTCGTCGCGTACGACGGCCGCTCGACGCGAGGAGGGCTCGACCCGGTGGTCGCGGCCGCGGCGGTGGCGTTCGGCTTCGTCTACATCCATCCATTCGTGGATGGAAACGGGCGGGTGCACCGGTGGCTGATCCACCACGAGCTCGCCGTCGCGGGGTTCAACCCGCCCGGGGTGGTCTTCCCGATCAGCGCGGTGATGCTGCGGCGCATCGAGGAGTACCGGAGCGTGCTCCAGTCGTACTCGGAGCCGCTCCTCGACTGCATCGACTGGCGCCCCACCCCGGACCACAACGTCGAGGTCCTGAACGACACCGCGGACTACTACCGCTACTTCGACGCGACGGCGCACGCCGAGTTCCTGTACCGCTGCGTGGCGGAGACGATCGAGCGGGACCTCCCGCACGAGGTCGCCTATCTGGAGGCGTTCGACCGGTTCGCCGCGGCGGTCCAGGAGCTGGTGGACATGCCGGACCGGACGATCCATCTGCTGCACGACTTCCTGCGGCAGGGGCGGGGGCGCCTGTCGCGGCGGGCCCGCACGAAGGAGTTCCGGGCGCTGACCGACGACGAGGTCCGGACGATCGAGCGCCTGTACGCGGACACGCTCGGCCGGGTCGCGACCGTCGCGGGGACGGACGACCCGGGCACGCACGACGCAGCTCGCGCTCCGCATCGCGGCGTGTGATCGTTGCGCCGCAGATTCTACGGCTCGTGAAGATATTGCGCGGCTAATGAACGTTCCGACGCGGCGTCGCCCGCCGCGAGGTTGTTCCGAGGCGGCGGGGTGCGCAGATTCCCCGGCCCCGCCGAGGGCTCGGCGGCCAACACCGATCGATCTCGAAGCAACGCCATGAACCTCTCGACGACGATCAAGTCCATCCAGGACATCATGCGCAAGGATGTCGGGGTGGACGGGGATGCCCAGCGTCTCGGCCAGCTCGGCTGGCTCCTCTTCCTGAAGATCTTCGACGCGCGCGAGAAAGAGCGGGAAATCTTCCACGACGACTACCGTTCGCCGATCCCCGAGCGGCTGCGGTGGCGGAACTGGGCCGCGGACCCCGAGGGGATGACCGGCGACGAGCTCCTCGCCTTCGTGAACGACGAGCTCTTCCCGAAGCTGAAGGAGCTCCCCGTGAGCGGCGGCCCGGACGACCCGGCCGCCGTCGTGCGCGGCGTCTTCCAGGACGCCTACAACTACATGAAGTCCGGGACGCTCCTCCGGCAGGTGATCAACAAGCTGGAGGAGATCGACTTCCACAGCGCGAAGGACCGCCACGTCTTCGGCGACATCTACGAACAGCTCCTCCGCGACCTGCAGAGCGCCGGGAACGCGGGCGAGTACTACACGCCCCGCGCGGTCACGCAGTTCATGGTCGAGATGGTCGACCCGCGGCTGGGCGAGACGGTCCTCGACCCCGCGTGCGGGACCGGTGGCTTCCTCACGTGCGCCATCGAGCACATCCGCCGGCGCGACGTGCGGACGCCGGAGCACGAGGCGGAGCTGCGTCGCTCGATCCGGGGCGTCGAGAAGAAGCCGCTCCCGCACCTGCTGTGCACGACGAACATGCTGCTGCACGGGATCGACGTCCCGACGAACATCCAGCGCGGCAACACCCTCGCCCGTCCGCTGCGGGACTACGGCCCGAGCGACCGCGTCGACGTCATCGTGACGAACCCCCCGTTCGGCGGGATCGAGGAGGACGGGATCGAGGCGAACTTCCCCACGGAGTTTCGCACGAAGGAAACGGCGGACCTCTTCCTCGTGCTGATCAAGCACCTGCTCAAGGACGGCGGCCGCGCGGCGGTGGTGCTGCCCGACGGCTTCCTCTTCGGCGAGGGGGTGAAGACGAGGATCAAGGAGCGGCTCCTCGAGGAGTGCGACCTGCACACGATCGTGCGGCTGCCGAAGGGTGTCTTCGCACCGTACACCTCGATCGCGACGAACCTGCTCTTCTTCACGAAGGGCCGTCCGACGAAGGAGATCTGGTACTACGAGCACCGCTACCCGCCGGGGCAGAAGAGCTACAGCAAGACGAAGCCGATCCGCATCGAGGAGTTCGAGGCGGAGAAGGCGTGGTGGAACGCCCGGGTCGAGAACGACGTCGCCTGGCGCGTCCCGGTGGAGGAGATCCGCGCGCGCGGCTACAATCTGGACCTGAAGAACCCGAACGCGGGCGGCGACGAGCATCGCGACCCGGAGGAGCTGCTGGCGGAGTACACGGCGCTCCTCGCGCAGGTGCAGGAGACGCGGGAGAAGCTCCGGCGGGAGCTGGGCGAGGCGCTCGAGTCGGTGCTGGCGGCGCGGGAGGAGGTGGTGGCGTGACGCCCGAGACACTGCATCGGCTGTTCGACGTCGTAGCCGACGCGCCGGGCGGGGTGCAGCGGCTCCGCGAGCTGATCCTCCAGCTCGCGGTTCGCGGGAAGCTGGTGCCGCAGGATCCGAACGACGAGCCGGCGAGCGTGCTGCTGGATAGGATCGAGGAGGAGAAGAGGCGGCTGTATCGTGAAGGACAAATCGGCAAGCCGCGGCCTGCCGATATCCTCGCTCCCGACGATCAACCATATGAGATCCCGGCCACATGGGTGTGGACGCGGCTCGCATCCGTCGGCGAGATCGTCGGCGGTGGGACGCCGAAAACCAACAATCCCGAATACTGGGCTGATGAGGGGATCCCGTGGATTACACCCGCTGATCTGAATGGACTGAAAGGCAAGTACGTTTCGCGGGGAAGACGGGACATTTCTCGGACCGGGCTGGAGAACAGCTCTGCGCAGCTATTGCCTCGAGGGACAGTGTTGTTCTCTAGCCGTGCTCCCATTGGCTACGTAGCCATCGCCGCCAATCCTCTGGCCACGAACCAAGGCTTCAAGTCGTGTGTGCCGATCGTGCCAGAGATGAGCGAGTATATTTTCCGCTTCTTACAAGCGGTGGCACCCGAAGTAGAACGATCGGCGCCTGGCACCACTTTCAAGGAAGTTTCGGGAAAGCTCGTCGGCCAGATTCCAATCCCCGTTCCCCCTGTGGCCGAACAGCACCGCATCGTCGCCAAGGTCGACCAGCTCATGGCGCTGTGCGACGAACTGGAGGAACGCCAGCGTCGCCGGGCGGAGAAGCGGGTGAGTCTGAACCGGTCGGCGCTGCACCACCTCGCGACGGCCACGGACGACGCCGATCTCGCGCGCCACTGGCGGCGGATCCGGGACCACTTCGACGTCCTCTACGAGGTGCCGGAAACGGTGGCGGAGCTGCGCCACGCGATCCTCCAGCTCGCGGTTCGCGGGAAGCTGGTGCCGCAGGACCCGAATGATGAGCCGGCGAGCGTGCTGCTGGAGAGGATCAAGGAGGAGAAAAGGAGGCTCTACAACGAGGGGAAGATCCGGAAGCTCGAGAGGCTGCCGCCGGTGGGGCCGGACGAGGTGCCGTTCGAGGTGCCGGAGGGGTGGGTGTGGGCCCGGTTCGGCGACATTGCGATCAACCGAGACGCCGAGAGAGTTCCACTTTCATCGGAGGTCCGCGCCCGACGACGTGGTCCGTACCCCTATTACGGCGCATCAGGCATTATCGATTATGTAGACGACTTCCTTTTTGATAAGCCTCTCCTTCTCATCGGAGAGGACGGCGCGAACCTGTTGTTGCGATCGACACCGGTAGCTTTCCTTGCTGAGGGGCGATACTGGGTCAATAACCATGCCCATGTGATCGATGGCATCAACGTCGATCTCCTTCGCTACCTTGCCCTCTTTGTCAACGCGACCGATCTGGGTCCGTATGTAACGGGCACGGCTCAGCCCAAGTTGAATCAGGCAAAGCTGAATGCTATTGCCGTGGCGCTCCCGCCGGAAGCCGAATTAGCCCGCATCGTCGCCAAGGTCGACCGCCTCATGGCGCTCTGCGACGAGCTCGAGGAGCGGCTGTCGAATTCCCGCGCCCTCGCCGAGTCGGTCGCCGCGGCGGTCGTTCACGAGCTGACCGCGGCGTGACGCCTCGCGTCCGCCGCCGTCAGCTCGCCGGGCTCTTCTCCGTCCTTTGCTCCGCCCCGGCGTCGACCACCGCCCCGGACCGTCGGAGCAGCTCGTCGAACGCCGACCGGGCATTGCTCAGGACCTCCGCCGGATAGTCGAAGACTTCGAGCAGCTTCAGCGCGTTGCCGGCGGTCGCCGCGCCTGGCCGGAGACGGTAGTCGAAATGGATCTCACCGTCGGCGATCGTCTCCTGGAAGTGCCGGAACGCCCAGGGGCCGCGCAGGAGATCGACGAGCTCGAGGTCGTGCGTCGCCACCAGGCAGAGGTGATCGCCGGCGTTCAGCGCCTCGAGGACCGCGCGCGATGCCGCCACGCGCTCGCCGGTGTTCGTCCCGCGGTACAGCTCGTCGATGACGAAGAGCGACGCGGCGTCCTCCGCGCTCCGGATCAACATCTCCCGCAACTGCTCCGCTTCGACGTAGAAGTAGCTCTTCCCCCTCAGGAGATCGTCCCGCCGGCCGATGAAGGTGTGAACCCTCAGGATCGGCGCCCGCCACCGGCGCGCGGGGCAGGTCGCGATCGTCTGCGCGAGGACGGCGCAGGCGCCGGCGGCGCGGAGGAACGTCGTCTTCCCGGCCATGTTGGAGCCGGTGATCAGCCAGGACGCACCTTCCATCCGGAGGTCGTTGGGGACCGGGTCGTCCAGCGACGGATGATAGATCGCCTCGCCCAGCAACGTCTTCGCCGGGCCGTCGAACTCCGGCGCGCAACAATGCGGCAGCGAATCCCGGAACTCGGCGACGGCGCACAGCGCGTCGAGGAGGCCGACGGCGCGGACGATCTCGTCGAGCTCGCGCCGGCGCCGGGCGATCGCGTCGATGCTGAAGACGAAGGCGTTCACGTCCGCCAGGAGCAGGAGGTTGAGATAGCCTATGATCGACCCGACCAGCGGGTCGTCCTCGAACTCCAGGCGGATGTAGACGAAGAGCCAGCGGACCCACCGCAGGGCGTCGACGCGGCCACCGAGGGGCCCGAGGATCTCGTCGAGCTCGGGCGCCTGCACTCCGCTCAGCGTTCGCGCCGCCCGGACCAGCCCCGGCAGCGCGGCGATCGCCCGTATGAGGTGCTGGACGCGGGGGCGGTAATAGATCTGGATCCCAATGTTGATGCCGGCGACGCCGATCAGCATCAACAGCCCGGCCAACGGCGCGAACGACATCGCCAACAACGCGCCGGGCGCGGCGAGACCGAGGAGCGGGAGGAGGAAGTACCAGCGCGGCCGGCCGGGCAGCTCGCTCGCCGTCAGATGGTGGAGGTCGTACGAGACCGGATGCGCCAGCGGATGCAGCGCGGCCCGGATCCGGTCCCGGAGCTCCGGCCGGGCGCGCAACGCGGAGATCGCCGCGCCGCGTCGCAGGATCGCCGACGCGTCGTACAGCGGCCGCCGCAGCATATCGTAGAGGACCTGCTGGCCGAGGGGCGAGCCGCACCGATCGATCCGCTCGTACACGCTCTGCAGTTCGAGGTCCGACCAGACCCGGTCCGAGAGCGCCTCGCCCGGCTCGCGGCCGCGGCGAGCTTCATGATACGACGCGATCTCCGCGATGCCCCTCCGCCACGACCGGGCCGCCCGGCGCTGCTCGACGGCAACGCTCATCGCGCGCCCGAGCGCGGTCGCGCGCAGCGGTCCGAGAACGCGGCCGAGCCTGCGCGCCTTTCGATTCACGTTGGGTTCCGAAGTCGTAGGCATACGACGAGTCGTGAGATCGTCGGCATCCGACCTGGGCCCGCAAATCGATACGACTATGCAACGCCGACGCGGGACGCGCCAGCGGAAACGGAGTTGCCGCGCTTGGCGATGGCGCGCGCCGCGAGCGCCCGGCCGGATATCGTTTGGTTCGTTTGTTGCGTTTGTTTCGTTTGTCGTTTATCTTCGATGCCAGGACGTGTCGAGGAGGTGAAGTGCCATGACTGTCACCAGAACCCCGGATGAGGTCATTCCTTCTCGCTCCGACCTCGAGGCTGTCGGCCGCGTTGCGAGGGATCTGCGCGAACTTGGGGGGCGGTGTGCGTCGCGCGATCCGAATGCCCTGGCTCAGTTGTCCTCGCTTTTCTCGTCGCCCGAGATGGATCTTGCGCTCAAACTCCTCGAGGCCGTGGCTGAAGGGCGAAACATCGCCGTTCACCGGGAGGACGACGAAGAGCTCACGACGAGTCAAGCCGCGGAGCTGCTCGGGATGTCGCGCCCGAAGCTCGTCGATCTGCTCGAGCAGGGTGAGATTCCGTACCGCATGGTGGGCACGCACCGCCGCGTGCGGCGGAGCGAAGTACTCGCGTATCGCAAGCGGACGGAGCGGCGTGGGTCGGCGGCCGAGACGCGCCCACGGGCGGATCGCCTACATGGATTGCAGGAGATGGCCGAGTTCACCGAGAGGCTGGGTCTTGGCTACTGATGAGGAGACCGCTCGCGGTAGAGCGGTTGGAAAGACTGATCGGCCAGATGCGACAGTATTTTCCTGACGCGTGGGGCCGGAATTACGAGCCGCTGATCGACCAGCTCACTCTTCCGGATGATGACGACCGCCATATACTAGCGCTCGCCATTCACTACGAAGCCGACTACATCGTCACGCAGAACACCAAAGACTTCCCCCGCCCTACGACGACGACATACGGCATCGTGGCGCTGACCGTCGACGAGTTCATATCCCTTCTCAGTGCAACGAATCCATCCCTTATCGTTCGCGCCGCCGAGGCTCATCGGGTTTCTCTGACGAGGAACCCCCTCATGCCGGAGCAATACCTCGAAGAACTCGGTCGCCACTCGGAACTCGAACGCACTACGGCATTCTTGCGGTCGGCGGGATTTCTGGATTTGGAACGCCCTGTTGTAGCGAACCCGCGATCGTGAAGTCGCTGCGCTCCACGGCCCGGGCGAGGGCGGACGCGTGACGATCTTCGGCCGGCTCGCCCCGGGCGTTTCCACGGCGGCGGCCGAAGCGGAATTGAGGACCGTGAGCGCGCGGCTCGCGCGCGAGTTCCCCGCGGCATACGCCACCCTACGCCCGATCGTCGCGCCGTACGTCCGCGCCCTGCTCGACGTGCACCAGTACCCGGCCTGGATCGTCTGGACGATGCAGCTCTTCGGGGTCCTGGTCCTGGCCGCGGTCGCGGTGACCGTCTCGTCGCTGGTCTATGCCCGGACGGCGGCTCGCCAGGCCGAGATCGCGGTCCGCACGGCGCTGGGCGCGAGCCGCCGGCGCATCATCACGCAGCTCTTCGTGGAGGCGCTCGCGCTCTCCTCGCTCGCGGCGGCGATCGGGCTGCTGATCGCGAACTTCGGGTTCCGGCAAATCGTCGCGATCAATCCGGGGGAGCTTCCGTACTGGATCGAACGCGGTCTCCCGCCGTCCACGGTGGCGTACGCCGTGGGGCTCGCCGTGCTCGGGGCCTTCATCGTCGGCATCATCCCCGCACTGGCGGCCACCGGGCAGCGGCTGCAGTCCTCGCTCCGGCAGATGGGCGGCGCGACCGGAATGCAGCTCGGGAAGACCTGGACGGCGCTCATCGTGGCGCAGGTCGGGGTCGCGATGGCGGTGCTCCCGCCCGTGATCGCGATCGCCTGGCTCACCTATCAGGAATCGCGCGGCGAGCCGACCTACCCGGTCGATGAGATGCTCTCGGTCCGGCTCGATCGGGCCGAAGCCGCGGCCCGGGAGGCGCCGGCCGCTCCGTCCGTCGAACAAGCGGGTGAGTCCTTCGCCCAGACCCAGGCCGAGCTGATCCGCCGGATCGCCGCGGAGCCGGGCGTGCTCGGCGTGACGTACGCGTCGGCGCCCCCGCGCTCCGGCCGGCGCGTTCTCATCGAGGTCGAGGGCGGGGTGACGACGACGAGCGCCGCACGTCCCGTGGCGCTCTCCACCGGCGTCGCGCCCGACTATTTCGATGTGCTTGGCGTCCAGGTGCTGGCGGGTCGGCCGTTCGGGCCCGGCGACGCGCCCGGCGGTGCGGCCGCCGTCGTGAGCCGCTCCTTCGTCCGCCGCTTCCTCGGGGACGGCGCCGCCCTCGGCCGCCGGGTGCGCACCACGGCGATCGCCCCGGGCGATACCGCCCAGCCGGGCTCCTGGCTCGAGATCGTCGGGGTGGTGGACGATCTCTACGACCAGAGCCGCGCGCCGGAGCTCCAGCGGCCGGCCATCTATCTTCCGACGGCGCTGGGGGAAGCACCGGCGACCGTCGCCATCCGCACGCGGGGGATCGACCCCAAAGCCCTCGTCCCGCGGCTGTGGGACATCGCCGGAGAGGTGGCACCGGGGCACCGGATGACCGTCGCCGGCCCGGACGAGCTGCGCGGCGGCGACGGCGGTCGAACGGTTCGATTCGCCGTCGTCATGGTCGGCCTGGTGACGCTGAGCGTGCTCCTTCT
>CALBZE010000097.1 GCA_937889645.1 uncultured bacterium
AGGAGGTCGCGCGCGACCTCCTCGGCGCCGTTCTGGTATCGACCATCGGCGGCGCCACGACGGCGGGACGCATCGTGGAGGCCGAGGCGTACGTCGGGCCGCACGACCCGGCGTCGCACGCGGCCGAGCGGATCGGCCGTACGGCGCGCAACGAGGCGATGTTCGGCCCGCCAGGGATCGCTTACGTCTACCGTATCTATGGCGTGCACTGGTGCCTGAACGTCGTCACCGGCGCTGAAGGGTACCCGGCGGCCGTGCTGATCCGCGCGGTCGAGCCACTAGAGGGCGTGGACGCGATGCGCCGCCGCCGGGGCGACCATTGTTCCGATCGCGGCCTCACGAGCGGCCCCGGGAAGCTCGCGGCGGCGATGGGGATCACCGGGCGCGAGAACGGCCATCCGCTGGACCGGCCGCCCCTCATGATCCTCGAGGGTGAGGCCGTGGATCCGAGCGAGATCGCAGTCGGCCCCCGGATCGGGGTCACCCGCGCCGCCGACTGGCCGCTCCGCTTCTATGTGCGCAACAACCCCTGGGTCTCTCGCTGACGCCTTGGACACGACACCGATCTCGGAGCGCGCAGGCCGCCTCCACCGCGAGGCGCTCGTCGTGGACCTCCACGCCGACACGCCCACGGAATTCTTCCTCGACGATACCTACGACTTCGGGGAGAGGCACGACTTCGGGCACGTCGACCTGCCCCGGCTGCGAGAAGCCGGAGTCGACGTGCAGTTCCTCGTTTCCTGGGTCCCGGCGGAACTGGCCGCGACACCGGGGGCGTCCTACCGTCACGCCGAAGGCCTCATACGGGCGATCCATCGCGTCATCTCGGCTACGCCGGGCGCTCGCCTCGTACAGGACGCCGCCGGGATCCAAGAAGCGCGCAGCGCCGACGACGTCGCCATCATGATCGGCGTGGAAGGCGGGCACGCAATCGAGAACTCCCTGGAGCGGCTCCGCGAGCTCCACGGCCTCGGGGCCCGCTACCTCACCCTGACGTGGAACAACACGAACGACTGGGCCGACGCCGCCGGAGACGGCGCGAGGCACGGCGGACTCACCGGCTTCGGCCGAGAGGTCGTGCGGGACCTCAACCGATTGCGTATGATCGTCGACCTCTCGCACGTCGCCGAGTCGACGTTCTGGGACGCGATCGACACGAGCTCGGCGCCCGTCGTCGCGACCCATTCGAACGCCCGCGCCCTCTGCGACCACCACCGGAACCTGTCCGACGAGCAGATCCGCGCAGTGGCCGAGACGGGCGGCGTGGTCGGCGTGAACGCGTTCCCCGCCTTCCTCGACACCGATTACGGAGCGGCGTTCGAGCGCATCGACGAGGAGACCAGGGCGCTCGAGCACCGTCTGCGCGCACGGCACGGCGATGGCCGTCGGGCGCGGGACGAAGCGCGCCAGTGGCGGGACCGGCAACTCGCCTCTCTCCCCCCGATCCCCCTATCGCGACTCGCCGACCACGTGGAGCACATCGCCGACGTGGCCGGGATCGAGCACCTTGCCCTGGGCCTCGACTTCGACGGCATCCTCACTACCCCTGCCGATCTCCCACACATCGGCATGTTGCCGCGCCTGACGGAAATCCTTTTGGCCCGCGGCTGGAGCGAGATGGATCTGCGGCTGGTCCTGGGTGGGAACGCGCTTCGAGTGATCACCGAAGTCATCGGCTGAGCCCGGCGGTTGTGTTGTCGCGATCCCGGGGCCGGGTGGCACGCCATCTGCGCCAGATGTTTCCGGCGCGACGAGCGTCACGACGCACCCAGTTCCGAGGAGGTGAGGCTATGGCCACTGTGCCGGGGCCCAACCCGGACAAGCCACTGCCGCAGCCGGGCGCGCCGGGGAAGGAGATCCCGGTCGAGCCTGAAGAGGAGCCGGATCACATCGGACCGGAACGCTCGGACGATCCCGATTGGCTGCCGAAGCCGTACGATCCGGAGCGCGAGTACGAGGAGCCAGGGGTTCCCCTGGGTCGGATGTAGATCGAGGCAGGGCAAATCGGCCCCTCGGCGTTGAATCCCACGACGTCCGAGGGGCTTCGCACATCACGCGGGCGGGCGCCGGCCCGGGAATGGAAATTGCCCCGCGGCGCGGCGGCGGCGTCCGAAGGGCGAGCACGTTGGTGTTTGCGAGGGGGATCAGGTGGATCCGGTCATCGAAGGGCGAGGGTCACGATACACGGCGGACGAGTTGCGCCGCCAGGTCGAGGCGCTGGGGCCGTGGTTCCACGACATCGATCTGGGCGAGGGCGTCCGGACCGCACCGAATCATCCGCTCGGCAATTTCCTCGAGGAGATCTGGGCCCACGTCGGGCGTTACCTGCCGGAGGACCTGACGGGGAGCACGGTCCTGGACATCGGGTGCAACGCGGGGTTCTACTCGCAGCAACTGCGGCGTCGCGGCGCGAACGTCCTGGGGATCGACCACGACGAGCGCTATCTCTCCCAGGCGCGGTTCGCCGCCGAAGTCAACGGCCTGGACATCGAGTATCGGCTCATGGACACGTACGACGTCGATCGTCTTCAGCAGCGATTCGACTACGTGCTGTTCATGGGCGTCTTCTACCACCTCCGGTATCCGCTCTACGCTCTGGACAAGGTTGCGAAGCTCGTCGGTCGGCGTCTGGTGTTCCAGTCGATGGTGCGCGGGGTGGGCGGCACGGTTCCGGTCCCCGACGATGCGCCGATCACCGAGCGCGCGATGTTCGAGCATCCGTGCTTCCCGGCGATGTACTTCATCGAGAAGCGGTACGCGGGCGATCCGACGAACTGGTGGGTCCCGAACGAGGCGGGGATGGAGGCCATGCTGAGGTCGGCCGGGCTGCGGATCGTTGCTCATCCGTTCACGGAGTTGTGGATCTGTGAGCCGGCGAAGACGACGTCATCGTCCGAGGCGCCCGTGCGCCGCGGCGCGCGTAGCGGTCCGCGACCCATCGGGTGAAGTAGGCGAACTCGCCGATGTCGCGGGGCGGAGAGGTGTGGTGCGGGCGGATCCCAACGGATGGCGGCGTGAAGCAGAGGGTCACGGTGGTCTGGAAGGGTTCCAGCGCCTCGACGATGCGATCGAACCAGGCGACGCCGCCCGGGAGGTGCCATTCGGCCCAGGACAACCCGGTTCGCACGTGACGGACGCCGAGCCGGTGCAACCATTCGACGGTTCCTTCCAGACGGTCATGGTCCTGGAAGTGGAACCACTGACAGATTCCGAGCTCGGGATCGAAGTGCTGAAGCGCCGGCTTGGGCGAGCCGTCGGCGCGCAGGAGCCCGAAGTGGAAGTGGCGCCAGTAGGCGGACCCTTCGGCGGCGCCGTGGCGGGTCGTCGCTTCGCGCTCGGGGGAGAGGTCGAAGAGGGAGTACCAGTGAACGCGTTCGGCGGCGCCTTTGAGGATGGGCGTGAGGCGACGGAGGCCCCACGCGACGTTGTGCTCCGACGCCCAACTGCTGACGCCCACCTCCGTCACCCACACGGGCATGCCGAACTCCTCCCGGATCGCTTCGATCTTCGTGGGCCAGTCCTCGGGGTGCCAGAGGTTCCAGTCGAACGGGAAGCCATGGAGCGCGATGGTGTCGAGGCGGCCGAGGAGGCCGTGCCGACGGAGCAGGCGGAGGAACTCGGGATCGATCGGGCTGATCCCGCCGAGGACGATGCGAACTCCCGGGGCGGTGGCGCGGACTTCTTCCGCGGCCAGCGCTGCCATGCGCGAGAAAATGGACCAATCGGGGTCCAGGTCGCGGTCCCAATGAGAGAGGTTGTTGGGCTCGTTCCAGAGCATGATCGCTTCGATCATCGCTTCTCCGAGGGAGTGAGGGGAGCGACCGAGGGGGCGTCGGGCGGCCTGGTTGGTGCAAGGTGCGTTCCAGGCCTCGCGTCGCATGGTACGGAATTTGAAGGTCGCCGCGGCGGCAATCCCGACTCTCACCGGGTGAATCGAGGCACAAATTTTCCTGGAGGACCCGCCCCAGAATCGCTGCGGATACGAAAGGCATACGAGCCGGTAACGGGCGGCATCGCGACCCGGGCGGAGTGATCGCTGGGCCCACCGAGTCGAGCCATTGGTCTTGGAGAGACGCGGCCGCGACCCCGAAACTGCGGAGAAGGGCATGAGCTTGGGAAGAGATAGAGCGGTGGTGGTCACGGGGGGCGCGGGGTTCATCGGCAGCAACCTTGCCGATGCGCTTCTTCGGGCGGGGGAGCGGGTGATCGTCTTCGACAACCTCTCGCGACCCGGCGTGGAGCAGAACCTCCGGTGGCTGATGCAGCGTCATCCCGGGGGGCTGGAAGTCGAGATCGGGGACATTCGGGACGCGGAGCGAGTGGCCCGCGTGGTAAGCCGGGCGCACACCGTCTTCCATCTCGCGGCACAGGTCGCCGTCACGTCGTCGGTCGCCGATCCCCGGCACGATTTCGCGGTGAACGCGCAGGGGACCCTGAACGTGCTCCAGGCTGCCCGTGGTTCGAGCGACCCGCCGGTCGTGCTGTACACGTCGACGAACAAGGTATACGGCGCACTGGTCGGGGTGCCGGTGGTCCTGAACGGGACGCGGTACCTGTTCGAGGATCGGCGGCGGGGGATCAGTGAGGACCAGCCATTGGACTTCCACTCGCCGTACGGCTGCTCGAAAGGCGCGGCGGATCAGTACGTTCGGGATTACGCGCGCATCTACGGCCTGCCGACGTGCGTGTTTCGCATGAGCTGCATCTACGGCCCGCGGCAGTTCGGGGACGAGGATCAGGGGTGGGTGGCGCACTTCGTGATCTCGGCGTTGGGGGGACGACCGATCACACTGTATGGCGACGGCAAGCAGGTGCGGGACATCCTGTTCGTGGACGACCTGATCGAGTTGATGCTGCTGGCGGCGGAGCGCGCGCGCTCGACGCCGGGGCGGATCTACAACGTGGGGGGCGGCGAGGAGAACGCGCTCTCGCTCGTAGAGCTGCTGGACCTGCTGGAGCGGGAGCTCGGACGGAGCATTCAACGGTTCCATGCTCCATGGCGGCCGGGCGACCAGCGGATCTACATCAGCGACATCGGGAAGCTGAGGCGCGAGCTGGGTTGGGCGCCGAGGGTGACGAAAGAGGAGGGGATCCGGCGGCTGATCGCCTGGATCGAGGAGCATGCGGCCTTCCTCGTCGCGAACGGCGCCGAACGGGAGAGACAGCCGCTCTCGGCTTGACCCGGTCTCGACCCCGGCGGCGAGCCGGGGCCCGATGCTATGCGAATCCTGATCACCACGGACATCGCGGGCGGGGTGTGGACCTACACCGAGGAGCTCGTCCAGGGGCTGCTGGCTCGCGGGCATGAGGTGTCGCTCGTAGTCGTGGGCGGCCGCCCGGGTCCACGGCACGAGCACTGGTTCTCCCTGCATCCCGAGGTGACGGCGACGATCGTGCCTTGCCCGCTCGAGTGGATGCCCGAGCCGGAGCCGGGGCTGTCCGCGTCGGTCGAGGAGGTGCGGCGTCGGGTGCGGGAGGCCGGGGCGGACGTCGTGCATCTGAACCAGTTCTATTACGGCGCGTTCGACCTGGGCGCGCCGGCCGTCGTCGTGGCGCACAGCGACCTGGTGAGCTGGTGGCAGTCGGTCCGGGGCGAGGACCCTCCGGACGATCCCTGGTTCGGCCGCTATCGGCGCTGGGTCGAGGCGGGACTCGGCGGCGCAGCTCTCCGGGTCGCGCCGACGGCGTGGATCGCCGGCCGCATCCGGGAGACGTACGGAACCGGCCCGATCCGCGTTGTACACAATGCGCGTTCGCCGGGGCTCTTTCACCGGTCGCCCGGCGAGTCGGCGCTGGGAGGCGGTCCCCGACAACCGCTGGTCGTCACCGCCGGGCGGCTGTGGGATGAAGGGAAGGGGGCGCGCGACCTGATCCCGGTCGCGGCCCGGCTCGGCGGGTGGGCCCGGTTCGTGGTGGCCGGGCCGGTCGGGCACCCGGCCGGCGGCGACGACTTCCCCGCCGATGCACCGGGGATCGAATGGGTCGGCGTACTCGATACGCACGAGTTGGCGCGGCTCCTGATCAAGGCGCAGATCTACGCCGCGCCTTCCCGCTACGAGCCGTTCGGCCTCGCCCCACTGGAGGCCGCCCTGGCCGGGTGCGCTCTGGTGTTGAGCGACATCCCGACCTTCCGGGAGCTGTGGGATGGATGCGCGCTCTTCCATCCCCCGGGCGACATCGATGCTCTAGGGGAATCCGTGCTGGAATTGATCCGCGACCAAGCGCTTCGGACGGCGCTCGCCGGCGCCGCAATGGCGCGGGCTCTCGAGCGATACACGCCGGAACGCATGGCAGCCGAGTACGAGGCTCTGTACCTGGATGTTGTGAACCGGGCCAGCCAACGTCTTGCCGCGGTCGAGTGATCCCATGCGATTCGTCCTGTTCGTGCACTCCCTGATCAGCGATTGGAACCACGGGAACGCGCATTTCCTGCGCGGCCTGGTGCGCGCGTTGCAGCGGCGCGGGCACGAGGTCGTGGCATGCGAGCGCTGGCGGAGCTGGTCGTGCGACGAGCTGTACCACGACCACGGCCCCGGCCCGATCGTCGATTTCGCTCGCATGTTCCCGGACATCCGGATCCGGATGTACGGGGACTGGAGCGGGATCCTGGACGAAGTCGACGAGCTGACGCGGGGCGCCGACGTCGTACTGGTGCATGAGTTCAACGAGCCCGAACTGGTCGGCGCCGTCGGACACGTGCGCCATCGCCGCGGAGATTTCCTGCTCCTCTTTCACGACACGCATCATCGGCCGGCCACCGTGCCACACGAGATCGCACGTTTCAATCTCCGGCACTACGACGGGGTCCTGGCCTACGGCCGTTCGCTCGCGGAAGTCTACCGCCGGGAGTTCGGGATGCCGCGGGTGTGGGCGTTCCACGAGGCGGCGGACACGACCGTCTTCCGCCCGCTGGCCGCGGAGAAGACCGACGACGTCGTGTGGATCGGCAACTGGGGCGACGACGAGCGATCGCAGGAGATTCGCGATTACCTGATCGGCTCGGCGAGTCAGCTGCGCGAGCTGCGCTTCGCGGTGCATGGCGTGCGCTACCCGGACGGCGCGCTACGGGAGATGAAGGAGGCGGGGGTCGACTATCGGGGCTGGATCGCCAACTACCGGGTGCCGGAGGTGTTCGCGCGGGCGCGGATGACGTTGCACATCCCTCGAGGTCCGTATCTGGAGCGGCTCCCTGGGATTCCGACGATTCGGCCATTCGAGGCGCTGGCGTGCGGGATCCCGCTGATCTCGACTCCCTGGGCGGACCGGGAGGGGTTGTTCCGAGAGGGGGTCGACTACCTCGTGGCGCGGACGCCGGCAGAGATGCGCGAGCACATCCTTCGCCTCGCCCGGGACGAGGAAGCGCGGGCACGGCTCGCAGAGCGCGGTCTGGAGACGATCCACGCCCGGCATACGTGCGACCACCGGGCGGAGCAGCTCGAGGTGATCGTCGACGAAGCGGGTGCGATGGTCGAGGTCGGGGCGTAGCCGAGGCGCGGTTCGGTGCGATCCTCTAAAGGCAAGGGGGGACCATGTACGCGGCAACGCTGGTCGAGCCGGGGCGATTCGAGGTGACGGAGCGGGAGCGGGTGCGAGCGGGCGCGGGCGAGGTCGTGCTGAGGGTCGAGGGGTGCGGCGTGTGCGCGTCGAACCTGGGGCCGTGGGAGGGGGCCGAAGGGGTGTCGTATCCTCTGGACGCGGGCGCGCCAGGGCATGAGGTGTACGGGGTGGTGGAGGCGGTGGGGGAGGGCGTCGTGGGGCTCGCGCCGGGAGACACGGTGACGGCTCTGAGTTATCGGGGCTTTGCCGAGTACGACGTGGCCCGATCCGATGCCGTCGTGAAGCTCCCGGCATCCCTCGCGGGGCGCCCGATCCTGGGCGAGCCGATCGCGTGCGCCATCAACGTCCGTCGGCGCGCAGCGGTGCAGGAGGGGGATACGGTGGTCGTGGTGGGGGTGGGCTTCCTGGGTGCGCTGTTGCTGAGGCTGGTCAGGGCGGAGCGGCCGGCGCGCCTCGTGGCGGTGTCGAGGCGGAAGGAGGCACTCGAGATCGCGACGCGGATGGGGGCGGACGAGGTCCTGACGTACGACGATGACGTGGTCGGGAACGTGGAGTCGTGGACGGGTGGGCGGCTCGCGGATGTCGTGATCGAGGCGACGGGGATGCAGCGGCCGCTCGATCTCGCGGCCGCGCTGACCCGCGTGCGGGGGCGTCTGGTCATCGCGGGATACCATCAGGACGGACCCCGCCGCGTGAACCTCCAGCTCTGGAACTGGCGCGGGCTCGACGTGATCAACGCCCACGAAAGGGACTCCGCGCTCTATGTGGATGCGATGCGGGAGGGGGTGGCGCTCGTCGCGGCGGGGGAGCTCGAGCTGGAGTCGCTGGTCACGCACAGTTTCCCGCTCAGGGAGATCAACCGTGCATTCGCCATGGCGCGCGAGCGCCCGAGCGGGTTCTTCAAGGCCGTCGTACAACCGGGAGGCGACCGATGAGTGCCGTACTTCGACTCGGATTCGCGGGGCTGGGTTGGATCGGCGCCATGCGGATGGATGCCGTTGCGGCGAGTGGTCGCGCCGTCGTGGCGGCGCTGTGCGATCCTTCGGAGGCGTGTCTGTCTGCGGCGGCGGCGCGGCACGGGGAAGCCGTCGCATTCGCGGATTACGACGAGATGCTCTCCCGGGCCGAGCAACTCGGTCTGGACGGGGTCGTAATCGCAACACCGAACTCGCTGCACGCGCCTCAGGCGATCGCTGCACTCGAACGCGGCCTTGCCGTCTTCTGTCAGAAGCCGCTCGCGTTGAACGCGGCGGAGGCCCGGGCCATCGTCGATGCCGCCAGACGCGCGGACCGTCGCCTCGGTGTTGACTACTCGTACCGCTACACCGATGGCGTGCAAGCGCTGCGCTCCATGGTGCGATCGGGGGAGCTGGGACGGATCTTCGCCATCGAGACCGCCTTCCACAACGCGTACGGCCCGGGGAAGGCATGGTGCCACGACCCCGCCATCGCCGGCGGCGGCGCACTCCTCGACCTCGGCGTGCACCTGATCGACCTGTGCCTCTGGATTCTCGACTCGCACGGGGTGCGGTCAGTCCGCGGGGGTGCGTTCCGCCGCGGCGAGCCACTCGGCGGGCGTGGGATCGATGACTTCGCGATCGCACAGCTCGAGCTCGATGACGGCGTCCTGGTCCACCTCGCCGTGAGCTGGAACGCCCATGCGGGGACGGATTGCGTTATCCGTACGGCGTTCTACGGCACGCATGGGGGCGCCGAGGTGCGAAACATCGACGGCAGCTTTTTCGACTTCGAGATTGTGCGGTTCGAAGGGCGCGGGCGGCGCACCATCGGCCGCGAGTCCGGGGATTGGCTCGGCCGAGCGATCCTCGACTGGGTCGACCACACCGCGGCTTCGCCGTCTTTCGATCCCGAGGTCGAGCGGAGCGTCCGTGTGGCCGAGGTCGTCGACAAGATCTATCGGATGACGCCCACACCCGCGCCTGCGGGAGCGGCCTGAAGGAGGAAGTGGCGGCCGATGCCACGTAACGGCTCGTTGCAGGTGCTCGAGGCGCCGCGGGGTGACAGAGGCGTGTGACCGGCGCATGAACGCGCGACCGCCGGGCCCGTTGCCATGGGCCCGGCGGTCCGAAGGAGGCGAGGCGGCACCGGCAGGCCGGCCAGCACCGCTCGGCAGCCGGCGTCAGCGCCGCCAGCGCTTCATCTCCTGCTCCTGCTCCTCGCTTCGCTCTTCACCAATGTCCAAGTTGGTGCCCGTGCGCTTGCGCTCGCCCTCCTCCACGAGCTCGCGACTGGTGTCGTAGGGTCGACCGATCCGGTCCGGCTTCCCCTTCTCTCGCAACTCTCGGCGCTTCTCTTCGAGCTGTTCGTGAATGTCCTTGTCGGCCATGGACGGTGCCTCCTGGACATGGTCTCGCCGGTTGTCGCCGGTGAAGCCGGCTGGTCACGCTTCGAAGTTCTGCAACAACCATACCGGTGGCCGTGGTTCCGTGCGGAAAGTCCGCAACGCTGCCCGCTCGATCGGGATGGTGCCCGGCGACGGTGATGGAACGGTATTTGCCCCGCGGGGGCCGGATCGCGCGTGAATCCGGGCCGGCGGTGGGGGAGCCCGTGGGCGCTGGTGCGGGCGGCGCCGGCGCCGCAAAACTGCGTGCTGGATTCGGGGGCGCACATGAAGATCTTCGTCTTCGGCTCGTCGATCGTGTCCGCGTACTGGAACGGAGCGGCCACCTATTACCGCGGCGTGTTCCGGGCGCTGCACGGCCTCGGACACGAGATCCATTTCTGCGAGCCGGACATCTTCGACCGGCAGGCCAATCGGGACCTGGAAACCGACCCGGATTACGTGAAGGTGCGCGTCTACCGGGACGACGCCGAACTGGAGGCGCTGCAGGCGGAGGCCGCCGATGCAGACCTCGTGGTGAAGTGCAGCGGCGTCGGTGCACGCGACCGGGAGCTGGAGGAGTGGCTGGCGGGCATGTCCGGCCCTCTGCGCGCCTTCTGGGATGTCGACGCGGCCCACACGCTCGAGCGGATCGAAGGCGACGACGCGGACCCCATGCGCCGTTGGATCCCTCGCTACGACCTCATCTTCACCTACGGCGGCGGACCGCCGGTCGTGCGGCGCTACCGAGCTCTCGGCGCACGGGCTTGCCACCCGATCTACAACGGGCTCGATCCGGACGTTCACACGCCCGTACCACCCGATCCGTCCTTCGCCTGCGACGTCGTCTTCCTGGGGAACCGGCTCCCCGACCGGGAAGAGCGAGTCGACCGGTTCTTCATGGCTGCGGCCGAGCGGCTGCCGGACCACCGTTTCATCCTCGGCGGCAGCGGTTGGGACGGGAAGCGGCTGCCTCCCAATGTCCGTTGGATCGGGCACGTCCCCACCGTGCTGCACAATGTGCTGAACTGCTCCGCCCGCTTCGTCCTGAACATCCATCGGGCCGCGATGGCGCGGAACGGCTACTCGCCAGCCACGCGCCTCTTCGAGGCCGCCGGTGCGGGCGCTTGTCAAATCACGGATGCTTGGGTAGGCATCGAAGAGTTCTTCGAGCCCGGAAAGGAGCTGCTCGTGGCGCACGATGGTGAGGACGTCGTTCGGTGGGTCCGGGAGGTGGATGACGACACGGCGCGCACGATCGGGCGCGCCGCGCGGGCGCGTGCGCTACGCGACCACAGCTACGACGGCCGTGCGCGGCAGGTCGACGAGGTCCTTCGCACGGCCGCTGCGCGTTCTTGATGTCGCAAAGTACTTGACGCGACGAACTCAAGGGGTCCATTCTATCGGCATGGCCACGCCACGCAGGCAGATCGCAGCGAGCGAGGGAGAGCCGATCGCGCTCCGGGACCGCGCGATCGACAACATCCGTTTCATCCGCGAGACAATGGAGCGCGCCGCGTCGTTCACCGCGGTGCCGGGGTGGGGCGGTGTCGTGATCGGGTGCACGGCGCTGGTGGCGGCGGCGGTGGCGGCGGTCCAGGCGGATCCCGCCCGCTGGCTCGTGATCTGGCTGGGGGAGGCCGTGCTGTCGCTGGGGATCGCGGCATGGGCGATCCGCCGCAAGGCGCAGGCGGCGAACCTTCCGGTGCTGAGCGGCGCGGGGAACAAGTTCCTGCGGAGCTTCCTGCCGCCGATGCTGGTCGGCGCGCTGCTGTCGCTGGTCTTCGTGCGTGCCGGCGAGCTGGCGCTCCTGCCTGGCACGTGGCTGCTCCTTTATGGCACGGCCGTGGTCACCGCGGGCGCCTTTTCGGTGAGCGTCGTGCCAGTCATGGGAGCATGCTTCATGGCGACCGGGGCGGTCGCCCTCTTTTGCCCGCCGGAGTGGGGCGATGCACTGATGGCGTTCGGGTTCGGCGGGCTCCACATCCTCTTCGGCCTCATTATCGCAAGGAGGTACGGTGGCTAGGACCGGTGCAGCGCCCAGGCGGGAGCGGAGCGGGGGGCGGGCGGCGGCGAACGACGCCGGGGCGCCGAGGGAACTCAGTCCGCTCGAGTTGGATCGGCTGATCCACGAGCGGCTTCGCCTGGGCATCGTGAGCGCCCTGGCGGCGAACGAGTGGCTGTCGTTCAACGACCTCAAGCGCATGCTGGACACGACGGATGGGAACCTGAGCGTCCACGCGCGGAAACTGGAAGAGGCGAATTACATCACGTGCCGTAAGTCGTTCGAGGGTCGCTACCCGCGAACGGAGTACAGGCTGACGGCGGCGGGTCGGGCGGCGCTCGAGCGGTACCTGGAGCACATGGAGGCACTGATCCGGGCCGCGCGGGACCGGTGACCGTCGGATTTTTTTCGGGGTCGACTTTATGGGTCAAAGCACTTTGCAGGATTCGCCGGCGCAGGGGCTGCACGTGGCGATCATCATGGACGGGAATGGACGGTGGGCGGAGGCGCGGGGGCGCGGGCGCACGTGGGGACACCGCGAGGGCGCGAAGGTGGTCCGGCGGATCGTGGAAGCGGCGCCGTCCCTGGGGATCTCCACGCTGACGCTGTATGCGTTCTCGTCCGACAACTGGCGCAGGCCGCCGCGCGAGGTGGCGGCGTTGATGCGGCTGTTCGAGGCGTACCTGCGTGGCGAGGTGCGTCGGTGCATTGAGAACGGGGTCCGGGTTCGGGTGATCGGCCGCCGGGACCGACTGCCGCAGCGCCTGCTGGCGGCGATCGACGCCGCCGAGTCGGCGACGGCGGGCGGCGACAGGCTGTTGCTGCGGGTCGCGCTCGATTACTCCTCACGGGAGGCGCTCGTCGCGGCGGCGCGGGCGGCGATGGCTGCCGGGGGCTCCGGTGTAGAGCTCGACCGCGATAGATTCGCGGCGTTGCTCGGGGAGGTGATCCATTCGGGCGATTCGGCGCGAGACGTGGATCTGCTGATTCGAACGGGAGGAGAGCAGCGGCTGAGCGATTTTCTCCTCTGGGAGTGCGCTTACGCGGAGCTGTACTTCACCGGTCGGATGTGGCCGGAGTTCACGGTTTCCGACCTGGAAGCGGCGGTGCGGGAGTATCACGGCCGGGAACGGCGGTTCGGCGCGCTCCCGAAGGTGGCGGCGAGCTGAAGGTGGCATGCGGTGTGCTCGGCGGGACGGTCATCGATCGACCCGGACGGAGCCGCCGTCATGAAGCTGATCTTCCTTGGGCTGTCGATAACGAGTTCGTGGGGGAACGGGCACGCGACGACGTACCGCGGGCTCTGCCGGGCGCTACGTCGCCGTGGGCATCGCATCCTCTTCTATGAGTGGGATGCGCCGTGGTACAGTGGTCCGCACCGCGACCTGAACCCGGCGGAGTGCGACTATGCAGACGTCCGTCTCTTCGTGGATTGGGGCGCGGTGTGCGGCGATCTCCGTCGCGAGTTGTCGGACGCGGACGCCGTGCTCCTCGGCTCGTACTTCCCGCAGGGGGTCGAAGCGGCGGAGTTTCTGGCGCAGGAGTTCGATGGCCCGCGGCTGTTCTACGACATCGACACGCCGGTCACCGTAGCCGCGTTCGAGGAGGCCGGGGCGGCGGAGTATCTCAGGGCGGAGCAGGTCCGCCTTTTCGATGTCTATCTCTCGTTCACGGGCGGGCCGGTGTTGCGGGCGCTCGAGTCCCGGTATGGCGCGGCACGCGCGGCGCCGCTGTATTGTTCCGTCGACCCGGAGCGTTATTGCGCGACGGAGCCGCGCGCGGCGTACGTGTGTGCACTCGGCTACATGGGCACATACGCCCCGGACCGCCAGCCCGGGGTCGAGGCATTCCTGGTGGAGCCGGCGCGCCGCCTTCCCGATTCGACGTTCGTTGTCGCCGGTCCCCAGTACCCACCGGATCTGCGCTGGCCGCCGAACGTGAAGAGGCTCGACCACATTCCACCGGCGGACCACGCGGCGTTCTACAGCTCCTGTCGGTTGACGCTGAACGTGACGCGGGCCGCGATGCGCCGTTGGGGCTGGTCGCCGTCGGTGCGGGTCTTCGAGGCGGCGGCGTGCGGCGCGGTGATCGTCAGCGACTGGTGGGAGGGGCTTGACGCGTTTCTGGAACCCGACCGCGAGGTCCTGGTGGCGAGGACGTCCGATACCGTGTTGGAATATCTCGACCTGTCGGACGTCGAACTTCGGGAGATCGGCGAGGCGGCGAGGGCGCGGGTCCTCGAAGAGCACACGAACGATGCGCGCGCGGCGCAGCTCGAGGCGGAGGTCGAGCGGGCACGCGGCCGCGCGCCGGCGGTTGGGTAGGGAGGGGCGGCGGGGGCTTCGTCGATGTTCCCTCTGCGGTCCATTTCAATCTTGCTCTGCGCTCTCGTGCTGGGGTCTGCCGCCGAGCTGGGTGCGCAGATCCGCCCGTTGGACCCACTCTATCCCCGTGTCGGTCGGTGCGAGCGTTGTATCGAAGTCGAGGTGGGTGTCGGCGCCTACGCCGGCCAGCGCGCCTCGCCCGTCGGCGCCGAGGGGCTTCTCGTCGATGTGGGGATGGTGCGCCTCCAATGGCGCCTGGACCGGGTCGCGTTCGAAGCCGCGGGCACGGTATGGCGTTGGTTCGACGCCCGTCGCCGGTTCGCCGAGCCGTTGGGCGTGGTCGAAGACCCTTCCGCGCCGGTACGGTCGGACGTGGGCGACTTCAGGATCGGGACGATCGTCACGGTGGCGACGGCGCGGGGCGCGAGCGTGCTCCTGCGCTTCGGCACTCGCCTCCCCACGACGGACGATGCGGTCGGACTGGAGCGTGACCGGACGGACTTCTACGCGACGGTCGGCGGTCGGCTGGCGCGCGGCGGATTCGCGGCGACGCTCGAGAGCGGGCTGGGAATCCAGGGGACGGTGGAGTCGCATTACGACCAGGTCGATGTGTGGCTCTATTCCGCCGCGGCGGAGTATCAACGGAGGGCGCTCACGGCCGGGGTCGCGCTCGTCGGTCAGACGGATGGTCTGCGCGGTCCCGGGGTCCGGGGGAACGAGAACCTCTCCGAGCTGCAGGCCTTCCTGTGGATGGGAGGACCGCGGTGGGCCCGGCTGACGGTCGTGCGGGGGCTCGCGCCGTTCAGTCCGCGCCTGGGCGCGGCTGTGTCGCTAGGCGTTGCATTTTGAATCGTTTGCGAACTGGACAGCGGCCGTCCTCCCCGGTACATTGGCGCCCGTCGGACCAATCTGGATCTGAACAGGAGCACGGCGGTGAAGAGCATCGTTTGCATCAAGCGGGTCCCGGACACGGAGGCCCGCATCAAGATCGCGGACGACGGCGCATCGATCGATCCGGCCGGGATCAAGTACGTGATCAACCCGTACGACGAGTTTGCGATCGAGGCGGCGCTGCGTCTGAAGGAAGGCGCCGGTGCGGGCGACGTGACGGTGGTCACGGTCGGAGATTCGGCCGCGGGCGAACAGCTCCGGTCGGCGCTGGCGATGGGTGCGGACAACGCGGTGTTGCTCAAGGGCGCCGCCACGTTGGACGGGCTGGCGACGGCGCGTGCGTTGGCCGCGGAGATCAAGGAGCGCGGGGCCGACCTGATCCTATTCGGGATGAAGGCGGTCGACGGGGACCAGCAGCAGGTCGGGCCGATGGTGGCCGAGCTGCTCGGGCTCCCGTGCGTGACGGTGGTGAGCGAGTTCGAAGTGGAGGGCGACAAGGTCGTCTGTCGGCGTGAGATCGAGGGCGGCGTCGAGGTGGTCGAAGCGCCGCTCCCGGCCGTGCTGACGATGACGAAGGGGAAGTTCGAGCCGCGCTACGCGTCGCTGAAGGGGATCATGGCGGCGAAGAAGAAGCCGCTCGAGGAGAAGGACGCGCAGCTGGGCGAGAGCCGGGTCCGTGTGCGGGAGCTGAGCTATCCGCCGGAGCGGCCGGCCGGCCGGATCGTGGGCGAGGGCGTGGACGCCGTCGCGGAGCTGGTCCGGCTGCTCAGGGAAGAGGCGAAGGTGCTGTAGGAGGACCCATGGCGAATATTCTGGCGATCGCGGAGCAGCGCGACGGCGCGCTGCGCAAGGTGACGCACGAGGTGGTGTCGGCGGCGCGCCGGGTCGCGGATGCGCTGGGCGGCGAGGTGCACGTGCTGCTGCTCGGCCCGGCGGGGATCGGCGCGGCGGCGGGCGAGCTGGGCCGCTTCGGCGCGGACAAGGTACTGGTCGGCGAGAGCGGCGGCTTTGCGCGTTCGAATCCGGACGGCGCTACGGCGGTCATCGCGGACCTCGCGAAGTCGAACGGCTACCACGCGGTGTTCTTCGCGGCGAGCGCGCAGGGGAAGGACGTCGCTCCGCGCGTCGCGGCCCGGCTGGACGTGCCGCTCGCGACGGACGCGACGGCGCTCGAGGTCGAGGGTGGCGAGCTGGTGATCACGCGGCCGGTCTACTCGGGCAAGGCGTTCGCGAAGCTGGTGCTGGCGGGCGCGCCGCAGGTGGTGTCGCTCCGTCCGAACGTGTTCCGTGCGGAGGAGTCGCCGCGCGCGGGCGCGGTAGAGGCGGTGGCCATCCCCGAGAGCTCGGACGCGTGGCGTGTGAAAGTGCGCGAGGTTGTGGCCGCGTCGGGCGAGTCGGTGGACGTGGCGGAGGCGCAGGTGGTCGTGAGCGGCGGCCGCGGGATGCGCGGTCCCGAGAACTGGCACCTGCTCGAGGCGCTCGCGCAGGCGATCGGTCCCAATTGCGCGCTCGGCGCGTCCCGCGCCGTGGTGGACGCTGGTTGGCGTCCGCACGCGGAGCAGGTCGGCCAGACCGGTAAGACGGTCGCGCCGCAGCTCTACTTCGCCATCGGCATCAGCGGTGCGATCCAGCACCTGGCCGGGATGCGTACGGCGAAGACGATCGTCGCGATCAACAAGGATCCGGATGCTCCGATCTTCAAGGTCGCGGATTACGGGATCGTCGGCGACGCGTTCGAGGTGCTTCCTCGGCTGACGGAGGAGATCCGGAGCCTGCGGGAAGGTTGATCCGACCCGTCGGCCCGGCAGGATTCGGGGCGACGGCCCGGTGCGGAAGCACCGGGCCGTCGCGCTTTTTCGCTCCCGCTTCCGTGCGCTCCGTCGGTCGCCGAAAAGAAAACCTTTGCGTTTCGACGTTCTCCTCTTCATATTCGCGCCGCTCCCCGGAAAAGTTCGATTCAAGGACCACCAAGGCGGCACGCGGTGTCGCCTGCGGCGGGGGTGTGCGCGGTATGCCGGCGGGATCCGACCTGACGAACTCGCGCATTCTGATCGTCGACGACGAGTCGGCGAATATCCGGCTGCTCGGCCGTATCCTGGCGCGCGCGGGTTACCGAGCCGTGGAGACGACGACCGACCCGTTGAAGGCGATCGGCCTCTTCGAGTCGTTCGAGCCCGACCTGGTGCTGCTCGATCTGAACATGGCGCCGATGAACGGGTTCGAGGTCCTCGAGCAGCTCCGGGCGCGCATCGCGGACGAGGTGTACCTTCCGATCCTCGTGCTGACGGCGGACGCGACGCCGGAAGCGCGGCAGCGGGCGCTGTCCGAGGGCGCGCGGGACTTCCTGACCAAGCCGTTCGACGCGGAGGAGGTGCTCCTCCGGATCCGGAACCTGCTCGAGACGCGGTCGCTCCACCTCCGGCTGCGGAACCAGAACGCGATCCTGGAGGCCGGGGTTCGGGAACGCACACGAGAGCTGGAAGAGGCGCGGATCGAGATCCTGGAGTGCCTGGGTCGCGCCGCGGAGTATCGGGACGACGCGACGGGCGAGCACATTCGTCGCGTGGGCGAGCTCTCCGGGCAGATCGCTCTGGAACTCGGTCTCCCGCCGGCGGAGGCCGAGGAGCTGGGCCGGGCCGCGACGCTACACGACATCGGCAAGATCGGCATCCCGGACCACGTGCTCCTCAAACCGGGTCGCCTCACGCCCGAAGAATTCGAGATCATGAAGACGCACACGACGATCGGCGCCCGGATCCTCTCGGGCAGCCGGTCGCCGATGCTTCAGACGGCGCGGGAGATTGCGCTCACGCACCACGAGCGGTGGGACGGCCGGGGCTACTCCGGGCTCGTGGGGCAGGAGATCCCGCTGAGCGGTCGGATCGTCGCCGTGGCCGACACGTTCGACGCGCTCACCCAGCAGCGGCCCTACAAGCCGGCGTGGTCCAGGGAAGTCGCGATCTCGGTGATCGAAGGCGAACGCGGGCGGCAGTTCGATTCCGAGGTCATCGACGCGTTCCTCAGCGTGATGCGGCGTACCGGCCCGATGCCGGAGAAGCGGCCGGAGGCGCGCGTCTGAGGCATCCTCTACGCCCGGCGCGTGTGTCCGGCGCATCACCGGCGGCGATGCGCATCCCCTGCGTCGGAGCGTCACCGGCGGCGGCGCACTCGCCGCCAGCGCGACGGGCGCGCCGCTTGCCCACCGAGCCCGTAGTCGGACGACCAGTGCGTGAAAGGGGGCGTGGCCTATGGCGTTCGGGATCGTGCGGGCACCGGACTTCGAGGCGGGGCTGGACTGGCTCAACACAGGCGGAGCAGAGCTGCGCCTCGAGGACCTGCGCGGTAAGGTCGTCCTCCTCGACTTCTGGACCTACGGCTGAATCAACTGCCTGCATGAACTTCCGCAGTTGCGGAAGCTGGAATCGTGGTTCCCCGCGGAGCTCGTCGTGATCGGCGTGCATTCCGGAAAATTCATTGCCGAGCGCGACACGGCGAACGTACGCCAGGCGGTGCTCCGGCTCGACATCGACCATCCCGTGGTGAACGACCGACGATTCCGCATCTGGCGATCGTTTGCGGTGAACGCATGGCCGACGCTGGTCCTTGTCGACCCGCGCGGCCGGGTGGTCGGGCAGCAGGCCGGCGAGCTTCCGGCCGAGGTGCTGGCCGATGCGGTGCGACGTCTGGTCGACATCGCGGAGACCGAGGGTACGCTCGATCGGAGGCCGACGACGTTTCCGCTCGAGCGCGAAGGCGAGAGCGACCGTCCGCTCCGCTTCCCCGCCAAGGTCCTCGCCGATGAAACGGGCGGCCGCCTATTCGTCGCGGACAGCGGACACCACCGGATCGTGATCGTGAAGGCCGATGCCGATGGGCGGAGTGGCGAGGTCGAGGCCATCGTCGGGGGCGGCGGCGCGGGGTTCGAGGACGGGTCGTACGGAGAGGCGAAGTTCCGCGACCCGCATGGGCTCGCTCTGGCGGGCCACACGCTGTACGTCGCCGACACGGGCAACCACGCGATCCGGGCCGTCGACTTGAAGGAACGCGCCGTGACGACGGTCGCCGGTACGGGGGCCCAGGCGCCGCCGCGCGCCCGCGGCGGCCACGGACGCGACGCGCCGCTTAACTCACCGTGGGATTTGCTCGTCGCCGACGGCGCGATCGTCATCGCCATGGCCGGACCGCACCAGCTCTGGCGCCTCGATCCCGGCACGCTCGAGGTGGGGCCCTGGGTCGGGTCGGGTGCGGAGGAGCTGCACGACGGGCCGGCGCGGCATGCCGCGCTCGCGCAACCGAGCGGCCTCGCCACGGACGGCCGGCGCATATGCTTCGCCGATGCGGAGAGCAGCGCCATCCGGTGCGTGACGTCGGACGGCGACGCGGCGGTACGGACGATCGTGGGCACCGGCCTCTTCGACTTCGGCGACACGGACGGCGTGGGCGATGCGGTCCGTCTGCAGCACCCGCTCGGCGTCGCATGGCACGACGGTGCGCTCTACGTGGCCGACTCGTACAACGGCAAGGTGAAGATCGTGGATCCCGAGCGGCGTGCGTCGCGCACGCTCCTGGGAGGCGACGGCTCGTTGTGGGAGCCCGGCGGATTGGCCGTGGCCGGCCGCCGGCTCTACATCGCCGACACGAACCACCACCGCGTGGCGGTCGCGGACCTCGGCGGCGGCGGGGCGGAGGAGTTCGAGATCCGGGGATTGTAGCCGGATGGGTTTCCCCGCCGACCCGTCGTCCTGGATGGCGGAATGCCCCGTCGACCGGCACACGGGAGCACTCCCGCGCCCGGACGGCGGGCACTCGCCTTGCATCTGCGCCCCGGGATGTCGACGCCCGGCCGTGCGCAGTCGACATCGATCCGTTCACCCCCACCGGACGGAGCGACCATGTCCAAGCCGACCCATCACCTGAACGAATTCGACCCACCGGCTCGGCGGCGGCTCGCGCCCGCCATCCTCATCGGCCTGGGCGTGCTCGTTGCGGCGGCGCTGATCGCCGGGGTGGTCGTGCGCTCCGGGAGGGCGCTGGTGCCGAGCGGTGAAGAAGCGGCGACCCCGGCGGACGCACATTCGATGACACACGCAGGTGAATCGACGCCGTCGTCCATGGAACGCCTAGGAACGGCGCCTACGCTCGCGATCACGCACGATCCCGCGGCCCGCGAGATCGTCCTGGAGGTCGGTCCGCTGGACCTGCCCGCGCAGGCGTCGCACCACGAGGTGGCGCAGCCGCCGGCACGGATCGGCACGGTCCCCGTGGCCGGGTGGATCCACGGCTTCCGGGTGGAGCTGGTCGACGCGGAAGGGCGGGCGGTGCCGCAGTCGGTGCTGCACCACGTGAACGTGATTTCGCCGGACGAGCGGGAGCTGTTCAGCCAGATCATGCTGCGGGTCGCCGCGGCGGGCCAGGAGACGGGTCCGGTCGCAATGCCGCGCCTGTTCGGGTACCGCGTGCGCGAGGGGCAGCGTCTCATGGTGACGGCGGCGTTCCACAACCCGACGCCGCAGGCGTACCATGGCACACGGCTACGCGTCAGGATGCGCTACACGCCCGCCAACGCGTGGCTCAAGCCGGTCTCGATCTACCCGCTGTACATGGACGTGATGCCGCCGGCGAGCGTGCATGCGTACGACCTTCCGCCCGGGCGGTCGGAGAAGAGTTGGGAGGCGAGCCCCGCGGTCGCTGGGCGGATCCTCGGCCTGAGCGGGCACCTGCACAAGTACGGCGTCGCGCTGCGGCTGGAGGACGTGACCACCGGCGAGCTGCTGTGGGAGGCCGCTCCGATCCTGGACGACGCGGGTGAGGTGGTCGGGATGCCCGTCGCCCGGTTCTTCCGCACGCTTGGCGTGCGGGTGTACCCCGACCACGTCTACCGCCTGACCGCGATCTACGAGAACCCGACCGGCGAGACGATCCCGGACGGCGCGATGGGCGCGCTGGGCGGCGTGTTCATCCCCGCGCCCGGCGCGCGGTGGCCCGCCGCGGACCCCGAGCATCCGGAGTACCGGCTGGACGTCGAGATCGTGACGTCGCCTTACTACGGGCACGGGGGCGGTCACGGGACACACGGGACGCACGACGCGGATGCGCACGGGGCTGGGCACGACGCCGCTCGCGGCGCGCAGGACGCTCACCGGACACACGGCGGCGTGCCCGGAGCCAATGGCTCCGGGCACTGACGTGTAGCGCTTCGCCTACATCCGCCGGTACTGCGGCCCGCTCCCGCCTTCGCGGGGCGTCCAGCGCGGGCCCAGGATGTCGGTCGCCTTGCAGTCGATGCAGTTGGGCGCGTTGACGACCAGGACGTCGCCCTGCCGCTCGTAGACGCCGGCCGGGCACATGTGCACGTACAGCTCGGCGATCTCCTCGGGGATGTCCTGCCCGATGATCAGGTGGGACGGGATGTCGTCGCGCGTCTTGTTCCCCGACTTGAAGACCGCGTCGACCTTGCTGATCGTGAGCCCGCCGTCGCTCGGGATGGTGTCCGTGGGGCCGACCACGCGGGGCGCGCGGTTATCGGCCTCGACCTCGATCTTGCCGCCGGGGAACGCGCCCTTCGTGACGGTCATGAGGCTCGCCTTGAGACCGCCCACGTAGAAGCCGTCCTTGAAGGCGAGGCGCATGTTGCGGCGCTCGTAGAGGTCTTTGACGATGAAGTTTTCCTCGACGAGCCGGTCGTACTCGGCAAGCGAGGCGGCGGAGGTGTCGTCGGCCTTGAGTGCGCGGAAGATCGCGCGCGCCGCGAGGATCCCGGACATCATCGCGTAGTGGATCCCCTTGAGCGACGCGACCTCGACGAAGCCGGCGGAATCACCGAGGACGACGACGCCGTTCCCGCTGCGGCGCTTCGGGAGCGCGTAGTAGCCGCCCTCGGGGATGGTCTTGGCGCCCCACTCGACCAGCTCGCCACCCTCGAGGTACTGCCGGAAGAGCGGGTGCAGCTTCATGCGCTGCAGGAGCGCATGGACGTCGGTGCCGACGCTCCGATAGTCCAGCCCGGCGACGAGCCCGATCGCGACGAGGTTCGGCTCGAGCGGGTACATGAAGCTGCCGCCGAACGTGTCGGTGCGGAGCGGCCAGCCGAGGGTGTGGACGATGGCGTCGAGCGGTTTCTTCGTCTCCCAGATCTCTTTGACGCCGAGCGCATAGATCTGCGGGTTCTCCTGCGGGACCTTCTGCCACTGGAAGAAGGCCTGGGAGAGGAGCCCGCGCGTCCCCTCGGAGAGCGCGGTCACGCGGGCGACGATGTCGGTCGGCGGCATGTAGCTGCCCGTAGGCTGGCCGCTGCGGTCCAGCCCGGAGGGCGCGGTGCGCACGCCGACCACGCGATCGCCGTCGACCAGGAGCGACGCGGCCGGGAAGCCGGTCAGGACGTTGATCCCCGCCTCCTCGGCCTTCTCGCCGAGCCAGCGCACCATCTCGGAGATCGATGCGATGTAGTTCCCGTGGTTGCGCATCGTCGGCGGCGCGGGGATGCGGAACGCCCGACTCTCGGTCAGGACGTAGACGCGTTCGTCCTTGACCGGGCCGCGGAAGGGGAAGTCGTCGTCCTTCAGGTCCGGGAACAGCTCTCGGAAGGCGACGGGGTTGACGACCGCCCCGGAGAGGCAGTGCTCGCCGAGGGACTCGGCCTTCTCGAGGACGGCGATCTCGATGTCGCCGATCCCGCCTCCCTTCTCGTTGTCCTCGCGGACGAGGCGCGCCAGCTCGATCGCGCCGGCCAGCCCGGCCGGGCCGCCGCCGACGAAGACGACGTCCATCGGAACGTGCTCTTCCTCGGGCGCTTCGTTCAGGATCAGTCGATCCAGCGGCAGTTCCGGCTGGTACTGCGCCGGTACGACAGGCCCGCCGACCGCAGCGCCGACGCGGGTCTTGCCGCTCACCACACCGTTGTCGCTCATGGGCTCCACCGTTTGTCGTCGAATCGTGGACCGCACAGTCGAATCAATTTACGGCGCGTCGGCCGCAAATCCAAAATCGTGCGCCGCCGGATCATTCCTGAAAAGCGGTATGGCGGCGGCATCCTCCCCCGTTTCGATCGCCTCGACGCCTGCGGGGACGACGAGAAGCGCGTCGGCCGCCGCAACGGAGGAAAGGATCCCCGACCCCTGGGAGCCGGTGAGGCGAGCGGCGAATCCGCCGTCGCCGTCGGGCTCGAGTCGGACGCGAGGGAAGTGTGTGAGCCGTCCCGCGCCGGGGATGCGCTCCGCGGCGCGGACGCGGATGGTACGTGCGTGCACGTCGCGCCGGCCGAGCATGCGTCGGATCGCGGGCCGGACCAGGACCTCGAAGGTGACGAGGACGGAGACCGGGTTCCCGGCGATCCCGAAGACCGGCACGTCCCCGAGCCGGCCGAAGGAGAAGGGGCTGCCCGGGCGCATGCGGACGCGCCAGAAGTCGAGCTCGTAGCCGAGCTCGAGGAGCGCGTCCTTAACCAGGTCGTGCTGGCCGACGCTCGCGCCGGCGGTCGTGAGGATCGCGTCTGCGTCGCGGCCGAGGACGAGGCGCGCACGGATCTGCTCGAGATCGTCAGGTGCGATCCCGAGGGGGACGGGCTCCGCGCCGGCGGCCGTGACCGCTGCGGCCAGCGCGTAAGTGTTGGAATTGACGATCTTCCGACCTGCGACGACCTCCTCGAACCGGTCGAGGTCGACGAGCTCGTCGCCATTGGCGAGGATCGCGATCCGGGGGCGACGATGGACCTGGACGGTGGCGTGGCCCGTGGCCGCGAGCACGCCGATCTCGCCGGCGCCGAGCACGCGTCCGGCGTCCTGGACGACCGAGCCGGCGCGCAGGTCCTCGCCGCGGCGGCGGATGTTGCGCCCGGCATCGCCGTCGTCGAAGACGAGGATCGTGGTGCCGACCGCGCCGGGAGCGGCGTCGCGAGCCTCCCGCACGGCACCGTCCGCCCACCGTACTTCGGGCGCCGACCCGCTCCCGGCCGCGCTCCACGCGTCCGTGTGCTCGACGCGGACCACGGTGTCCGCTCCCTCGGGGACCGGCGCGCCGGTCATGATCTTCGCCGCCTCACCCGGGCCGATCGGGCGGGATGGGAAGCCGCCCGCGGGGATGTCGTCGACGACGGTCAGCCGGACGGGCGCGTCGCGGGTCGCGCCGGCGATGTCCGCGGCGCGGACGGCGAAGCCGTCCATCGCGCTGTTGTCCCAGGGCGGGTGGTCGATCGGGGACACCGCCGGCTCGGCGAGGACGCGTCCGACGGCGTCGAGGAGCGGAACCGGCTCGGCGGGCATCGGTCGGACCGCGACCAGGATCCGCTCGAGCGCCTCGGGGACGGACAGCCAATCGGCGCGGTCGGTGTGCCAGTCACCCACGGGACACCTCCGCGGCGATGCGTTCCGCCCGCTCCCGCTCCTCCGGCGTGTTCACGTTGAGGAAGAGGACCCCGGGGTCGCCGAACGTGCGGACCTCGTCGAGGGGGAGGCGTCGGACCCGGACGTCGTCGAAGAATCCGACGATGTGGCGGTCGCCGCGATCCAGCTCCGCCTCGATCGCCGGGATGCACCCTACGCCGTACCACGCGCAGAGCGGCTCGACGCCCCGCTTGCCGCCGCTTTCCGGCGCGACGACGTCCGCGCCGTCGGAGAGATCGAGGAGGCGGCGCAGCAGGTCGGGCGACAGGAACGGCATGTCGCAGGCGACGGCGAGCGCGCCGGGCCGCCCTTCCTCGCGCGCCCACAGGAGCGCGGTCAGGATCCCACCGAGGACGCCGAAGCCGGGTCGGTCGTCGGGGCGAATCGGCAGCCCGAGCCCGACGTAGAGCGCCTGGTCGTTCGCGATCACGACGATGTCCGGGCAGACGGCGCCGAGCGCCGCGCGAACGCGTTCGACGATCGGCGTGCCGCCGATGGTCGCGAGCGCCTTGGGCGATCCGTAGCGTCGGCTCAAGCCGCCGGCCAGGATCGCGCCGAAGGAGGCGGGAATGGGACGCGTCATGGCGAGGATCCTCCGGGCGGGTACAGGCGCGGCTCCTTCCCGGCCGCGCGGCCCAGGATCGTGATCCCGGCCACGCTGGCGATCTCGAGCGCGAGCGTGGTCGGGACGGAGCGGCTGGCGATCCAGGCGAGGCGGGCGCGCGCGGCCTTGAGCGCAATGTCGCCGCTGATCCGAGCGGTCGTGACGAGGCCGAGCCCGGCCGGGTCGCGTCCGGCCAGGAGTGAGAGGCCGATCACCTTGTCGACGGCGTTGTGGCGGCCGACCTCCTCGACGCGGTGGATGAGCGATCGGCCGTCCGAGAGCGCGGCGGCGTGCACGCCCCCGGTCTCGCGGTACTGGTCGCCGGATGCGTAGAGCTCGCGGAAGAGGGCGGGGAAGTCCGCGTCCGCCGGAAATGCCCCGGCGGCTGTGCTCCGCGCGATCGTCTCGGGCGCGCAGCGGACGAAGTAGGCGAGCCCGCAGCCGTGCTCGCGGCGGTGGTCGCGCTCGGCTTGCATCCGCGCAGCGTCCTCGGCAGGAATGCGAACGCGGGCGCCGAGGATGCCCGCGTCATCGGCGAGCTCGACGTCCGGCAGATCGCCGCCGGGCGCGAGGCCGCCCTCCGCGATGAGCCAGCCGACCGCGAGGGCGCGGAGGTGTTCGGGCGAGCAGCTCCACGCCGCGATGCGGCGGCCGTTCACCTCGACCCAGATCGGGGTCTCGGGGACCGCACCGGGGACGGTGTGAGCGGTCGTGCGGGGTGCGCCGGTCGCCTCGGTCGACATCCTCATCCGATCCCAGTCAACCCACTGATGATCGCGCTCAGGGCTAGGTACGGGATGAAGCCGAGCACGGCGGTGAGGATCGCGCGGCCCGTCCCGAAATCCAGCGCCTGACGGATCGCGATGATCACGGCCACGAGGATCCAGATCATGACCGGCAGCACGAGGAGCCGGCCCACGATAGGGACGGCGGCCAGGATGTAGAGCACGCCGGGCGACTGGGCGAAGCCGATCGTCCTGAGCAGCTCGCCCCAGGTCGCGGTCCCGCTGAAGACTTTCTCGCCGATCAGGTAGGTGATCCCGGACCAGAGCAGCCATGCGACGTATGCGGAGATCAGCACGACCATCGCCGCGCCGGGGCCGCCGCGGACGCCGATCGCGACCGAAGCGAAGGCTACGAGGCCGACGACGAGCGCGGCCTGCTTCGTCGCCTCCTTGTCGGCCTCGACCTCTTCGTAGACGTCCGTGCGGAGCAGCGCCGCCCCGATCATCCGGTCCGGCAAGGACCTACGTCCCGGCATCTCCATTCGCGCGTCTCCACCTTGGGGTCAGCGTCGCAACGAAGATACGCGATCGGCGCGTGCACAGGAAGGCGGTTCGGCACCGATGTTGCGGCCGGACCGCCGCCGTCCGTCCTGAACGAGATCAGCGAGGAGGAGTGCCAATGGCGTGGTACGGGAGAGAGTACGGGGCCCGGGGCCGTGGCGGCCGCGGGCGGATGCGTGGGCCGGCGTACGACTGGGAGTACGGGCGCATTAGCGGTTACGGCGCCGAAGGCGGGTACGGCGTCGAGTACACTTACGGCGACGAGTTCGGCTACGGCGAGGAGTTCGGTCACGGCGCGGGCTACGGTTACGGCGAAGAGTTCGGCTACGGGCCGGCCGTCGAGTACGACCACGAGTTCGGCGGGCGCGGCTGGCCGTATCGGGAGGTGCGCGAGGGGCGCGGCCGTCGTCCGACCGGGTACCGCGGCCGCCCCGCGTACATGGAATACGATTGGGAACTGCGCCGCCCAGAGGGCTTCGGGATGGGGTACGGGTACGAGTACCGTCGTACTGGCGCCCCGGGGTACAGGCGCCCGCGGGGCGGCGTGCCGCGCCGCGGGGGCTATCGCTACGGGCGCGGCATGGCCGGCGGATACCCGCGCGGGATGCGCGGCGGCTACGAGCGGCGCTCGCCCCTGGGATACGAGGGAGAGTTCGCCGGGCGCGGATGGGGCGGCCGCGTCGATTACGACGTCGAGGTGACGAGCCGGGCCGGGATGCGTTCGGGGCGCACGCCGCCGGACCGTTGGCCGGGCGTGGGGCACGACGTCGACATGCGCCCGTCGCTGGAGCGCGACATGACCGACGAAGAAATCCGCGAGGCAGTGCTGGAAAACCTGTTCCAGGACACCTGGGTCGACCCGGAGCGGATCGAGGTCGAGGTCGACCGCGGCGTCGTCACGCTCTCCGGGGAGGTGCGGGATTTCATGGAGGCGCGGTACGCGTGGGACGACGCGTGGGAGACCGCGGGCGTGCGCGGCGTGATCAACAATCTCACCGTCCGGACCGACCGGCCCCAGGAGTCGATGGAACTCCCGCAGACCACGGGCTCGAACAAGGCGGCCGGCGAGTCCCGCCGTTGAGCGCGGCGGCGGGCGGGTAACGTGGCGATCTCCCAGCGATCGTCCTCGAGCTGGCTCGCGGCGGTCACCCTGTCGGGAACACGCGGATGGCGGAGGCGTCGATGCAAGCGACGACCTCGCGGCCGGGGGCCAGCTCGAGCGCCTGGGCGGCATGCCGCGTGACGAGGGCGATGAGCGGGACGTCGCCATCGAGGCGGACGCGGACCAGCCCGCCGGCCGGCCCGAGCGACGCGACGCGTGTGGGGATCCGATTCTCCGGGTTCGCCCCCAACGTCGCGTCAGGAAAGGCCAGAATGATGTCCTCGGGGCGATAGGCGACTCGGACCTGGGTGCCGGGCGACAGCGTGGCACCCTCTGGTGCGATCGCGCCGAGTCGCACCGTCGTCCCCTCCAGCTCGACCACCGCGATCCCGTCCTCGTACGCGACGACCCGTCCGCCCCCGAGCAGCTCCGCGCCGGTGAACGCGGCGACGAACGGCGACGCGGGCCGGAGCGCGATCTCCTCGGGTGTGCCGGTCTGCACGATCCGTCCATCCTCCATGATCGCTATGCGGTCGGCAAGGGCGAAGGCGTCGGCGGGGTCGTGCGTGATCAGTATCGCGGCACCGGCCAGCGTGCGGATCATCCGCTCGAGGTCCGCGCGGAACCGGCGCCGCACGGTCACGTCCAGGTTCGCGGTCGGCTCGTCGAGGAGGAGCAGCCCGGGCATGGGTGCGAGCGCTCGGGCGAGAGCGACCCGTTGCGCCTCGCCGCCGGAGAGCCGGTTGACCGGGGCGCCGGCGAGCGACTCGATCCCGAGGAGCGCGAGGATCTCGGCGACCCGGGCGTCGCGCTCGCGCTTCGAAAGCCCTCGCGCCCGCAGCCCGTACGCCACGTTATCGGCGACCGTCCCGGAGAAAAGGTACGGGCGCTGGAATACACCGCCGACCCGGTGTCGCGCCTCGCGGTCACCGGGGCGGACCTGGCGGCCTTCCAGGAGGATGCGCCCTTCGTCGGCCGGCTCGACGAGGAGCAGGAGGCGGAAGAGGGTGGATTTGCCGGCGCCGTTCGGGCCGAGCACGGCGAGCACCTCGCCGCGCCCGACCTCGAGCGCATCTACGTCGACGACGAGGCGTCGGCCGTATCGGCGGCGCAGCCCTTCGGCGCGGAGCAGGCTCACCGTACCGGCTCCCTGTCCCGCGACGCGGCGACCATCGCCGTCCACCGCCCCTGCTGCAGCCGCGTGAGCGCCAGATTGACGGCGAAGGCAAGGGCGAGGAGGATGAGGCCGAGCGCGATCGCGACGGCGAAGTTGCCGCGACGCGTCTCGAGCACGATCGCCGTCGTCATGACCCGCGTCTCACCCAGGATGTTGCCGCCCACCATCATCACTGCGCCGACCTCGGAGATCACCGCACCGAACCCGGCGACGACGGCGGCGCCGATCCCGAGCCGTGCCTCGCGGACGTGCGTCCAGAGCGCGCGCCGCGGCGAGGCGCCGAGGGCGAGCGCCTGGAGCCGGACCTCGGGCGGCACCGCCTGAACGGCGGCGAGCGTGATCCCCGCGACGTAGGGCGCGGCGAGGAGCGCCTGCGCCACGATCATCGCGGTCGGAGTGAAGAGCAGCTCGAGGCTGCCCAGCGGGCCGCTGCGCGAGAGGAGCATGTAGACGAAGAGGCCGACGACGACCGGCGGGAGCGCGAAGCCGGTGTGGATCGACGCGATCACGATCTGGCGGCCGCGGAAGCGGCCGAGCCCGACCGCGATCCCGATCGGGATCCCGATCAGGATCCCGAGGAGCACCGCGCTCCCCGAGACGCGCAGCGACCGCACCACGATCTCGACCAGGTACGGGCTCGCTTCGAAGAGGAGGCGCGCGGCCTCGCGCAGCGATTGCGTGAAGAGTTCCATGCTACGGAACGGTCGCCCCGGCGTTCGGCGTGAAGAGCGGGCGGCCGAATCGGTCCACGCCGTACTCGCCGATGATGGCCTGGGCCTCGGGACCGCGGATCCACGTGTGGAACGCCCGAGCGGCCGCTTCGTTCTTCGCGCGCGTCACCAGGATCACGGAGTAATCGTTGCGGAGGCGCGGATCGCCTTCGACCAGGACCTCCAGCGCGAGACGCTCGGAGAGGAAGAGGTACGTCCCGCGATCCGTCAGCGTGTAGCCGCCCGACTCCGACGCGATCCCCAGCACCTCCCCCATCCCCTGGCCGGCATCACGGTACCAACTGCCGGCCGGCTCGATCCCGGCCGTGCGCCAGAGGCCGAGTTCCCGCATGTGGGTTCCGCTCTGGTCGCCTCGGGAGACGAAGGTCTCCTGCGCCGCGGCAATGCGGCCGAGCGCTCGGGCGGCATCGTCCATCCCGCGGATCCCCGCCGGGTCCGAGCGCGGGCCGACGATCACGAAGTCGTTGTACATGACGGGCTGGCGGTCGTAGCCGTGCCCTTCGGCGACGAAGGCCGACTCGGCGGCGGGCGAGTGGACGAGGAGCACGTCGGCATCCCCCTGGCGCCCCAACTCCAGCGCCTCGCCCGAGCCGACCGCGACGACCACCGCGTGCATGCCCGGATGCGCCGCCTCGAACGCGGGGATCAGCACGTCGAACAAGCCGGAGTCCTCCGTCGATGTCGTCGACGCGATGACGAGACGGCCGGTCTGTCGCTCGCCGAGGGCGCACGCGGCAGCCATGAGCGCCGGCAGGAGCGCAAGCCCGAGTCGGAGCCGTGCACGTCGCGACATCATCGTACCCTCCGTGTCACTCGTCGACGAAGTAGAGCGGCTCGCCGTACCGGTCCCGGCCGAATTCCCGCACGACGCGCAGCCCGTCGGGGGACGTGATCCAGTCCGTGAACACGTTCGCCGCCTCCGCCCGCGCGGCGCCCCGAATGCGCGTCACGGCGTACCGGTTGACCAGCCGCGGGTCGCCTTCGACAAGGATTTCGAGTTCCAGCTCGGGGCGCAACACCCGCAAGGTGGCGCGGTCGGTAAGGATATAGACACGGCGCGCGTTCGCGAGGCGCAGTGCATCGCCCATCCCGACGCCCGCCACGATGTACCACCGCTCGGCTGCGGAGTTCGGGGCGACGCGGCCGGCCTCCCGCCACAGGAACTGCTCTTTCTTGTGCGTGCCGCTCTCGTCGCCGCGTGAGACGAAGCCCGCACGCGCGCGGGCGATGGCCGTGAGCGCCGCCGCGGCGTCTCGCATCCCCCGCACGCCGGCGGGGTCGGAGGCGGGGCCGGCGATCACGAAGTCGTTCCACATCACCGGATGCCGGTCGATGCCGTGCCCCTCGGCGACGAACGTCGACTCCGCCGCCGGGTCGTGCGTCAGCACGACGTCCACGTCGCCCCGGCGGCCCAGCGCCAGCACTTCGCCCGTCCCGCCGGTCACCGTGCGGACGGGGATGTCGGGGTGCGCCTCCCGGAACGCCGCGACCAGGGCGGGGAGCAGCCCGGAGTCCTCGAGCGTGGTCGTGGCGCCCAGCGTGAGCGGAGGCGACGCCGCGCGGTCCCCGGCGCCGCACGCGGCCAGCGCCAGCGCCGCCACGACCGCGAGAATCAGCGATTTCGGTGAGCCCATTCCAGGAAGTGCGCCGTGTTGATCAGGGCAATGTGCGTGAACGCCTGGGGGAAGTTGCCAAGGAACTCGCCCGTGCGCGGGTCGATCTCCTCGCTGTACAGCCCGACGTGGTTCGCGTGGCGCAGCATCCGCTTGAAGATGCGCTCGCCTCGCTCGACCTCGCCCGAGAGGATCAGCGCGTCGGCCAGCCAGAAGGTGCAGATCGAGAATACGCCTTCGCCGCCCGGCAGGCCGTCCGGGTTGACGTAGCGGTACACCAGCTCCTGGTCGTCGCTCGTCAGCTCGCGCAACGTCGCCTCGATCGTGCTCTTCACCCGCGGGTGGTCGTGCGGGAGGAAGCCGACGATCCCGATCTGCAGGTTCGCCGCATCGAGAGCGTCCGTGCCGTAGTGTTGCACGAACGCCTGCTTCGCCTCGCTCCACCCCTCGCGCATGACCTCGTCGTGGATCGCGTCGCGCTCGCGCCGCCAGCGGTCCAGGTTGGCCGGCATCTCCAGGCGCTCGGCCATCTTGATCGCACGGTCCAGCGCGACCCAGCACATGACCTTGCTGAAGACGTAGTGCTGGAGCCCGGCGCGGACTTCCCAGATCCCCGAGTCCTTGCGGCGCCAGTTGGCCGCGACCCAATCGACGAGGCCGGCCAGGAGCGACCACAGCCCCTCCGTCATCGGGTGGTTCTGGTGCCAGAGGAACGCCGTCTCCAGGACCTCGCCGTAGACGTCGAGCTGGATCTGGTCGTACGCGCCGTTGCCGATCCGCACGGGCCGCGAGCCGCGGTACCCCTCCAGGTGAGGCAACTCCTGCTCGGTCAGGACCCGCTCCCCGCTTATCCCGTACATGATCTGGAGGTGATCGGCGGACTTGCGCGTCACCCGTTTCAGGTAGTCCATGAAGCGGGTCGCCTCGTCGTACTGCCCGAGGACGTGGAGCGCGTAGAGCGTGAACGACGCGTCGCGCAGCCAGGTGTAGCGGTAGTCCCAGTTGCGCACGCCGCCGATCTCCTCGGGGAGCGAGGTCGTCGGCGCCGCGACGACGGCGCCGGTCGGGTCGTAGAAGAGGAGCTTGAGGACGAGCGCGCTCCGCTCGACCTCCGCGCGGTACGGGCCGTGATAGCGGATGCGGCTGACCCACCGGTCCCAGAAGGCCGCCGTCTCGTCGAGCCGAGCCTGCGATTCATAGTGGGAGACGGGGTAGACCTCGTCGTCGTCGTAGCGGAGGACGATCCAGAATCGGTCGCCGGCGCGGACGCGGAGGACCGCCCGCGCCGTCGAGCACGAGCCGTCGAACTCCCACCAGATCGAGTCGGGCGCGGCGAGCGCGATCGCTTCCCGCTCCCTGTCCGTCGCCAGGATGCCGTGGCGGCGCGGGACCAGGTAGACGGGCGAGGCGCCGTAGCCGAATCGGGGTTCGAAGAGGATCTCGACCTCGACCTCGCCGCGCGTGCACTCGACCCGGCGATGGATCTCGTGATTGGCCGCTCGCTCGTACGCCCGCTCGCCCGCCGGCATGAAGTCCGTGACCTCGACCACGCCGCCCTGGTCCGTGTGGAACGTCGTGATCAGGATGTTCGTCGCCGGGAGGTAGCGCTGCGTCGACGTATAGCTCGCAGTCGGCGAAATGCGGAAACGGCCGCCGCGGTCGTGGTCCAGGATCGCGGCGAAGACGCTGGCCGAGTCGAAGCGCGGCAGACAACACCAGTCGATCGAGCCGTCCAACCCGACCAGCGCGGCCGTGCGCAGGTCGCCGATGATGGCGTAGTCGGAGATCGGCTTGTAGCGCGGACGAACCTGCCCTTCGGCGCCCGCCACGCCAGCGTTGCCGATCGCGTGGGCCGTCGATTGCGTCAATGGTTCTCCTCCGACCAGCTCCCTTCCTGGATCGGTCGGTCCGGCGCCTCGTACGTCTCGCCCGTCTCGAGCGCGCGTCGGTAGTCGTGCGTCCCGTACGCCTGTCCTGCCACATCTTCGAGGAGGTGCTCCGCCGTCGGTTCCGTCCGACGGCCCTCCTCGCCGACGGCGGCGTCGAGCTCCTCGTCCTCCACGACCGCGTCGTCTGCGCCGGCGGCGTACTCGATCCGGACCAGCTCGTCGAGGACCAGCTCGTTCGAGTAGTTGGAGATCCCCAGCACGTCCGAGAGGACCTGTTCGACGACCTGGAGTTCGTACTCGGTCCCCACGCGCCCCGTCAGGGTGACGAAGCCGTCCTGGACGTCGACATCGATGGCGTCGGGGTCGATCTCGGGGTATTCGCCCAGCTCCTCGAGGATCAGGGACGCGAGCTCGTCGTCGTCCATGTTCTCGAGGTCGTAGAGGTCTTCGAAATCGCCCGGCATGTGTGCCTCCCGCATCTCGCTCAGGAATGTGTTCGAGCGAGTCCGCGAGGCGGCCCGGGCTCCAGGACCGGCCGATCGCCGGGACGCGTCGCGCGCCCCGGCGTCAGAAGTGGAAGGCCACGCCGAGCGAGAGGACGAAGTTCTGCACCCACTCCTGCGCGGGGACATCGTCGCTCTGTCGCCGAAGCACGGCGGGCGCGCGCAACTTCCAGAAGACGTCCCTCGCGTCGGCGCGGAGCGCCAGGCGTCGCATCGCGAACCACTCGATGCCCGCTCCGACGTGCCCGGCGAATCTCGTGCCGAAGTCGAAACGTGCGTTCTGGGCGACGTCTCTCTCCTCCTCGAGGGCGTCGTCGTCCGAGACGGTGATCGCCACGCCGCCGCCCGCGAGGACGTAAGGCATGAGCCCGTGGTAGGTGCGCGGCCCCGTGATGTTGAATCGGAGCGACGCGTCCAGGAGGACGAGCGAGATGTCCGCCTCGCCCAGGCGCTGCAGCGGCTCGTTCGCGGTCGCGGTGTCCCACACGACCCGGGTGGTCGGGAGGTACGCGACGCTACCCTCCGCATTGAACGGCCCGCCTAGCCGGATCGAGTAGCGGGCGCCGAACACGGGCGCGGACGCGGGGCCGAGCTCCAACTTGCCCTGGTCCGTGATCGCATAGCCGCCGAACACGGAGACGGATTGCCTCTCGTCCACGTATCGGTAGGGCGAGCGGATGCGCTGCGCGTGTGCGGCATCGGCGACCGCGAGGAGCGCGGGCACGAGCAAGAGGGACAGACGCCAGGTTCCGAGCATCTTCACGTTCACACTGGGGTTCGGGGAAGCGTCACCCGGTCGAAAGTGCCGGGAAGGTAGGTGCGGGGTCTCCCCCACGCAAGCGATCCCGACCACCCGATCCCGAATGTTGACACGCATTTCCGCGGTGGGTAACCTACCATCTCGCACGGAGCCGCGGCTCCGGCCCATTGAGTACGCTTCGAGACGATGCTGCGTTCCCTCTTCCTGGCCGTTCTCCTTCTCCACCCGACCGTCGTGCTCGCGCAGGTCGCGCGTGTCGGTACGAACGAGGAGAATTTCCGCGCCGCGCCCGGCGGCGCCGTGCTGGCTACGGTGCTCGCCGGCGCCGAATTGCGGCTGGGCCGCACGCAGGGGCAGTGGCGCGAGGCTACGCTCGAGGGGTGGATCTGGAGTGCGTCGGTCGAGGCGCAGACGCGCGACGGCCACGACCTGGTCGTGCGCGCGAGCGGCGGCGAGAACCTCCGGGCGACGCCCGACGGCACCCGCATCGCGCGCCTTCGCGAGGGGATGCTGCTCGACGAGGTCGAGCGACAGGGCCGGTGGGTGAGGGTCCGGCGAACCGGGTGGATCTGGGGACCCTCGCTCGAGGCGGAGGTTGCGACGGCCGGCCGGGCCGACGGCACGGCGCAGCGGAGCACGCAGACCCGGTCGGCGCCGTCGCCGGGTGGGACCGCCGGCTGGGCCCGGACAGGGCCCGGCGGCGTCGCGCTGCTCGGCGCGCCCGACCAGGACACTATCGCCGCGATCCGTCCGCTCGCGCCGGTCGAGGTCCTGGCCAGGGAAGGGAACTGGGCGCGCGTCCGCCTCGAAGGGTGGGTCTGGGTCCCGTCCCTCGCGGCGCCCGCCGACACCGGCGACGTGCTGCGCAGCATCTCGCCCGACGTGCTGGCCGCCAACCCGCAGGGGTTCCAGGGGCGGCTGATCGAGTGGACGGTGCAGTTCATCGCCCTCGAGCGCGCGGAGCGGATCCGGACCGACTTCTACGAAGGCGAGCCGTTCATTCTGGCGCGCGGCCCGGGCGATTACGCCGGCTTCGTCTACATCGCGGTTCCACCGGACCGGGTCGAGCAGATCGAGCGCATTGCGCCGCTACAGCGCATCACCGTGCTCGGTCGGGTCCGGACGGCCCGCTCGCCCCTCATGGCCGCTCCGGTGCTGGATCTTCTCGCCATTCGCTGAGCGGCCCGTGAACTTTCTGGCCGTTTCGTCGTATACCCGCCCGTCCCACGTGTAGTCCTTAGGCAGTTTCGAGGTAGTCCGATCGATGGCATCCCGTGTCAGCAGCATCGTTTTGATCGGGGTGGTGGCTCTGGGGTGGGGAGTGCCCGCGCAAATGCCCCGCGCATCCGCGGCGGAGGCGGCCCTGGCCGGATCGCCGGCCGGCGAGGAGGAAGGGGGGCGGTCGACCATGGCGAGTGCCCTGGGGGCGGACCCCGCCGGGCTCGACGTGGCGTACCGGCGCGAGGCTCATGGGAAGAGCGGCCTGGTGCGCGTGCGCCAGGTGCTCCCCGGGTCGCAGGTCTCGCTCCCGCTCGATTGGCGCGAGCCGCGGCCGGCCCAGGTGTCGTACCGGTGGGTCGCGGTCCGGGGCGTGAACGGCGCCGGCCAGGCGGAGCTCGGAGCGAAGAGCGCGCCGCGCGCCCTCGCCGCGGGCGACGTCGCCACCGCACCGGACGAGCCGGGCGTCTACCGCCTGGAACTCAGCGCCGGCAATCGGTCGACGCGGCTGGACGAGCTGGATGTCGTCGTCCAGATCCCGTTCCGCTACAAGGAGAACGGGTACCTCAAGGGATACCTGATCGGCACGTACCCGACCGAGCGGCAGAACCGCGACGACCGCTACGCGCCGCCGGAGGGCTTCATCGAGGTCACGCAGGAGAACCGGTCGCTCCGGCTCTCCGAACACTTCACGCTCGGCGAGTTCCTGACCAAGAACCAGCAGAACGTCTGGCCGAAATACGTCGTCGTCGATACTCTCCTCCTGGACAAGCTCGAGCTCGTCATGCAGGAGCTGAACGCGCGCGGGATCCGGGCCGACAGGATGGTCGTCATGAGCGGGTACCGGACGCCGCAATACAACCGTCAGGGGCTGAACCAGGGGCGGGCGTCGCTGAGCCGCCACCAATTCGGCGACGCGGCCGACGTCTGGGTCGACAACGACGGCGACTGGTACATGGACGACCTGAACGGTGATGGTCGTCGCGACACGAAGGACGCGCGCGTCATCCTCGAGGCGGTCGAAGCCGTCGAGCGAAGGCACCCCGAACTGGTCGGCGGTGCAGGGATCTACAGGGACAACGGCGTGCACGGGCCGTTCATCCACATCGACGTGCGGGGCAAGCGCGCGCGGTGGTAGGGAGCGGCGTGAGGTGAGAGGCGGGGGCGCGCGGCGAGCCCGGCCCCGTCGGCCGGTCTGACCCGCACGCCACACGCCCGGGCCGGGCGACCGGCCGGGCCCCAACGGAACGACTTCCCGGAGGTGCCATGCGACTGAGGGCGGCTGCACCGGCGCTGATCCTCCTCGCCCTGGGGGCGTGTCGCGAAGGAACGGGCCCGGATGCCGGAGCCTTCCGCATCGAGGCGGTGAGCGGCGACGACCAGATCGGAGCCGTGGGCGCGTCGCTGGAGGAGCCGTTCGTCGTCCGCGTCACCGACGGCGGGAAGCCGGCCAAAGACATCGCGGTCTCGTGGGAGGTCGTGGATGGCGGTGCCGATGCGAGGATGACCCCGGCGTCGTCGAAGACGGACGAAGACGGGATCGCCCTGGCGCGGCTGCGACTCGGCCAGCAGGCGGGCCATTACGAGGTCCACGCGCGGGTCGCGGGTTCGTCGGCGGCGCCGGCGGCCTTCACGGCGCGCGCGGTCCTCGAGCCGGTCGTGTCCGCCGTTCAGCCCGGGCGAGCCGCCGTCGGCGACGTCGTCGCCATCACGGGCGACCGATTCAGCGAGAACCCCGCGGAGGTCGCCGTCCTCTTCGATGGGGTGCGCGGCACCGTGGTCCGGGCGACGCCCACGAGGGTCGAAGCCGTCGTCCCCGCCTGCATTCCGACCCGGACCGTCGATGTCACCGTGCGGATCGGCCCCGTCGAGAGCCGGACGTCGGCGCCGCTCGACGTGACGGGCGACGACGCGGCGCCGATCGACCTCGCGCCGGGCGACGTCCTCTCGATCTCCGACCCCGCGGCGATGGAATGCGTTCGGCTGCCGGCCGAACCGGGGGCCGCGTTCCTGGTCGTCCAGCAGAACGCCGCCGACCGCCTGGAACAGACTCTTCCGTTCCAGTTGCTCGCTCTCGCCGCGGGCGGGCAGGGCATCGTTGCGTCGCTCGCGCCGGGAGCGCGTGACGGCGCCGCGACGCTCGCCCAGGCCCGCACGGACGGGCCAGGAGCCGCGCAGGCGGCGTGGGAGACGCGGCTCCGCTCGGGCGAGCGCGCGCTGCTCCGCGCCGGCCCGCCCACCGCCGCGCCGCCGAGGACGGCCTCCGTCCCCAGCGTGGGCGACCGCCGATCCTTCCAGGTCTACAACAAGGACGACAAGTTTACGACCGTTACCGCCGAGGTCAAACACGTCAGTGCGCGCGCGGTGCTCTACCAGGACGTCAATGCCCCGGCGGGAGGATTCACGGACGAGGACTTCGCCTCCTTCGCCGCGGTCTTCGACGATCCGATCTTCACGATCGAGGCGTCCGTCTTCGGCCAGCCGCCGGACATCGACGGGAATGGGAGGATCGTCATTCTCTTCACCCCTGTCGTCAACGAGCTGACGCCCGCCGGCGCCGGCTCGAGCGTCGTCGCCGGGTTCTTCTACGGGATCGACCTGTATCCCAAGACGACGTACGCCAACAGCAACGAGGCGGAGATCTTCTACAGCATCGTCCCGGACCCGTCGGGGCGTCACGGTAACGTACGTTCACGCGATTTCGTGTTGCGCGTCGTCCCGCCGGTCCTCGCCCACGAGCTGCAGCACATGATCCACTTCGAGGAGCGGCGGAAGGTGGGCGCGTCGCAGGACGTGCTCTGGCTCAGCGAGGGGCTGGCCCACATGGCCGAGGAGCTGGTGGCCGCGGAGTTCGAGCGCCGCGGCGACCACGACCGCGCCACGCTCTTCAGGCGCGAGAATCACGACCGTGCGCACCGATACCTCCAGGCCATGGACCGCCACACTATCCTCGAGGAAAAGAATCCCGGGACGCTCGAGTCGCGCGGTGGCGCGTGGCTCTTCCTCCAGTACCTGGCCGGGCATTTCGGGGGGGATGCGGTTCTACGTGCACTCACGCGATCGGCGCGCGATGGCGTGGAGAACGTCGAGGCCGCGACCGGCACGACGTGGGCCGAGCTCTTCGCTCGCTGGTCCGTGGCGCTCTGGGCCGATGATGCGCCCGAGCTGGCGGGGGTGCCGGTCGATCCCGCGTACACGTTCCCCGACTTCGACCTGCGAAGGGCGCTCTCCGGGGGCAGGTCCTTCCCGCTCCGGCCCGGCGTCCACGGCTTCGCCGACCTGTCGATCGATGGGTCGCTCCCGGCGTCCTCGGCGTCTTACGTGATCCTCGAGGCGGGCGACCCGCTCATCGGCACGGGGCCGTCGCTGCACCTCAGGTACGGCCGGCCACGGGGCGACGCGTTCCGCCCCACCGACCGGCCTCGGTGGACGATCCTGCGGATTCGGTGACCGGCGGACGATTCTCCGGATTCGGTCACCGGAGGGCGAGCGCCGGTCAGTTCGAGACCGTCGCGGCGGTTGCGCCCGAGGCGACGTCGCCTCCCGGCTCGCCGGCGATCCGGGCCTCGTCGGCGAACGCCGCCACGACCGGCGTGCCTAGCCACTCCGGCGGCGCCTCGACGCCGAGCAGCCAGAGGACCGTCGCGGCCGTGTCGATCGTCCGGATCGGAGCGTCGATCGGGCCGATGGGCCGGACGCCCTTGCCCCACGCAATCCACGGGATCGTCATGTCGCGCGGGTCGTCGCTCCCGTGGAAGCGGTCGTGGCCGCCGTGGTCCGCGGTCAGGATCAGGGTGTAGTTGCCCCGGCCGAACGCCTCGTCCGCCGCATTCAAGATCGTCGCGACGGCGCCGTCCGCGCGCTTCACGGCCCAGCCGTACGCGAAGCTCATCCACCCCACCGTGTGGCCGGCGTAGTCCGGCTCGGCGACGTGCACGAAGAGCAGGTTCGGCTTCTCGTGCTCGAGGTACGACACGACGTCGGGGACCGTCCGCGTCGCCATCCAGTTTAGCAGATTCGAGCCGGGACCCTGCCAGTAGTCGAGCGACCCCGGCTGCGCCAGGTGGTGGAACTTCGCCTTGCTGAAGAACGCCGCCGTGTGGTAGCCGGCCCGCTTCGCCGCCGCGAATACCGTCGGCACCTCGACCACGCCGTGCTCGTCGCTCTTGCGGCTGTTGAACGTGATCCCGTGCACGTCGGGTGGAACGCCCGTCAACATCGACGTATGCGACGGCAGCGTCTTGCTCGGATAGATCGTCTGCGCCTGGAGCGAGTAGGCGCCCTCGCGCATCAGCCTCTGGATCGTCTTCGCCTCGTACCGCTCGATCGCATCGGGGCGCAAGCCGTCGATCGAGACGACGATCACGTGCTCCGTAGCGGCGCCGGCAGGCCGTTCGGCCGGTGTCCGCACGGCCGCGCCGACCGCGACCGCGACCGCGCCGGCCGCCGCGAATCCCGCCCGCAGGTGTCTCGTGAGTCTGGTGAGCATCTGGCTGCCTTGTTCCGGAATCCCGTCGTTTACGCCCGTTCACGCGTCTGGCGGGTGCGTGCCCGTTCGCCGCGGCGGACGCGCGTCGGTCGTCCGGAGATGGTACCCCGTTGGACGGTCGGAGATCATGAGGATCAGCGCCGGGCCGGCATCCGATCGGAGGCCGGCTCGGCGCTGGATGCGGGAGCAGGCCGGCGCCCGGCACGGCGCCCGGCCTACCCCGCTACTCCACGCGCTCGAGGCGCGGGTTCGGGCGGAACTCCCGGCCCGCCTTGGCCACCGACTTCCCCTCGACCAGCACGACGTCCGCGGTGAAATCGTACCGGTCCTTGAAGAGCGACGAGCCGACGCCGTAGGAATCGACGGGCACGCCGAGTTCCTCGAAGCGCCGGATCTTATCCGCGTCGAACCCGCCGGATACGACGATCTCTACGTTTTCGAAGCCGGCGTCGTCGAGCGCGGCGCGGACGTTCCAAACGAGTTGCGGGTTCACGCCCCGGGGGTCGAAGCGGCCCATCTGCGGGATGATCGAGCGGTCGACCATCGTCTCGGAGGTGTCGATGCGCACGCCGTGGAGGCGCGGGCCGAGCGCGCGTGCGACGGCCAGGGACGTGCCGACGCAGTCGTTGTCGAAGTCGACGAGGCAGACGACCTTCACGTCCTCGGGCATGGTCTCGGCAAAGGCGACGCTCGCCTTGACGGTGTCGCCGCCGTACGCGGCGATCAACGCGTGCGGCACGGTCCCGATCCCTTCGGACCCCCACCAGGAGGCCTGCGCGTCGGTCGACACGCCGATCGCGCCGGCAATGTGCGCCGCGTAGCCGTCGCCGGTCTGGACGAGCCAGTGGTCGTGTCGGGCGGGGAAGAACATGATCGATTTCGGCCATGCCGCCTCGACCACGCGCCGCGTGTTCGTCGCGACCTTGGTCCGCCGGGCCAGCACGCCGAGGTAGAGCGTCTCGAGGTGTGCGAAGGCGGGGTACGGCCCGGTGATCGTCATGACCGTCTCCCACGGCTCGATCTCGTCGCCGTCCCAGAGCGCCATGACTTCCAGGTCCTCCCAGTGGTACCCTTCCGAAAGGCACAGCTTGAGGATGGCGATCGCCTCGTCGATCCCGCCCAGCCATGCCCGCTTCTTCTGGAAGACCTGGACGGTCACGACGGGCGCGTGCCCCTGCGCCTGGAGCACCTCGCGGGTTCGGACGAAGTATTTGTCCGAGTAGTACCCGCTCCGCATCTTCTCGACGGGGAGCTGGAAGATCGAAGGGTCGAGCCGCTTGCCGGGCCGGAGCGGCGGCGGCGGGGTGGGCGGCGGCTGTTGGGTCCGGGGCCGTACGGGGTTGCTCATCGCCTCGTCGTCTGTCGTTGGGTTTGCCAGGGCGAAAGCTTACGCCGTGGCGGCGCGGCGCGCAATCAGGGGGCGCGGGTGCGGCCGAGCGCGCGCCAGAGCTCGATCGCGCCGATGAGCGCCATGATCCCGGCGACGGGCCACATGGCGGGGTAGCCGCCGTACTCGGGGAAGAGCGGGCGGGCGAGGTCGATCGCCATCCCGACCAGCACGGGCGCCGCGACGCGGGCGAGGCCGAGGGAGAGGATGTAGAGCCCGGTGTAGCGCCCGATCGCTTGATTCCCGACGAGGGCCGCGAAGATCGGATAGGGCAGCGCGATCAGCGCGGCCGCCCCGAGCCCGGAGGCCAGCAGGAGCGCGACGGCGCCGTCCAGCTCCCGGACCAGGACGCCGAGGAGCATGGCGAATGCGGTGACGAGCGCGCCGCCGGCCAGGAGCGGGACGCGGCCGAACCGGTCGCCGAGGCGGCCGAGGAGGACAGAGCCGATCCCTATCCCGCTCACGAGCAGCAGCAGCAGCGCCGAAGTCTCGGCCGTGTCGATGGCCAGCACCGCCACCGCGAAGAGGAAGATGTACGGCCGGATCCCATCCACCGCGCCCGTCCACGCCGCGTTGGCGACGAGGAACCCGCGGACGGCCGGGCGTTCGGCCAGCTCCCGTAACACCGTGCGGGTCCGAACGATGGTTGTCCCCGTGGCGACGTCGTCTCGGACGCCGAGTCGCGACGCCGCGCTCATCGTCACGCTCGTCGTCACGAGGATGAGCAGCGCGCCGAGGAGGAAGGGGAGCGGCGGCCAGAGCGCGAAGAGGAACCCTCCGACGACGAGGCCGTAGCCCAGCCCTGCCGCGTGGAGGGCGCCTCGCACGCCGTGCACCGTGGCGAGTCTCGCCTCCGGCACGGCGTCGACCATGAGCGCCCACAGCGGCGTAAGATACCCGTGGAACGCGGCGAAGTAGACGAACGCGAGGGCGGCGAGCGGCCAGTACCCGGACACGAACGGCGCCGCCGCCATCGCCGCGGCCATGATCGGCGCCGTCAGGAAGAGAAAGAGCGTGCGGCGCCCCCAGCGCCGTGCCAGCGGATCGGGCAGGCGGTCGCTCAGTTCGCCGATCCAGTACGGCACGAGCAGGGCGAACACCCCCTCGCCGCCGATCGCGAAGCCGATCCACACCGCCGACGGTGCGTACTCCGCCAGCAGGATCGGCAGCAGCGCGACCATCACCGTCTGCCCGGCCGTCGATCCGAGCGTGCCGGCGGTGATCCCGTATTCCCGGATTTTTCGGAGACGGTCCGCGGTCACGCGATGTTCTCGGTCCCGGCAGGCGACGGCTCCCGGTCACGCCGCGCGGCGACCCGCACCCCCCGCGCCCCCGACGCGCTCCAGGCTCTCGCGCAGGAGCCGGGACAGGTCGGCAACGGGGGTCGGCTCCGGCGTCGGCGGCGCCTCGAGGGCGGGCGGCAGACGGCCCTCCGCCTTCCCACGCAGCAGATCGAGGACCCGGTCACGATAGTCGTTCCGGTATCGCGCGGGGTCGAAACTCGTCGAGAGGTTGCGGATCAGCTCCGTCGCCATGCGGATCTCGCCCTCCCGGAGCCGCGTTTTCGTCGGTAGCTCGAGCTCCCGCTCGTCGATCAGTTCCTCGGGGAAGTGCAGCGTCTCGAGGAGGAGCGCGTCCTCCCCCGGCCGCACGACCGCCAGGTGCTCCCGGTGCACGAGCACGAACTCCGCAACGCCGACCTTCCCGCTGCGCCGGAGCGCTTCCCGCAGCATGACGTACGCCTCCTCGCCACCTTCATCCGGCGCCAGGAAGTAGGGCTTGCGGTAGTAGACCGGGTCGATCTCCCGCATGTCGACGAAGTCGCGGATCTCGATCGAGCGCGTGAGCCGCGGCTCGAGCCGCGCCAGCTCCTCGTCCGTCACGGTCACCCATTCGCCGTCGATCTCGATGCCGCGCACGATCTCGTCGTCCGGCACGGGCGCCTGCTCGGCGCCGCACATCTTCTGGTACCGGATCGGCGCCAGGTCCGGCTCGTGCAGCAGCCGGAACTCGACCCGCCGCGTCCGGACCGCTTTGAACAGCTTGATCGGGATGTGCACCAGCTCGAAGCCGAGCGTGCCGTGCCAGAGCATCTCCATCGTTTGCCTCCGTCCGAAAACGGACGCGCCCGCTCGAGGAGCGGGCGCTCCCGAGCGGGCACGCGGCAAGAGATGGGCCGGTTGGTTGGCCGAGACCGACCGGCGCCCGACCGGGGACGGCCGGTCCCGTCCGGCTCGCCGCCCGTCGACTCAGCGGAGCAGCCAGCCCAGCCGGATCGACGCGCCGGTGTTCCCGCCCTCGGACACCGACACCGTGCCGACCCCGAAGAAGCGATCGGTCAGGAAGACCAGCGCGCCGCCCGACGCGCCGTAGCTGTCGGACCAGCCGTCATCCGTCATACGGGAGATCGGGCTCCCGAAGCCGTTATTCGCCCTCACGAAAGGCGCCAGCCGGAACCGGCCGTTCGTGTACACTTCTTTCCCGATCGTCGCGCCGATGATCGCGGTGATCGACGCCAAATCACCCCAATCACCCTCATCCATCACCTGGGCGTACTTGAGCGCCGCCCATGGACAAATCAGGCCGGTACCCAGCGGCCGCTGGTACTCGGCCCCCGCCTGGACGGCGTGCGAAACGTCCATGCCCTCGACGTCCGCTGCGCTGTAGCCGCCGTCGAGCACCAGATGATTCGCCGGCGTCGCCTGGATGGCGAGCCCGTACGATGTGCTGTTTTCGCCAAAACTGATGGCTCCCGCGAGCGCGGGGCGATTGGGCCGTACCGGGACGTCGGCGCAGAGCTGGGCCGCGGCTTCGCCCGCTCCGACGAGCAGCATGGTCGACATGAGCACGGCGATTCGCCCGATGGTGTGACGAGCTTTCATGGCTGTGCCTCCACGCTGAGGTTGTCGGTCTTTGTTATGGCAAGCCGCCTTACCTCTGCGCCAGCATCACCCCGCCGATGATGACGACCGCGCCCACGATCTGCCCCACGCTCGGCACTTCGCCGAGCCAGAGCCAAGCGATCAGGATCGCCAGCACGGGGACGAGGTTCGAGTAGATCGCCGTGCGGGTGTTGCCGATGTAGCGCACGCCCTGGTACCAGAGCAGGTAGGCGAGGGCGATGCCGAAGATGCCTGCGAAGGCGACGCCGGTCCAGGCTGCGCCAGGCACGGCGCTCCAACCCAGCCCGACGAGGTCGAGGCTCCCGAGGGGGACGAGGGCGAGCGAGCCGGTCCACAGCGTCCAGGCCGTGACCGGGACGGGGCCGTACCGGTTGATCAGGGGTTTGGCTCCGACCGTGTAGAGCGACCAGGCGAGCGCGGCGCCGACGAGGATCAGGTCGCCGGCGAGGGTATCGAGGCCGATCGCGACGCCCTCGTGCCCGCCGAGCACGACGAGCGCCATCCCGACGACCGTTGCGACGACGCCGCCCCAGACCCGGGGGCGGACGCGTTCGTGCCCGGCCGCCGCGGAGAGGAGCGCCGTCATGATCGGCGAGGTGGCCAGGAGCAGCGAAGCGTTGCCGGCCCGCGTCCGGTCGAGCCCCACGATGAACGCGACCTGGTAGACGACGTTGCCGAGCAGGCCGAGGACGATGACCCGCCGGACATCCTCGCGCCGAGGGAGCGGGATCGAACCGAGTCGCCTGAGCACCAGCCAGACGGTCAGCGAGGCGAGCGGGAAACGCAATGCGTTGAAGCCGAGCGGCGGTATGTGGGCCAGCGCGGCTTTGACCACCGAGAAGTTGAGGCCCCAGACGAGCACCATCGTCAGGAGCCCGAGGTTCGTGCGGACTGTGGCCGGCGCCGGTGCGGTCGCCCCGGCGGGCGAGAGCGGAGTCGATTGCTGCGTGCGGTTCATACGGGCGCGAAAGATTCTGGATCGGCCATGCGCCCGCAAGGGACGGCGGGACCTCTCCGCGCCGCCGAGGCCACTCTCGCAAGAGCGCTCGGCTCCGCACCTTCCGCTCGCGCGGCGGTCGGCACCGCGGCCCCCGCCCGTTGCGCCCGGCGCGCGCGTCGCGCTACCTTCGCCGCGGAATTCTCCGCCCGCGCGGCCGCGCTCGCGGTCGCCGCGGGCCCGAGCGAAACCGTCGGCAAGACTCCACCCACGGAGATCGAGAACATGACCAATGGACAGGGACTCCTCGCGGGGAAGCGAGCGCTGATCTTCGGCGTGGCCAACGACCGGAGCATCGCCTGGGGGATCAGCGAGGCGATGCATCAGCAGGGCGCGAAGCTCGCCTTCACCTACCTGAACGAGGCGCTCGAGCGGCGTGTGCGCCCGCTCGCCGAGAGCGTCGGCTCCGAGCTGATCCTCGAGTGCGATGCGACGAACGAGGCGCAGGTTCGTGACGTATTCGCGCAGGTTCGCGAGAAATGGGGCGGGCTGGACATCCTCGTCCACTCCATCGCCTTCGCCAATCGCGAGGACCTCGAGGGCCGCTTCATCGACACCTCGCGGGAGGGGTTCCTGACCGCGCTCGAAGTGAGCGCCTACACCCTGGTCTCCCTCGCCCGCGAGGCCGCGCCCCTCATGCGCGAGGCCGGCGGCGGGAGCATTATCACGCTCTCGTACTACGGCGCGGAAAAGGTCGTCCCCAATTACAACGTGATGGGCGTCGCCAAGGCGGCGCTCGAGGCAAACGTCCGCTACCTGGCCTGGGACCTCGGACCGGACAACATCCGCGTCAACGCGATCAGCGCGGGGCCGATCAAGACGCTGGCCGCGTCCGGCGTCAAGGGGCTGCGCAGCATGATCGGCGAAATGGCCGAGCGCGCGCCGCTCCGCCGCAACGTGACGCAGGAGGACGTCGGCAAGGCCGCGCTCTTCCTCTGCAGCGACCTCGGGTCGGGCGTGACCGGCGAGGTCGTCTACGTCGACGCGGGTTACAACATCATGGGCATGTAACCCGGCGAGTAAGGGAGCCGCGCCGCTGGCGCGCCGGATGCAGGAGCCGGGCTGCGTATGGACAGCCCGCTCCTGACCCGGCTCGCGATCGTCGTCGTGCAGCTCCTCTTCACGACCGGGGACCTCATCGCGCGAGCGAACCTGCGCACCGCCGGATTCACGGCGAGCGCATTCTGGTCGCTCTGGTTCCTGGTCTACCTTACGACGCGGAGCCTGGCCACGGTCGGCCAGCTCTACATATTCGCCAACGTGGAACTGGGCAAGTCGATGGCGATGTTCGGAGCGGTGGCGATCGTACTCTCCAACCTGGCCGGGCTGCTCCTCCTGCAGGAACGGCTCACGCGGTTCGAGTACGGCGGCGTCTCCCTCGCCGTCCTCGCCTTCCTCATCCTCGCGCTCGCCCGCTGATCGCATTGGACGGATGAACGTTTTGGTGCTGAATGCCGGGTCCTCGTCGCTCAAGTTCGTCCTTTTCCGGACGGACCCGGATCGCATGGCGCGCGATGAGGACGAGCGCCTGGCCCACGGCATCGTCGAGCGGATCGGTGGGCATGCGCTGATTCGCTTCGACGCGGCGGGCGGCTCGCAGCTGAGGGAGGCGGTCGCCGTGCGGGATCACCGCGGCGCCGTCGCCCGTGTGCTCGAGTGGCTCGCGAGCGAGGACTCCGGCGTGCCGATTGGGGGCGTGGGCGAGATCGACGCCGTCGGACACCGCGTCGTCCACGGCGGCGAACGCTTCCGGCACTCCGTCCTGATCGACGACGAGGTGATCCGCGGGATCGAGGACAACATCGAGCTCGCACCGCTCCACAACCCGCACAACCTGAAGGGGATCCTGGCGGTCCGCGACACCCTGGGCGCCTCGGTCCCCCAGGCCGCGGTATTCGACACCTCGTTCCACCAGACGCTCCCGGACTATGCGTACCTGTACGCGATCCCGTACTCGCTGTACCGGAGGCACCGGATCCGGCGATACGGCTTCCACGGGACGTCGCACCGGTACGTGGCGTACCGGTACAGGGTGCTGACCGGGACGAGCCGCGAGGCGACCCGCGTCGTCTCGCTCCACCTCGGCAACGGCTGCTCGGCGTGCGCCATCTCCGGCGGGGATTCCGTGGACACCTCCATGGGGGTCACACCGCTCGAGGGGTTGGTGATGGGGACCCGCTCCGGCGACCTGGACCCCGCGATCCTCGGCTACATCGCCGCCAAGGACGGGCTGAGCCTGGACGCCGTGGAGACGCTGCTCAACAACCAGTCCGGGCTCCTCGGCATCTCCGGCCTCACCCACGACATGCGCGAGCTGCTTGCCGAGGCGCACGAGCACGACGACCGCCGCGCCCGCCTCGCGATCGAGATCTTCGCCTACCGCGCCCGGAAGTACATCGGCGCCTACCTGGCGGCGATGGGTGGCGCCGACGCCGTCATATTCACGGGCGGGATCGGCGAGAACGCGGCCGAGGTGCGCGCCCGCATCTGCGACGGCCTCGAGTGGATGGGGCTCGAGCTCGACGAGGGGGCCAACGCCGCGGCCACGGGCGGCGTCGAGGCGCGCATCTCGACGGCGGAGTCCCGCCTCGCCGCATGGGTCATTCCCACCGACGAAGAACTCCTCATCGCGCGCGACACCGTCCGCCTCGTCCTCGGACTCGACACGCGTTACTGAGGTCGGACGCCCGATCGTCGCATGCGAACGTCCCGAACGATCCTGGCCCGCAATCTGTATCGCGCGTATCTTGTGTAGGTCACCCAACGGAGGGGGCAAGCATGCGCGAATTCTCGTCCGGCGATGGGCGGAACTGGAGCGCTCGCGTCTACGACGGACCGAGCGACGGAGCGCTCGGCACGGCGCGGGTCGGGTGGGAGGTGATCCTCTTCGAGGAGGCCGGCGCCGAGGGCGCGCAGCGCCTGGCCTACCGGCCCGCGGGGTGGCTCGCCACCGCGTCGGTCGAGGATCTGAGGGACGCGCTGGAGCAGTCCGAGGCGGTGCGCGCCCGGTGGGGCGCAGAACCGCAGCAGGCCGGCGCCTGAACGACGCCGACCCGCCGGGAACCGCGGCCGAACGCTCGCCGGGTCACGGCGGCGAACCGCGGCGGCCCCGTGACTCGCGGCCTGCCGGCGCCCCCCCGCGGCCGGCGGCCGCGGCCCGGACTCACGCGATCTCGCGCTTCGGCGGGTCCTCGTCCGATCGCACGGTGCGCGTCCGCCGCTCGAACTCCCGACTCCTTTCGTACCAATCCCGCACGATCTCCGCGGCGACGTCGCGGCCTCCCAGGCCGAACGCGATGGCCGCGGCCAGCGCGCCCGCGCCGACCACGGCGATGAACGCGACCAGCACGATGTCCTCGGCGATCCCCAGTTGCTCGAGGCCCATGAAGACGGCGAGCACGATGACGGCCGCCTTCGCGGCCCGGGCAAGCGTAACTCCGCCGGCCAGCCCGCCCGCCGAGGCCAGGATCAAGTCCTTCGTGAACTCGCCCAGGACGATCCCCAGTACCAGCACGATGACCGCGGCGATGACGTTCGGGATGTAGGTAAGGAGCTCGTAGAAGAGCGCATTGACCACTCCGAGGCCGAGGGCGCTCGCCGCGAGCAGGATGACGAGGACCATCACGGTCCAGAAGACGAGCGCGGCGATCACGGCCGAGGGGGCCAGCGCCGTCCCGGCCCGCGCCAGCGCTTCCGTCACGCCGCCCTCGCGCATCCAGCGATTGAACCCGATCCGGCGCAGCGCCGCGTCCGTGCCGTGCTGCACCATCTTCGCGATCGCGAACCCGGCCAGCAGGATCCCCGCCGCCGCCAGGAGTTGGGGCACGAAACCGAATATCAGCGAAATCCCTTCTTCGAGCCGCTGCTCGAGATCTTGGGGCATGAGTGTCTCCACGTTCGAGTGCGCGCCCATGCTGCGCGTCCGCCCCAGGTTGCGCAAGTCCGATTCCCGACGCAAACTTTCGCGCGTTCGCGCCGCTGCGGGCGCGCGACAAACTCGACCGAACGACTCGAGAAGGTGTCATTCGCATGAGGAGCTTCAAGGACGAGAACGGGCGGGCGTGGGTCGCCACGGCCCTGGAGGAAGAGACGCCCCGGCACCACGGGCGCTGGTACCTCGTGTTCCACCCCGAGGGCGAGCCGGACGCGGTGCGCCCGGTCCCGGAGGTGCGTTGGCAGACGCGGGCGACGGCGGAGCGCACCGTGCGCACCATGTCCGAGACCGAGCTGCGGCGCCGGCTTCGGGCCGCGCTCGAGAGGTCGCCCTCCCTCGGCTGATCGGCGCGGCGCGTCACGACGGCTGACGGGAACGCACCTTGCACCCGGTCGCCAGAGGCTCGGCACCCTTCGGCAGGAGGCTCTGGCATGCGATCGGGGATGCGTTCCCGGACCTGGCGACGGTTCAGTCCTCGTGACCGACAGGTGATTCGAGCCCGGCTCCGCGAGGGCAGGAACCCGGGTTGCCCCCACTGCGGCGGACCGCTCGAGGCCCAGCCCACCACGCGCCTCGCCGCGGTCCTACCGCCCGGCGCGTCCGGATACGACCTCGAATGCCGGACGTGCCGTCGCTTCCACCCCAACATCCGGCACACCCCGGAATCCCTTTACTTCCTGCGCCTGAGACGACTCGCGGCTGCCGTGCTCCGCGCCTGATCGCCCCCGGACGATCGTTGCCGTCCTACGCGGGCCGGGGTACATTGACCGACGATGAGCCCTTTCGATCGCCTTGCCGAAGAGGTCGCACGGGAGCGTGGGTTCGACCCGCGCACCGTCGTGTTCGACGTCCGCATCGAGGAGCGGGACGGCGGCCTCGTCGCGGTCGGTGAGACGACCAGCGCTCCGGCGGTCGAGGCGCTGCTCGCCCGGGCGGCGGCGGAATTCGGCGCCGACGTCGCCGACGAAGTCGTTCGCCTCCCGGACCCCGCCCTCGGCGACGAGGTCCACGCCGTCGTGACCGCCGCCATCGCACCCGTCCACGCCGAGCCGCGGGTCTCCTCGACCCAGGTCTCGCAATACGTGCTCGGCCACCGGCTCGATCTCCTCTCGCGGGTCGACGCGTGGTGGCGCGCCCGTGGTGAGGACGGCTATATCGGTTGGATCCACCACGGGTACCTCGCCGTCGGTGCCGCCGAGTGGGCGCAAGCCTGGGAGCGCGGGCAGGGCGGGGAGCCGATGGTTTCGCTCGGGGCCGAGATCGAGGACGAGGAGGGGCGTCGGCTCGGTCGGCTGCCGTGGGGCGCGCGCGTGATCCGCGACGCGCCCCGCAAGGTGCGCCTCCCGGACGGTCGGCAGGCCGTCGTCGCATCGGGCGAAGTCGTGGAGGCCGACCGCCTCGCCGACTGGTTCCCGCTGCGCGGCGAGAGCGTCGTCCGCACCGCGCGCCGGTGGTACGGCACGCCGTACCTCTGGGGCGGCGTCACGACGTCCGGCGCCGACTGCTCCGGCTTCGTCCAGTCGATCTACTGGATGCACGGGATCGCGCTCCCGCGCGACTCGGACCAGCAGGCCCGCGTGGGCTCGACCGTCGAGCCCGGTCCCGACCTGTCCGGAGTGCGTGCGGGAGACCTCCTCTTCTTCTCCGAACGACCCGGCCGGATCACTCACGTCGCGATCTCGGTGGGCGGCGGGCAGATCATCCATTCCGCCCTCTCGAACGGGGGCGTCGCCGAAAACGACCTCCTCGGCGACGAGTTGGGCCGACGCCTCCGCGGAATCCTGACCGTCGTGAAGCGGGTGCTTCCGGACTGACCGGGCGGCGCCGGCGCGGCGTCGTGTACGGTGACAGCGCGGCGGCGTGCGGACCCGGCCTCAGGGGATCCGCAATTGCCGCCCCGGGATCAGCCGACGCGGGTCCACGCCTGGGTTCGCGTCCAGGATCGCGCCAACAGTGGTGCCATAGCTCTTCGCGATCCGCTCGAGCACGTCGCCCTTCCGGATCACGTGGACGCGCGCGCTGTCGGGCGACGACGCGGCGGCCGACGCGACCGGCGGTGCGGTCGCGGGTGCCGAGATGCCGGGCGGAGCCGCGCCCGGTGCCGAGGTCCCGGGCGCCGCAGTCCCGGCCGGGGCGGCGCCGGGTGTCGCGGCCCCGGGCGCTGGCGTCCCGGACGCCGAGGCATGCCGCGCCGGGATGGGGCGCGTGAAGCGCGCCAGGCGGATTCCGATCGCGTCCTCGACCCGCTTCGCCCGCCACGTCGACGGGACGTCGTTGCTGATGATCGCGAACGCGATCCGCTCGCCGTTCGCCGCGCGCACGTACCCCGAGAGCGCCGAAACGTGGTTGATCGTTCCCGTCTTCGCCCGCAGGTTCCCCACCGCCGGCGTCTGATGCATCCGCCGGAGCCCCCGTGGATCGCCCGCCTCGGGGAGCGTCTCCCAGTAGCTCGACCACATCGGCGACCGCGCCATGTAGGCGAGCAGGTGCGTGAGCGCCCTCGCGCTCACCCGGTTCAGCACCGAGAGCCCCGAGCCGTCGAACATCCGGAGCGCCAGTGTGTCGAGGCCCGCCTCGCGCGTGAGCATCTCGTGCACCGCTTGGGAGCCGCCCCGCACGCTCCCTTCGCCCGTCGCCACCCGGCCGACCGACCGGAGGACCGCCTCTGCGTACAGGTTGTGGCTCTTCTTGTTGACCACGCTCAGGATATCCAGCATCGACGGCGACTGATGCACCGCGAGCACGCGCAGCGGCCGCGCGTCGAACGCGGGCGCGTGGACCTTGCGCGCCGTCACCGGCGACGTCTCCGGCGCATGGATCGAACGGACCCCTCCGTGCACCACGATCCCGTGCGATTCCAGCACCTCCCGGAGCACCGCCGCCGCGAAGCGCGCAGGGTCGGCCACCGGCACCGCGCGCCACACCCCCGGGCTGCCGGCGCTGATCCGCCCCCGGATCACGATCGGGCCGTCGTACGCGGCTCGGTTTACGTCGAGCCACGTATCCCCGCCCGCGACAGTCGTCGCCAGATTGACGATCGCGATCCCGTCGCCGCCCGGGATCATCTGGATCCGCGGCCGCCAGCCGACCTGCTCGCCCGGCTTGATCAGCAGCGTCACGATGTTCTCGTTGAACGAAAGTGCGCTGACCGGCGCCGCGTACCAGGTGTTCATGTAATCCTGCTGCCAGCCCGCACCGTACCCGTCGCCCGTGAAGTACGACGCGTCCCCGACGACGGCGCCCCGAACCTCCCGTATTCCCATGGCGACCAGCGTGTCCGCGAACGCCTGCCACACCGCCGTCTTGCTTTCGTGAAATCGGTCGGACAGCGTGGGGTCGCCCGTGCCGTAGACGTACAGGTCACCCTCCAGGACGCCGCCGTTCACCCGGCCGTCGGTCAGCAGGTACGTCCCGTACCGGTAGTTCGGGCCCATGTAACGCAGCGCCGCCGCCGAGGTGAACAGCTTCATGTTCGACGCCGGCGCCAGCTCCAGATCCGGGTTGTACGCGAAGATCGTGTCCCCGACGTCCAGCGACACGGCCATCACGCTCCAGCGCGCGCCCTGCCAACCCGTGCCGGCGATCAGCCGCACGAGGTCCGCGTGGAGCACCGCGAGGGCGGGCGCGGTCGCTGGCGCCGCCGGCGCCAGGGCGCTCGCCTGGCTCGACTGTGGCGCGCCGGGCGAGGCCGGGCCGGCGATCCCCAGAGCGGCGGACAGGACGAGGCAAGAAATCTTCGAGATCATGACGCGCGATGGTCCATGGCAGGCCCTTCATACGCAGAAACAGGCGTTTGTGGTCCGGGGGTGCAAGTCGAAGGCCACGACGTAGTGGTATCTTTCATGCACACGTCCACGCATCGCACGGGACGGCGTCCCGCCCCTTGCGTCCCAGCGCATTCGCCATATCTTGGGGTCCCGACGACCGCTCGGTTGGATCTGCGGAACGAGGTCACGGCGCGCCTCCCCAAATCGTGGGCAGGTGCGCCCGTCCTTTTTTCGGGGCACCAGGCGCGCAGGTGTGGCGGCGTCACAGACGCCTTGCATACTGTTACGTCCACCTCCGAAGGGAAGGAGCATGCCCCATGGCCGAGTCGCTTCGCATCCTCATCGCCGATGACGAGGCGCTGCACAACCTCGCGCTGACGAGCCAGCTCGAGACGCTGGGTCACCAGGTCGTGGCCACGGCGACGAACGGAAGGGAGGCCGTGGACCTCGCCCGGGAGACGAAGCCGGATCTGGCGTTCCTGGACATCCGGATGCCCGTCATGACGGGCCCGGAAGCGGCGCACCAGATCGCGGCCGAGCGGCCGATCCCGATCATCATCCTGTCGGCTTACAGCGACAGTCGGACGGTGGAGGAGGCGACGCGCTCGCCGGTATTCCACTACCTGGTCAAGCCGGTCGATCCGGACGACCTGGGCCCGGCGATCGCGGTGGCGCGTGCGCGCTTCGACGACTGGATCGATGCGAAGCGGCAGCGGGACCAGCTCGAGGTCAAGCTGGAAGAGCGCAAGATCATCGAGCGCGCGAAGGGGCTGCTCATGGACACGAGGGGGTTGTCCGAGCGGGAGGCGTATCGTTTTCTGCAGAAGACCAGCCAGGACAAGAACACCCCCATGGTCGAACTCGCCAAGAAGATACTGTTGGCCGCGCCGCTCCTGCAGCGAGATTGATCCGGGCGCGCGGAGGAAGTAGCCTAGTCCGTGTGACGCCGCACGTGATCGATCGAGACAGCCGATGAATCTGGAGTCGGAAACGATCTTGGATCGGGAGGACCGGCAGTCGTCCGTGGGCGATGCGCAGGAGGGCACGGACGACGAGCCGGCCACGATCCTTGTTGTAGATGATGAGCTGTACGCCCGCCAGCTCCTGACGGACCTGCTCGAAGCCCAGGGTTTTCGTGTGGTGTCGGTTGCGCGAGGCGAGGAGGCGCTCTCATGGGTGGGCACCGTCGACCTCGTGCTCCTGGACGCAATGCTTCCGGGGCGGGACGGGTGGGCGATCTGCCGGGAGCTGAAGGAGCGATACGACCCGCTCCTGCCGGTCATCATGGTGACCGCGCGGACGACGCCCGAGGACGTGGTGCGGACGTTCGAGGCGGGCGCCGACGACTACGTCGCCAAGCCGTTCCACGCCGCGGAGCTGACCGCACGGATCGTGTCGCGCTTACGCGTTCACCGCGCGGAGCGGGAGCTCCAGCGGATGAACCGACGCCTCGCCGAACTCGCCAACCAGAACTACCAGCTCTACGAGCGTGCCCGCGCCGACGCGGACGAGCGGGCGCTCCTGCTGCGCGAACTGGACCACCGGGTCCGGAACAACCTATCCGTGATCATGGGGCTGGTCAGCATGGAGCGGAATCGGCGGCCTCCACGCCCGGCGCCCGAGGCGCTGGCCAGTCTGGAGAGTCGCCTGCGCTCCTTCCTGACGGTGCACGAGGCGCTCCGGCGGCAGAACTACCGCTCGGTGCCCGTGCGCGAGATCGCGGAACGGCTCGCGCAACGGCTTCGGAACTCGATGGCCGAGGACGGCCGGGTGCGTCTCGAGTTCGAGGGCGACGCCGCGGCGTTGAACGAGCGGCAGGGGTTCTCCCTGGCGCTCGCGATGAACGAGCTGATCACGAACGCGCTCGAGCACGCCTTCCCCGATGGGCGGAGCGGCCTCGTGCGCATTCGTGTCATGGATCAGGACGGCGAGGTGAGCGTAGAGATCGCCGACGACGGGATCGGCATGCCCGACCTGGATCATGAGGAAGTGGTCGGGAGCGGCCGCTCGATCGTCGACGCGCTCGTGCGCGGCGACCTGGGCGGCCGGATCGAACGGATCCCCTGCGAGCGTGGCACCTGTATCCGACTCAGCTTCCGCCGCGAGAACGCGGCGCCTTCCTGACCCCCGCCCGCAACGCCCCCGCCCACAAAGCCCCCGCCCCCCGGCCCCGGCCCCCCGAGCCCTGAGCCCCGAGCCCTGATCCCCGAGCCCCGTCACGACCTCAATACGCCGCCAGGTACCGCTCGATCTCCCAGTCGTGGACCTGCGCGATATACTCCTGCCACTCGAGCTCCTTGGCCGTCACGAAGTGGTGGAACACGTGGTCACCGAGAATGCGGCGCACCACCTGATCCTTCTTCATGAAGGCGATCGCCTCGCTCAGGTCGCGGGGCAGCTCCTGGATTCGGTACTTCCGGTACTCGCGGACGGTCAGCTCGGAGATGTTCTTGTCGACCGGCTCGGGGGGCTGGATCTTCCGCCGGATCCCCTCCAACCCTGCGCCGAGCTGGACGGCCAGCGCCAGATACGGGTTCGCCGAAGGGTCGGGCGTGCGAAGCTCCACGCGCGTCCCTTTGCCGCGCCGCGCCGGGACGCGGACCATGGGCGAACGGTTCCGATGCGACCACGAGACGTGGACCGGCGCCTCGAAGCCCGCCACCAGGCGCTTGTAGCTGTTGACCAGCGGGTTCGTTATGGCGCAGTAGCCGCGGGCGTGGGCGAGGAGCCCGCCGACGTACCATCGCATGACCTTCGAGAGCCCATCGGGCGCCTTGGGATCGTAGAACGCGTTCTTCCCGTCCTTGAAGAGGGACTGGTGCGTGTGCAATCCCGAGCCCGCCTGGCCGTAGATCGGCTTGGGCATGAACGTGGCGTGCAGGTCGTGGTACAGCGCCACGTTGCGGACCACGAAGCGGAAGGTCGCCAGGTTGTCGGCGGTGGTGAGCACTTCGCTGTAGCGGAAGTCGATCTCGTGCTGCCCGGGCGCGACCTCGTGGTGCGCCGCCTCCACCTCGAACCCCATCAGCTCGAGGATGTTGACGATGTCGCGCCGCGCGACCTCGCCCAGGTCGACAGGCGTCAGGTCGAAGTAGCCGCCGGAATCGTGCGTGACGCGCGTGGGCTTGCCGTCCGGCGCGCGGTGGAAGAGGAAGAACTCCGCTTCGACGCCGGCCATCATCTGGTAGCCGAGCTCCGCGGCCGCCGCGATCTGGCGCTTGAGGACGAAGCGCGGATCGCCCTCGAAGGGCTTGCCGTCCGCCGTGTAGACGTCGCAGATCAGCCGCGCGACGCGGTTCTCGGGGTCGCCCCAGGGGAAGATCGCGAACGTGTCGTAGTCCGGCTTCAGGATCATGTCCGACTCCTCGAGCCGGACGAACCCCTGGATCGAGGAGCCGTCGAACGTGATGTCGCCCGCGAGCGCCTTCTCGAACTGGCTCTGCGGGACCTCGACGTTCTTCGTGATCCCGGTGATGTCCGTGAACTGCAGGCGCAGGAACCTGACTTCGGACTTGCGTAGGAGTTCGAGCAATTCGTCCTTGGTTGCGCCCGTCGTACGGCCCGTGACCGGGATGTCCGTGCGCAGCGTCGTGAGCTGCCGCGGAACCCCGCGTCCGCCGGAGTTGTTCGTCACCTGTTCCGCTCCTCTTCAGCCAAGGAATCGATCCAATGTGGATCGTCGTTCCACCACGCTCGTCCCTGCCGCAGGCGTTGCGGCGCGCGCTTGACGCGTACCGGCCGACAGCATATCGTGGCCGCCATGGATGAGCAACGCCGGGTGGATCCTCTGCGCGGGTGCGAGCCTGCGGGACCTCAGCTCCTCCAGCTGCGTTCGGACCGCCGGCTCGGGCACGAGTGGGACGACTGGGATGGGAATCCGCTGCCCAACGGCGGCATCTTCCACGAGCCTCCAGGACTCTTCTTCCGGTTGATCGGCGCCTGGTGCCTGGCCGTCGCACTCGTCGCGGCCGGGGTGCTGTGGCTCGTTTCTCCGCGGCTCGCGGAACTGCATCCGGCCGTGCCGACGATCCTCTGGATCGGCATGGCCCTCGCGGTCGGCGCCGCCGCCGGGTGGATCGCGCTGCTCGCCATCTCCATGCGAATCGGCAGGAATCTCCTGCCTGCGCGGCTGGTCGAGCGCGGACTCCTCCCTCGCGTCATGCCGCTCGCCGAACGAGCGGGGCGCTGGTTCGGCATCTCGCGCGACCGCGCCGGGAATGCGGCGCTCCGCGTCTACAACGCCCTCGCCGCCGCGCGGATTCGCCCCGGCGGCGTTCGGCCGGACAAGCTCCTCGTCCTGCTCCCCCGCTGCCTCGACAAGGAGAGCATGCAGGGCGCCATGGACCTGTCCGCGCGGTACGGCGTGCCGTTGTTCGTCGCCGCGCGTGGACGCTACGCCCGCGAGATGATCGCGCGCGTGAAGCCGCTCGCCGTCGTCGCCGTCGCTTGCGAGCGTGACCTCGTGAGCGGGGTGCACGACGTCGCCTCCAGACTCCCCGTCCTCGGCTCGACCCTCGGGCTCCCCGATGGCCCATGCAAGAACACCACGGCCGATCTGGGGTCGCTCGAGGCGCAGATCCGCAGGTTCCTAGGCCTCGACGGCCTCGACGCAGCAACGCCGCCTCAGCGGTCGTCGCTCACGTAACCACGGCCGCGGTAGACAAACGCGCCGATCCCGTCCATACGAGATCGGCGCTTCGGCATTCCGTCTGTCGTGCATCGGCGCGGTTCAGTGCGCCGCGCAGTCTCCGCAATAGCCGACGAGTTCCAAACGGTAGCCCTCGACTTCGAAGCCGTGCACCGGCCCGAGGCGTTCGAGCGCTTCCGTCTCCAGCTTCCCCGGCACGTCCAGCACGGCCCCGCACGCCAGACAACGCGCGTGCGGATGCGGGTCCGTCCGGCCGTCGTAGCGCGCCGAGCCATCCCCGTACGTCAGCTTTACCGCGAGTCCGCAGCCGACCAGCGTCTCCAGCGACTTGTACACCGTCGCCAGAGAGATGTCGGGGATCTCCGCCCTCACCGCCGTGAACACGTCGTCCGCGGTCGGATGCTTGTCCGTTTGCAGGAGATGGCGATAGACGGCCGCCCGCTGCTCCGTGAAGCGCTGCCCGCTCGACTCCAGAGCCCGCCGCAGCACCGCGTCCGCTTCGGCGGGGCTGATTCGAGCCGTGGTCCGTACCTTCATGGGTCCTTCCCGTGCATGCTCGCACGCGTGCGTTGCAATGACTAACTTTACCCGCGTCCGGCGCGGGTGTCAATGGGAAAACTCGCGTCGAATTGGGCGTATGTCGTTGATTGGATGAGAGTTGTGTGATGGATGCCGGAAACGTGGCAGGCCCCGGAGCGTGCGGCGACGCCGCCTACGGAACCGCGGGGCGCGAGCAGGTTCACGCGCTCGCGCTCGTGGCCGACCTGATCTTCGCGTCACGCATCCGGGGAGTCGCGGAGACGGTGGGCGCGCGTGTGCACATTGCCCGGTCCGCCGCCGAGCTGCTCGATGCGGCCCGGAACGCGCTGCCGCGCCTCGTATTGCTGGACCTGGACGCGCGCGGCGTCGACGTCCCCGCCCTCGTCGGGAGTCTCAAGGCCGACCCCTCGCTCGCGACGATCCCTCTGGTCGTCTTCGGTGCGCACGTCGAGGGCGAGGCGCTTCGGGCCGCCCGGATGGCGGGCGCCGATCGCGTCCTCGCCCGGTCGGCGTTCGTCCGGGAGCTGCCGAACCTCCTGCGTTCTACGCTCCCCTGAACGAAGCACGCCCGGAGAGCCGAGCTCCCCGGGCGCCTATCATTCGATCGGACGCGTCGCTTACGCGGCGTCCGCCTCTTCCTTGAGCTTGCAGTCGATGCAGTACCGTGCGTGCGGCAGGGCGTCCAGACGATCGAAGTTGATCAAATTGCCGCAGTTGTGGCACTTGCCGAAGTTGTCCGGATCCTTGTAGAGGCGACGAAGCGCTTCCTCGATCCGGTAGAGATACCGACCCTCCTTGCTCGCGAAGAGCAGCATCTTCTCCCGCTCCATCGCGTCCGTGCCGAGATCGGCGATGTGATCCGAGTACGAGTACAGGTCGGAGTCCGCTTGCTCGGCCGCGTGCTTGGCCAACTCGTCGAACTGACCAAGGGAACGGAGCGCCCGTTCGCGCTCGCGCAGCAGACGCTTCTGGAGGTGCTGGATCTTTTCCTTGGACAGCTTTTTCGCCATCTGCTTCTCGCCTCTCCTGCTGGTCCATGCCGCCGATCCGCGGTGCGCGGATCGGAGGGGCCACAGCGCCCTGCGCCGTCGGCGACGGCCGCGCGGCCAATCTAGGCCAACGGCGTGAATAAAACAAGCCGTCGGTCGCGGCGAGGCCGGGCGCGGTGCGCGGGTAATGTGTTGTCGCGCAATTGTTTCCGCGATTGGGTCCGGTCGGGCTTCGGGCCGCGGCCTGATCCATGCCATACACCGCGGACCCCGCCCGGAGTTCCCGCGTCATGGGTGCAGAGACGACGTTGCTCCGGCGGCGGACGTGTGCGTATGATCAGCGGGATCGTCACGGACACCGAGAAAGTGAGGGGACCATGGCCGAAGTCGAGCGGGCGCTGGAAGCGCTGTTGAGCGAGGAACGGCGGTTCGTGCCATCGGCGGAGTTTCGCGAGCAGGCGAACGCGTCGGATCCGGGAATCTACGCACGTGCGGCCGCGGACCCCGAGGCGTTCTGGGCGGAGTGGGCCCGGCAGCTGGATTGGATCGAGCCATGGGACCGCGTGCTGGACTGGCGGCCGCCGCACGCGCAATGGTTCGTGGGCGGAAAGCTCAATGCGGCGTACAACTGCGTGGACCGGCACCTGACCGGCCCGCGTCGGAACAAGGCGGCGCTGATCTGGGAGGGTGAGCCGGGGGACACGCGCGTGCTGACCTACTGGGATCTGTACCGGGAGGTGAGCAAGTTCGCGAACGTGTTGAAGCGATTGGGCGTGGGGAAAGGGGATCGGGTCGCGATCTACCTGCCGATGATCCCTGAGGCGGTGGTCGCGATGCTGGCGTGCGCGCGGATCGGCGCGCCGCACTCTGTGGTGTTCGGCGGCTTCTCGAGCGAGAGTCTGCGAGACCGGATCAATGACGCTCGGGCGAAGGTCCTGATCACCGCCGACGGCGGTTACCGGCGGGGCCGGGTCGTGCAGCTGAAGGCCGAGGCGGACCGTGCGCTGGAGGAGACGCCGTCGATCGAGCACGTGGTCGTGGTGGAGCGTGGGACGGCCGGCGAGGCGCACGTGCGCATGCGCGAAGGGCGGGACTACTGGTACCACCAGCTGATGGCGGATGCGTCTGCCGATTGCCCGCCCGAGCCGATGGATGCCGAAGACCTGCTCTACATCCTGTACACGTCCGGGACGACGGGAAAGCCGAAGGGCGTCGTGCACACGACGGGCGGCTACCTGACACACCTGCTGGCGACGACGAAGCTCGTCTTCGACCTGAAGGACTCCGACTGCTACTGGTGCACGGCCGACATCGGGTGGGTGACGGGGCACAGCTACATCGTCTACGGTCCACTCGCCGCCGGCGCGACGGTGGTCATGTACGAGGGCGCGCCGGACTGGCCGCACCGTGGGCGCTTCTGGGAGCTGGTCGAGAAGTACGGCGTGACGATCTTCTACACGGCGCCGACGGCGATCCGCTCCTTCATGCGCTGGGGCACGGAGTGGCCGGCGAAGTACGACCTGTCCTCGCTACGGCTGCTGGGAACGGTCGGCGAACCGATCAACCCCGAGGCGTGGGTCTGGTACCACGAGCACATCGGCCATGGCCGGTGTCCGATCGTGGACACCTGGTGGCAGACGGAGACGGGCGGGATCCTGATCACGCCGCTCCCCGGAATCACGGAGACGAAGCCGGGGAGCGCGACGATCCCGTTCCCCGGGATCGAGGCGGCGGTGCTGAACGACGCCGGCGAGCCGGTGTCCGCCGGCTACCTCGCCATCACCCGGCCCTGGCCCGGGATGATGCGCACGATCTACGGCGACGACGAGCGCTACCGGCAGACCTACTGGTCCAAGTGGCCCGACACGTACTTCCCGGGCGACGGCGCTAAGCGGGACGAGGACGGCTACTTCTGGATCCTCGGCCGCGTGGACGACGTGCTGAACGTGGCGGGTCACCGCATCGGCACGATGGAGGTCGAGAGCGCGCTGGTCGACCATCCGGCGGTGGCCGAGGCCGCCGTCGTCGGGCGTGCGCACGACGTGAAGGGTCAGGCGATCGCGGCATTCGTCACGCTGAAGGAGGGGCGCGAGCCGCACCCCGACCTCAAGGAAGAGCTCCGGCAGCACGTGGTCGAGAAGATCGGGGCCATCGCGCGGCCGGACGACATCCTGTTCGCCGCGGACCTGCCCAAGACGCGCTCCGGCAAGATCATGCGTCGGCTGCTCAGGGACGTGGCCGAAGGCCGCGCTCTCGGTGACACGACGACGCTCGCCGACCCGGCCGTCGTCGCTCGGCTCAAGGAGGAGTACGAAGGGCAGGAGGTCTGAGGACGGGCGCAGGGCTGCGGCGCTCCGGCCTATCGCCGCGAGGCGACCCGGGGAGGCGCCGTAGCCCTTTCCGTTCGCCCCCGCGCCGGGCTCAATCCTCTTCGGCCAGCGGATCCCGCGTGGCGGGGTGGCGCGGCCGGTCGGAAATCGGCGGCTTCTCTAGCCTCGGCTTCGCGGGGATCCCGAGCGCCACCTGGCCCGGGCCCACGTCCCGGGTCGCGAGCCCGAGCGCGCCGAGCATCGAATCCTCGGCCAGGTGCACGCCGGCCAGCACCGTGGCGTGGTAGGTGATCCGGACCCCGTCGCCGATCACCGTCTTCGGCGTCTCCACGTCACGGCTCTCGGCGATCGAATGGCTGTGGCTGTAGACGTTCGCGTAGTCCGAGATCGACACGCGGTTCCCGAGGACGATCCCGCCCCGGTCGTCCAGCAGTACGTGGCGGTGCACCACCACGTCGTCGCCGACCTCCATGTTGTAGCCGAACGAGAACTTCACGAACTGGAAGCACTTGAAGTTGCGCCCGACGCGGCGGAAGATGTGCCGGGCGAGGATGCGGCGGAACCGGACGCCGAGTTCGATGTTCTCGCCGAGCGGGCTCTTGTCGAACATCTCCCAGAGCCAGAGGAGCGGCTTCACGCGCGCGAAGCGCTCCGTGTCGACCTCGGCGTAGTACTCCGGCTCCAGTGTCACGTTGCGGGGATCCATTTGCAGGAGCGCGACCCGCGTCGTCGGCGGGAGCGAGGTCGGGTCGACGTCGCGCAGCCCGGGGTAGTAGAGGTCGGTCAGGATCCGCCGGCACAGCTCGTTGCGGTCACATTCGGGGTTCGACAGCTCCTCGGCGAGCCAGCCCAGCCATCGGTCGTACTCCCGACCCGCTGTTTCCGCGACCGATACCCGCCGGAGAGGGAGGAAAGCCATCACGTACCCTTCTGTCCACCGCACTCGCCGTTCATGGGCCACTGGCGCCGGCCCGGTTGGGAGGTGGAAGGTAGGCGATCGATCGCGCGGGTGTCAACGCGACCGGTCGTCCGCGGACGAGGGTATTGATCGGGAACCGGCGGCGTTATCTTTCCGTAGTGGCAGCATCACACGCCAGCTCGAGGACGACCATGCACGACGTTATGCGCAAGCGCCTGATGCGCAAGCTCGAGGCGCTCCCGGACGAGCAGCTCTATCAGGTGCTGGATTTCATCGAGTTCCTGGAGGCGAAGTACGCGCCGGGACGGGCGCCGGAGCCGAGCGGGCTGCAAAGGTTCGCCGAGCGGCTCGAGGACCGCATGCGCCTGCGGGAGGTGGCGCCCAAGGCGCTCAGCGGCACGATGAAGCTGATCGGTACGGCCAGCCGGTTCGTGAACACCCTGGCCGAAGCGGGGCAGGGCGTCGTCGAAGGGCTGAAGCCATCGGCATCGGCGAAGCGCGAGGCGGACCGCGCGGCGGGCCCGGAAGCGCGCGCATCGCGTCCCGCCGAGGAGCCCGATGGCGGCACCGCCCGGGCCGCAGCCGGAACGGAGTAGCATGGCGGCAAACGATCGCGGGGCCCGTCGCGGCGCGCGGGCCGCGGTGGCCGCACTGATCGCGCGCATCCCCAGCTTCGTCCGGCTGCTCTTCCGCCTCATGCGCGACCGGCGCGTCTCGTTTCTCGACAAGGCGCTCGTCGTCGCGACGATCGTGTACGTCATCGTCCCGGTCGACATGCTCCCCGACTTCCTCGGCTTCATGGGCCTCGTCGACGACCTCTACCTGCTCGCGCTCGTCTTCGACCGGCTCCTGATCCGAGCCGGCCCCGAGATCGTCCACGAGCACTGGGACGGCGACCCGGAGACGCTGCGCCTCCTCGTCGACGGCCTGGAAGAGATCGGCAGTCTCGTTCCGGCACCCGTGAGACGCCTGCTTCGGGGGAGGGTGGGAGCCGGCTGAGGTCGGTCCGGCCGCGCTTGACGCGAAGCGCCCGCCGGGCTATCATTCACCATGGGACATTTGGTCGTACATAGGATCGGACATTCGACGCCCGCGGGGAGTGGTGCGCACAGACGCACGCGCCCCCGCGGGCGTCGCGCATATTGGGCGGGGGCCGTATGATCGATCATGAACGCCACCCTCGATTCGTCGGCGAGGGTCTCACGTTCGACGATGTCTTGCTGGTGCCGGATTACTCGGAGGTGCACCCGCGCGACACCCGGGTCGAGACGAAGCTGACCGAGGCGATCGTGCTGCCGATTCCGCTCGTGTCCGCCGCGATGGACACCGTGACGGAGTCGCGGATGGCGATCGCGATGGCTCGCGAGGGCGGGATCGGGATCATCCACAAGAACATGTCGATCGACCGGCAGGTCGCGGAGGTGGATCGGGTCAAGCGCTCCGAGAGCGGGATGATCCTCAACCCGATCACGCTCGGCCCGGACAAGCCGGTGCGGGCGGCGCACAAGCTGATGGAGCAGTTCTCGATCAGCGGCGTGCCGATCGTGGACGACGACGGCCGCCTGGTCGGGATCGTGACCAACCGGGATCTCCAATTCGAGACGAACCTGGACCGCCCGGTCCGGGAGCTGATGACGAGCGAGGGGCTGGTCACGGCGCCTGTCGGCACGTCGCTCGACGAGGCCGAACGGATCCTGCACGAGAACCGGATCGAGAAGCTCCCGGTCGTGGACGAAGCCGGCCGGCTGCGCGGCCTGATCACGGTCAAGGACATCTTCAAGCGGCGGCAGTACCCGAACGCGTGCAAGGACGAGCACGGCCGGCTGCGCGTGGGCGCGGCGGTCGGCACGTCGGAGCGGGATCTGGACCGCGCGGCCGAGCTGCTCGCCGCGGGGTGCGACGTCCTCGTGATCGACACTGCGCACGGGCACTCGGCCGGCGTGCTCAACGCCCTCGCGCGGATGCGTGAGCGTTTCCCCGAGGCGCAGATCATCGCCGGGAACGTGGCGACGGCCGAAGGCGCGAGGGCGCTGGTCGAACGCGGCGCGAGCGCCGTCAAGGTCGGGATCGGGCCGGGGAGCATCTGCACGACTCGCGTCGTGACCGGCGTCGGCGTCCCGCAGCTGTCGGCCGTCATGGAGGCGGTGCGGGGGGTGGAAGGGCGAGTCCCGGTCATCGCCGATGGCGGGATCCGTTTCTCCGGCGACCTGGTCAAGGCGCTGGCCGCGGGCGCGCACGCCGCGATGATGGGGTCGCTCCTGGCCGGGACCGAGGAGAGTCCGGGCGAGAGCTTCCTCCTCGAGGGACGTCGCTACAAGACGGTACGCGGGATGGGCTCGCTCTCCGCGATGGAAGACGGCTCCGCGGATCGCTACTTCCAGGAAGGCGTCACGGAGGCCCGCAAGTTCGTGCCCGAAGGGATCGAAGGGCGCGTTCCTTACAAGGGCCCGGTCTCCGACGTGATCTACCAGCTCGTGGGCGGGCTGCGCAGCGGGATGGGCTACTGCGGGTGCCCGGACCTCGAAACGCTGCGCACCAAGGCGCGTTTCGTCCGGATCACGGGCGGCGGGCTGCGCGAGTCGCACCCGCACAACGTGACGATCACGCGCGAGGCGCCGAACTATCACATGTAAGGCACCCGTCGGCGAGTCCGACGTTCATGGTGGCGGCGGCGTGCCGGAAGGTGCGCCGCCGCTTCGCTTGGCGGCGACCCTTGGACGACTCTCCGGCGACTCCTGGTAGTCGCTGTGGGCCCCGGGGAGGGCACGGACCTTGCCTCGGTCCGCTGTACCTCCGAACCGCCGACCACGGAACCGACGAACGCGGCCATGATCTCGAGGCAGGACATTCTCCGGCTGCTCCATCGCCCCGACGGCCAGTTGCCCGTCCTCTCGGTCTTCCTCGACATGTCGGTCAACGAAGTGAACCAGCGGACGTACCGCCTGTTCCTGGACAAGGAGCTCGCGCGTCACGCCGAGCTCGACAGCGATCGCGAGGGACACCATCGGGAGGCGCTGGGTGCCGCGTTCGAGCGGGTACGGCAGTGGTTGGAGGACGGCTTCGATCGCGCGAACCGCGGCGTGGCCGTCTACACCGAAATCGGAGGCGATTGGCTCGAGGCGCTGCAGTTTCCGGTTCCTGTTCGGAACCGCGTCGTCATCTCGACCTGTCCGATCATCGGGCCGGTCGCCCAGGTCGTGGAACAACACCGCAGTTACGGGATCCTCGTCGTGGATCGGGAGCACCTGAGGCTCATTCACGCCTATCTCGGCGAGGCGCTTTCCGAGCACGAGACCACCACCGAGCCGTATCCGACTCCGCACGACACCCGTGCGGGCGGCGAGGAAGCGAAGGATCGGCAGAAGCGGAAAGCCGAGGAGGTTCGACACTTCTTCAAGGAATTCGCGCAGGAGGCCGTGGAGTTCGATCGACGCTACCGGCCGGACGACCTGGTTCTGCTGGGCACCCGGGAGAATGTGACGTACTTCATGGAGTTCCTTCCCCAGCAACTCAGGGAGAAGGTAGTGCACACGGACAACGCCCCGATCCACGAACCGACGCCTGCCATCCTCGAGCGCCTGGCGCCGTTCTTCCACGCCCAGGGCGAATCCCGTGAGACCTCGACCGTGGACCTTCTGCGCGACCGATACACGAACCGGCACCTGGCGGTCGCCGGCTTCCCCGACACCCTCGAGCAACTCCAGGAGGGAAAGGTCGACACCCTGGTCCTCGCCAGGGACATCGAGCGGCCGGGGGCCCATTGCGGCCGGTGCGGGTTCTACCTGGACCGGCACGACGGCGCATGCCCGTATTGCGGCGGCAAGCTCGACGACAGCATCGATCTCGTCGAGGCGATGATCCGCATCGCCGAGGAGCAGGAGGTCCGGCTCGAATTCGTCGCTCCCGAGGCCGTGACCGACCTCCATGGGGTGGGCGCGCTGCTCAAGTTCTGACTCCACAGCAAGTTCCTTGACAACCGGCCGCCGCGCCCGATAGAATAGCGTGCCCGTCTGTGTTCTCTCCCGGATGTGCCCTCCTCTAAACGGAGTACAGGCGTCGTGGCTGGAACGTCGACCCTGGATAAGAAGGCCAGCGCACTGCTTTGCGAGCGCCTGGAAGCCGTCGACGGCGTGGTCCGCGCCATCGTCGACGACAACACCGACGTCCTCTGGTTGATCGCTCGGCCGGGTTACGAACAGAAGCCGCTCGAGGCCGCGGCGGTGGAGGTCATACGCGCGATCGGACTCGATGCCTCCGCGGTTCAGCTCCGGGTCGCCGTTCACCCGGACAGCGGCGTCCGCCGCCGCGTCCGGTTCGAGAAGCTTGAGCGCACCTTCGATACCTACGGTACGTGCCGGGTCAAGGTCACGCTCGAGTGGATGGACCGCTACTTCACCGGCGAGGCGTCGGGAGAGACAGGGATCGGGATCGAACTCCGGACCGCCGCCGCGGCCGCGCTCTCGGCGGTCAACGCCGTGCTCGGCGGAGAGAAAGGCTTCCGCCTGATCGGTGTCAAGTCGATGCGCGCGTTCGACACGGACATGGTCGTGGTCTCGATCCAGTGCGAAGGCGTCGAGCCGCGGCATTGCGTCGGCGCGGTCATGGCCGACCCGGATCCCCTCCACGGCGCCGCGCGCGCCGTCCTCCACGCCCTCAACCGGATGATCGGCAACTTCCTCCTGACGCCCGACTGAGGAAACGGGTCGCGACGCGTCCGCCAGGTGGAGTTCCGGCCGATCGCCCCCGTCGTCGCCGCGAAGGAGGTCTCACGCGAAGCCGGCGAGCGTATCGAATCGTGTGCCCGGTCGCATCGAGGTCCGCGCCCCCAGGAACATGTGTTTATGGGGGACGTATGACCTCGCGAAACCGGCCTCGGACAATACACGAGGCCGCGGCGGTCACAACCGAGAAATGGACGACGCATGCAGTTGATGCGGTACGCCCGCGCGGGTGTAGGGGGCGCAGTCCTGGTCTCCGGGGCGTTCCTGACCGGACGGGCCGCGATCGAACGTAGCGCGGTCGAGCCAACGCCGGTGGAGGAGGTGATCGAGGCGGCGGCGCTGGCGCCGGAGTCGGAGTCGCAATCGAGTCCCGGCGGTGGCTGGACGGCGTCGCCGGACTGGGACATCACGCCGGCGAAGAACGAGCGAGTCGAGTACTGGATCCGCTTCCTGCAGGGCCGCAACCGGGACCGGACGAGGCTCTGGCTGGAGCGGCTCGGGAGGTACGGCCCGCACATCCGGGCGCAGCTGCGGGCGCGGGGGATGCCCGAAGACCTTGTGTACCTGGCGCTGATCGAGAGCGGGTTCAGTCCGGTGGCGCGGTCGCACGCGTCGGCGGTGGGGCTGTGGCAGTTCATCGCCGAGACGGGGCGTCGGTACGGGCTCCGGATCGATCGGTACGTGGACGAACGGCGGGATCCGATCCGGTCGACGGACGCGGCGCTGGACTACCTGCAGAAGCTGTACAGGCAGTTCGGGAGCTGGTATCTGGCGGCGGCGGCGTACAATTCGGGGGAGGGCAGGGTGGAGCGCGTGCTTCGCCAGTACGCGGGAGGCCGTCGAGGCGACGATGCGATCTTCTGGAAGATCGACCAGTACTTGCCGCGGGAGACGCGCGATTACGTCCCTCTCATGCTGGCCGCTGCGCACATTGCGAAAGACCCCGCGAAGTACGGCTTCGTTGGCCTGAGGTATCAGGAACCGCTCCGCTACGAGACGGTGCGGGTCCCGCCGTCGACGTCGCTGGCCGCGGTGGCGAGGGCGTCGGAGGTGAGCGCGGCCGAGGTGCGGGAGCTGAACCCGCACCTGATTCGCGGCACGACGCCGCCGGGGCGGTCGTGGGAGGTGCGGGTTCCGGTTGGCCGGCGGGAGGTCTTTGCGCGGAACTTCGGGCGGGTGGCCGAGGAGGACCGGTTGGCGGCGGTCGAGCCCCCGGTCCGGTCCGCGTCGGCGGTGCACACGGTCCGGCGTGGCGAGACGCTCTCGCACATCGCCCGGCGGTACGGCACGACGGTGAACGAGCTGCGCGCCGCGAACGGATGGGTGAATCCGCGGCGGCTGCGAGTCGGGCAGCGGCTGCGGATCCCCGGGCAGGATCGCGCGGTGTCGATGTCTGCGGAGGCTGCGACGCCGACGTGGACGGTGTACCGCGTCCGGAGGGGGGACTCGCTCTGGAAGATCTCGCGCCGGTACGGCGTTACGGTCCGGGAGCTCCAGCAGTGGAACGGGCTGGGGCGCCAGAGCAAGATCGTCCCCGGGCAGACGCTGCGAATTCGCACCTGAGCGCCGTGTGGCGCGGCTCCTGCGTTCCGGACCTGTGGACCAGGTCGAAGCCGGCGGGGGCGAGCATGCACTGGGTGCGAATCACCAATCCGAAGTACGAGCAATCCCGACGTTTCGCCGGCCGGGTGGGTGAGGTGGTGGGGTATTGGGGCCCCGAGAACAGCGCCGACGGGCGGGAAGGTTATCTGGTCGAATTCGACGGTGGCGAGATCGTCGGCGTGGCGGAGGACGAGGTGGAGGCGGTCAGCGCGCCGGAGGAGGGTGAAGAATCACCGGGGTGGAAAAGAAGCGGCGGCGGGTCGTGACCCGCCGCCGCTCGCATGTCCGGGCGTCTCCAGCCGCTCCCTCCACTGTGCGCCCGCCACCGCTCGCTCGTCCATGCGCCCCACGCATGAGCGAGCGACGAGCTGCTCAGTTTGCGCCCAGCACCGCTCGTGCGTAGCCGTTGGATGGATCGCCGCCCTCACGCACGATCCGGTCGACCGTGCCGGGGCCACGGTTGTAGGCGTGCAGCGCGAGGTGCAGGTCCCCCTCGTACTTCTCCAAGAGCTGCCTGAGGTAACGGAATCCCAGGCGGAGGTTCGTGTCCCGGTCGAAGAGGTCGCTGTACCCGAGCGTGGGGTCCAGCTCGAAGGCGGTCCTGGGCATGAGCTGCGCGAGGCCGACGGCGCCCTTCGGGCTCACCGCCCGCTGGAAGAACCCGCTCTCGACACGCACCAGGTTGAAGCCCAGCTCCGGATCGATCCCCTCGGCCAGGGCGATGTCGTAGATCGATGCGGCCAGGTCCGCCGGAATCCTGAACTTCGACGAGTAGCCCATGACGTTGCTGACGCGAGCGAGCTCCAGACGAACGAGCTCGAGCTCGCCCCGCCGGGCCTTCAGCTCGGCTTCGGCGTCCGCGAGGCGCCGGCCGACCACCACGTCGGCGATCGGCGACCAGGACGCGACTGCCGCGCCCACGCCGAGCAGGAACATCGTGCTACCGAAAAGCGCGACCCTGACGGGTCCACGAATCGCGGCCCACGCCCCGCCGAAGACGCGACGGAACGCGCCGGTGTTCTCCTGTTCCCACTGCGCAAACGCTGATTGCATCATCGTTCTTCTCCTGTCCTCGGCCGGAGCCAACGCCGGCGTCGTGCCGGGTACGGAGTTGATGCGATTCGATCAGCTACTGGCAATTGGTGTGCCAGGTTCGTTGCAATAATCCGGATCTGTCGATCGCTCAACACGTTGTCGTGGCGACCAGACATCACGCGCATCGTCGCGGGTGACCGATTCAGCCATTATGTCACCTCTGGAGTGTCCCCGCGGTGTCACGGGACGTGGCGTCGGCGACCCATTCGCCGGTGCGTCCCCCGGCTTTGTGGAGCAGTCGGACGGACTCGATGCGCATCCCCCGATCGACCGCCTTGAGCATGTCGTATACGGTGAGGAGCGCGACGCTCACGGCGGTCAGCGCTTCCATCTCGACGCCGGTCCGCGCGACGACGCGAACGGTCGCGGTGGCGCGAACGCCCGGGATCGAATCGTCGGCTTCGACCTGCACGTCAACGCTGGACAGCGGGAGCGTATGACAGAGCGGGATCAGCTCGTCGGTACGTTTGGCGGCCTGGATCCCTGCGATCTGTGCGATCAGGAGTGGGTCGCCCTTGGGCGTGCGGCCGTCCCTGAGGGCGGCCAATGTCTGGGGGGCCATGACGAGGATGCCTTCGGCCGTGGCGGTGCGGGCGGTCTCCTGCTTCCGCCCGACGTCGACCATCCTTGGCCGTCCGGCCTCATCCACGTGGGTGAGTCCCCGGGCATCCATGCGACCAATTTAGCGTCGCCGGGGGTCGAAGGCCAGACTCTCGGTCAGCGGCGCGCGGCGAGGGCGCGGCGGAGTGCGGCAAGTAGGTGGGCCAGAATGAGTTGGGGGTTGACGTTGCCGTACGCGAGCGCGCGTGCCTCGTCGACGGCGCGGATCGCGGCGTCGACGGCGCCGTCGACGGGGAGCCGGCGCGCGAGATCGCGGAGGTTGTCGAGTGCATCGGCATTGACGGCGAGCTCCTCCGCGCCGGCTGCGACGGCGGCGAGGTCGCGGAGCCAGAGGGTGAGGAACTCGAGGGTGTCGTAGAAGGTGCCGCGGGCGCCGGCGGGCGGCACGGCGTGGGCCGCGGCCAGGCGCGGGACCGGGGAAGCCGCGACGGCGGCGGCGAGCAGCTTCCGGGCATCCTGACGGAGTGTCTCGAGTGGGCCGGGCTCGCCATCGACGGGGAGGAACCCGAGCGCGCGGCCGATGGATCCCTCGGCGAGGCGGGCGGCGGCGCGGGCGGCCTCGGGCGCGACGTCGCCGTACTGGACGAGGAAGTCGGCGACCTCGTCGTCCGGGAGCGGCCGGAGGCGGATCGGGAGCAAGCGTGACCGGATCGTGTCCAGCAGCGCGTCCGGGTTGCTGGCGGTCAGGATGATGGTCGTCTCCGGCGGCGGTTCCTCGAGCACCTTGAGGAGCGCGTTGGCCGCCTCGGGGCTGGATTCCTGGGGGACCAGGTACTCCGCGTCGCCGATGAGGAAGACCTTGCGCGGCCCCATGGCGGGCCGCTGCACCGCGATGCGGCGGAGCGTCTGGATCTGGGCCAGGAAGAGGCCCACGGGCTCGCCGGGCGCGGGAGCGCGGAGCGGATTGGCGCGGCGCGCCTCGAGCTCCGCCGCGCGGGCGTCCTCGAGCGCCTCGGCCAGCTTTTCGGGCCCGCTCGCGCCCTTTGGGCGCGGGAGCGGGAAGAACCAGTGGAGGTCGGGGTGTTCGAGACGGAGCGCCAGGCGGCACGCGGAGCACTCGCCGCAGGGGCCGTCGGCACACGGCGCGGCGCAGAGGAGCCGCTGCCCGAGCCAGAGGCCGAGGCGCTGCTTGCCGATGCCGGCCGGTCCGTGCAGGAGGAGCGAGCCCGGCAGGTCGCCGTTCGCGACCGCGGCGTTCAGCGCGGCGCGTGCGGCTTCGTGGCCGCGGATCGGAAGGAGCCCGCTCATGGACCCGAGCGCCTCCGGAGCCAGGTGAGCGGGTCGACCGGCTCGGGCATTCCTCCGCTACGGGTCGGAGCCCGGACCTGGAACTCGATGTGTGGCCCTTCGGGCGTGCGCTCGCCGCCGACGGTGCCCAGGACCTGGCCGGCCATGACCGTCTGCCCCTCGCGGACGGCGACGCGGCCGAGATAGAGGTAGAGCGTGTAGATCCCGCCGCCGTGGCTGATCATGACGCTGGGGCCGTACCCCTCGAACGGCCCGGCCATGACGACGGTGCCGGCCTCCACGGCGCGGACTTCGGTCCCCGGCGCCGCGCCGATCCCGATCCCGTTCCAGCGGAGCGTCACGCCGTTCGGACGCCGTTCGGGCCCGAACCGGTAGATGAGGCGTCCTTCGACGGGCCAGGCGAGGTTGCCGATGTCCGCGGTCGTGATCGTGCTCTCGGTCGCGGCGCGACCGGCCACGGCCCGACGCCGTTCCTCCTCGAGGCGCCTGCGCTCGAGTTCGGCGATGAGGTTAGTGAGCCGCGCTTCGTCCCGCTCGAGCTGGGCGAGCCGCCCCTGCGCCTGCTGCTCGCGCTCGCGGTAGCTCTCGAGGGCCCGCTGCTGCTCGGCCTCGAGCGATTGCAGGTGGGCCAGCTCGCCGAGCTTGTCCGCGCGGAGCCGCTGGAGTTCCGCGATGCTCGCGGTCAAATCCCTCTCGCGTGCGACCAGATTCGCCTCGAGCCGCGTGACTTCGTCGACCAGCAGGCGGTCGTAGAGCGCGACCAGGTGCAGGTACTTGTATCGGCTGAGCAGGTCCCCGAAGCTCCGGGCGCTGAACAGGACCTGCACGGTGTGGAGCGGGCCGCGCTTGTAGATGGAGCGGAGCCGACGGGCCAGGACTACGCGGCGCTCGGTCAGCCGGTCGCGCGTCTGGATCAGGTCGCGGGTCGTCTCCTCGACGCTGCGCGCGAGCGCGGTCTGCTGGAAATCGAGCTCCCGGAGGACGGCCGCTGACGCGGCGACCTGGCGCTCGATGTTGGCGAGGCGCGTGCTCGCGTCGCTCACGCGGGCGCGCAGCGATTCCATCTCGCGCTGGAGCTCCTCGCGCTCCTGTCGGATCTGCTCGAGACGGAGCTGGCTCTCGCGGATCTCGCGACGCAACTCGTCCTGCGCGGCGGCCGGCGCCGCGGTCAGGAGCGCCAATCCGGCCGCGAGAACGGCGGCGGGGCCGAGGCGCGTGCGGTGTCGGGGGGCACCGACTCGCCTCATAGGTCGCGCAGATGCCGGCGGACGGCGAGTCCGCTGGCGACCATGCCGAGGATGCCCCCGGCGGCGAGCCCCGAGGCGACCCAGGTGTCGGGCACCCATTCGACCTGGAAGACCGAATTGAAGATGATCCGGTACGTCCCGAACGTGAGGCCGAGGGCCAGGACGGCGCCGGCCAGGCCGGCCACGAGCCCTTCGACCAGGAACGGGCGTCGAATGTAGCCATCCGTCGCGCCCACGAGCCGCATGATCTCGATCTCGTCGCGACGCGCGAAGATCGCGAGTCGGATCGCCGCGCCGATGATCACGATCGCGACGGTCGCGAACGCGCTGCCGACGACCACCGCGGCGGCCCCGGCGATGCGTCGCAGCAGGTAGACCTTGTCCACCCACTCGCGGCCGTACTGAACTTCTTCGACGAAGGGGTAGGCGCCGATGCGTGCGGCGACGTCGCCGACGACCTCGGGCGAACGCTGCCCCGGGCGGAGGCGCACCTCGATCGAGGCGGGGAGCGGGTTGACGTCGAGCTCGGCGAACAGCGCGCGGAACTCCGGCAGCTCCTGCTGCGCCACTTCCAGCGCGTGCTCCCGGGAGATGTAGGTAGCCTCCAGCACTTCCGGGAAAGCCCGCACCTCGGCGAGCGCGAGCTCGACGGCGTCGGCGGGCGCGTCGTCGCGCAGATAGGCCACGACCTGGACCCGCGCCTCGACGGTGTCCAGGACGATGCGGACGTTGTACGCGGCGACGGCGAAGAGCCCGATGGCGAAGAGCGAAAGGCCGATCATCGCCACCGACAGGAGCGTCAGCGACGGTGCGCGGCGAAAGGCGGCGAACGCATCACGCAAGGTGCGCGGCATGCCTCAACCCTCGGAGTGCGAGTCGTAGACCAGCGTGCCCTGGTCCAGTTCGAGTACCCGACAGTTCGGCATGGAGCGGACCAGATCGAGATCGTGCGTGGCCATGACGATGGCCGTGCCCGCCGCGTTGATCGAGCGGAACAGCTCCATGATCCCCCGGGTCGCCCGCTCGTCGAGGTTGCCCGTCGGCTCGTCGGCCAGCAGCAGCATCGGCTCGTGGGCGAGGGCGCGCGCGATGGCCACGCGCTGCTGCTCGCCGCCGGAGAGCTCCGATGGGTACGCCTCGGCCTTGCTCGCGAGCCCGACCTGCGCAAGCAGCTTCGCGACCCGCGAGCGGATCAGGGACCGGCGCGCGCCGGTCACCTCGAGGGCGAAGGCGATGTTCTCGGCGGCCGTCCGGTTGGGGAGCAAACGGAAATCCTGGAAGATGAAACCGACCTTGCGCCGCAGGATCGCGACCTCGCGGGGGCGGATCTTGTGGGACGAATAGCCGCTCACCCGCACTTCACCCCTCGAGGGGCGGTCGGCCATGTGGATCAGCCGGAGGATCGTCGATTTTCCCGCCCCGCTGTGCCCCGTCAGGAAGCAGAACTCGGCCTTGCGCAGCTCGAACGAGACGTCGTTCAGCGCCAGCCCTGAGCGGGGATACTCCTTCGATACGGCTTCGAAGCGGATCATACTCCGGAACTTGGGGCCGCGGCGCCGTTCCGGGCAAGTCGCACGGCCAGCTCGAGCGCTTCGATCATGGAGCCCGGGTCGGCGATGCCGCGCCCGGCGATGTCGATCGCCGTGCCGTGGTCGGGCGACGTCCGGACGAACGGGAGTCCGACGGTCACATTGACGCCCTTGCCGAAGGATGCGGTCTTGAAGGCGGCCATTCCCACGTCGTGGTACGGTGCGACGACCGCGTCGAACTCGCCGCGGATGGCGCGGACGAAGACCGTATCGGCCGGGATCGGGCCGGCCGCGTCGATCCCGGCGTCGCGGAGCGCGTCGCGGGCCGGGGCGACGATGCGCGCCTCCTCGTCGCCGAAGAGGCCGCCATCCGAGGCGTGGGGATTGACGGCGCATAGCGCGACGCGCGGCCGATCGATTCCCCAGCCGCGCCGGAGTCCCTCGGCGGTGAGTCGCGCCTGTTCGACCAGGAGATCTACCGAGAGCAGGTCCGGTACGTCGCGGAGCGCGACGTGTGTGGTCGCGAGCACCACGCGGAGCGCACCGCCGAGCGTCGTCTCCTCGGCCACCATCATCATGGCGACGGGGGGCGGCGCGGAGCCCATCCGGCGGCCGGCGAGCGCCGCGAGCATCTCCGTGTGGCCGGGGTAGGCGAAGCCCCCGGCGTGGAGCGCGGCCTTGTCGATCGGCGCCGTGACCACGGCGTCGACGGCACCATCGAGTGCCATGGTCGCGGCCGTCTCGATGGCGCGTCCGGCTAGCGCCCCGGCAAGCGCGGGGTCACCGGAGCCGTCCCAGTGGCCGGTGACGTGGAAGGCACCGACCGGCGCGCCGTCCGCAACGGTTCCTTCGGGGCCGACGAAAACCAGCTCCGGGCCGTCCGGCAGAGAGGCGGCGTAGCGCGCCGCGGCGGCCGCGACTTCGGGGCCGATACCTCGCGGATCGCCGAGCGTGACGGCGAGGCGCAGCGCGCGTCCCGTGCCCGAGACGGACGGTGAAACGGCCACGCGATCGCCTCCGCGCGTCAGCCGCGGATCTCGACGTGCGTCCGCGCCCGTAGCTCGCCGATCACTTCTTCCATCAGCTTCTGCCGCTCGAGCTGCTGGCGGACGCGGCTGCGCAGCTCGGGGTCGTCCCAGGAGTACTCGCCCGGCTCCGTCAGCTCCGTCACGCGGATGACGACCCAGTGGTCCCCCTGGCCGATGCCGGTGAGGCGGAACGGTTCGAGGACCTGCTGCTCCGCCTCGACGCCGGCCAGCGCGGTGGCATAGGGTGCGGGCAGCTCGCCGAGGGCATCGCGACGGAGCGGCCCGACCCGCGGCGCCAGGAGGCTGTTCGGGTCCTGGAGCGACCGGTCGCCGTACTTCGCCACGAGCGAGTCGACCGGCTCGCCATCGCGCATCCGCTGCGCGACCTCGCGGGCGACCTCCGCGGTCCGCTCGTAGTCCGCCTGGGTCATCTCGGGGATGAAGAGGATGTGACGCGCCTGGCGCTCGCCGCCCTTGACCCGCTCCACCTTGATGATGTGGAAGCCGTAGCTGGTCTCGACGATGTCGCTGACCGCGCCGGGCGGGAGCGAGAACGCGGCGCGCTCGAATTCGGGCACCATCTGACCCATGCGGAACCAGCCGAGGTCGCCGGCGCGTTCGCGGCCGCCCGGCTCGTCCGTGTGCCGGCGCGCCATCTCCTGGAAGTCTGCGCCTGCGCGGATCTGGGCGAGAACCTCCTCGGCCTCGGCTCGGGCCGCCTCACGCGCCGCGTCCGACGGACGCGGCCGAACGACGACCTGCTCGAAGGAGAGCGTGGCCGGGCGCTGGCCCAGATTCTCGCGCTGCGACTCGAAGTATGCGCGCGCCTCCGCCTCCGTGACCGGCGGCGGGCGGCGCTCACGCTGCAGCGAACTGAGGTACAGCTCGATCATCCGCTGGCGACGGACCTGCTTGCCGAGCTCCTCGCGGTACTCGTTCATCGTCATGCCCGTCTGGCGGATCGCCTGCGTGAAGGCCAGCTCGCCGCCAAGAGCCCGACGCTGCCGAGAGATCTCCCCCTCGACGAGCCGGTTGACCTCGTCGTCGTTGACGACGATCGAGTCGCGCAGCGCGGCCTGAACGACGAGGAGTTCGTCGATCGCCGCCTGGAGCGCTTCGCGATAGAGGCGGTCGAGCGCCGCCGGGTCCTCGGGCATCTGCTGGCCCCGGGAGGCGAGCAGACGGAAAACGGCTTCGTCGAGGTCCGTCTTGAGGACCACGCTGTCGCCTACCACGGCGACGATGCGATCGACCACGCCGCTGGCCGGCGCGGGTGCCTGTGCCCGCAGGGCGGGCGCGGCGGCCATCAGTGCGACCAGCGCGAGTGCGGCAGTCCGCAGTCGGTTCATGACGTCTCGATATCGAGATGGAACGGCATGGGGCCGGCTCGCATGCCGGCCCCCGGTTATATCCCATCGCCCGGCCGGGGTTCCTGAGGCCGGTCAGCGCGCGCCGGAGTCCTGTCCGGCGGGCGGCGGCGCGCTCGGCCGCGGCGTCGGCATGTTCAGCCGGTTCGCCTGGACGCGCTCGATGACCTTCGGGACCGCGCGAGCGAAGATCTCGCCCGCGCCCTTCTCGCGGAGCGTGAAGGTCAGGGCGCCCAGGCTGAACATCTGCTGTTCGCCACGGACGACGCTCTCGAGGAAGCCGTTGACGCGCCGCTCGAGCGCCTGCGCAGGCGTCTCGCCCTCGACGGGCACGATCCCGCCCAGCCCGACCGCGCGCGTGATCTCGGCGAGCTGCGCACGGACCTCGCCGGCCAGCGAGTCGCGCTCGGCCGGCGTGACCGAGAGCCCCTTGCGCTGGGCGTCCGCGAGCAGGATCTCGTTGCGTGCGAGCCCCTCCAGCAGGGACGCCACGTTGTCGTCGCTCATCGCGGCGAGCTGCGCCCGGTTGCTGGGAGTCGTGCGCGTACGGATCCAGTGCAGGTACTCCGCGGCGGTCAGGGAGCCGCCGTTGTAGGCGACGAGGGCGCGGGAAGCCGCGCGTCCGCGCAGCTCGATCTCCGGCTTCGACGCGAGATCGCGGGCGACCGCGGGGGCGCCGTCCTGCACCTTGATGTCGAGCGAGCCCGTCAGCCCCTGAACGTAGGCCTCCTGCGCGTCGAAGATCCGCTGCTGCAGGATCTGCGCGCGGAACGCGTCCTTGATTTCGTCGAAGTTCGGCATGCGCCTCTCCTCGACCTTGATGATGTGGAAGCCGAAGGGCGATTCGACGACGTCGCTGATCTCGCCGACGTCGAGGGCGAAGGCGGCTTGCTCGAACGGCGCGACCATCTGGCCGGGGCCGAAGAAGCCGAGATCGCCGCCGTCACGGGCGCTCCCCGGGTCCTCGCTGTACTCGCGGGCAAGGTTGGCGAAGTTCTCGCCGGACACGGCGCGCGCCCGCAGGTCGCGCGCGACGGCCAGCGTGCTGTCGCGCTGGGCCGGCGTCGCGTCCGGCGCCACGCGGAGCAGGATGTGGCGCGCGCGGACTTCCTGGCCCGGCCGCTCGCGGTCGAAGATCTCGCGCAGCTCCTGGTCCGAGATCGCCGTGTCGACCTGGATGACCTGGTCGTTGAGCTTGCGGAAGACTTCCTGTTCGAGGATCGGATCGACGATGGCGCTCACGTCGACGGCGGCGAGCGTCGAGTCGCCCTGGTACGCGGCAGCCAGGAGTACGTAGTCGACCCAGAGGTTGGCGACGGCCTCGACGACCTCCGGTTCGGCCGGAAGACGCGGGTTCTGGGCGATCATTCCGGCGGCCTCCTCGACGGTCAGCTCGAGTCCGCCCGCGCGGGCCACCACATCGGTGTGGGCGGTCATCGCCTGGCCCATCCCGTCACAGGCGGCGAAAAGGACCGTCGCGGCCAGGGCGCCGAACGCTGCGAGTTTCGTCATGCTCTCTCCTTACCGGAGCCGATCCGAGTGAAAACGTTGCAAGGTACGTCCCGCCGCGCGGGCGCGCTCGAAGCGCGGCGCGGGGCGGGCGCCGGGAGTGTTACACCACCTCATGCCGCGCGTGCCCTCCCGACCGCGAGCAACTCCAATGCTCCGACGAGCGTGTCGAGGATCGGCTCGGCGCCGTATCGCCGCAAGAGGAGCGAGAGCGGCATGGCGCGCCGGACCTCGACGTCGAGCTGCCGGTCGTGGAACGCGCTCTGGAGCACGGCCATTCGCGGGGTCACGCCCTCCCTGAAATTGACGCGGGCCTCATCGCCGCGGACGAGGATGCGCTCCACGCCGAGCTCGGCGCCGAGGAGGCGCAGGGAGGCGGCGGCGAGCAAGCGCTGTACCTCGACGGGCGGCGGGCCGAAGCGGTCTCGCAGCTCGGCGCGGATCGCCTCGACCTGATCGGTGCGCTCGAGGCGCGAGAGCCGCCGGTAGAGGTGCAGCTTCTGCGCGGCGTCCGGGACGTATGCATCCGGGAGGAACGCGGCGCCCTCGATCGATACCTCGGGCGGCGCGAAGCGCTCGGGCGCGCCTTCCTTCTCCTCCTTCATCCGCCGGATCGTCTCCTCGAGGAGCCGCGTGTAGGTGTCGAGGCCGACGGCGTGGACGAAGCCGGACTGTTCGGCGCCGAGCAGGTTCCCCGCGCCGCGCAGCTCGAGGTCCTTGAGCGCGATCGCGTACCCGCTTCCCAGCTCCGTGTAGTGCTCGAGGATGCGGAGTCGCTTCTCGGCATCCTCGGTGATGTTGCCGGGCGCGATGAGGTAGCAGTACGCCCGGTGGTGCGACCGGCCGACGCGGCCGCGGAGCTGGTAGAGCTGCGCGAGCCCGAACTGATCGGCGCGGTCCACGATGAGCGTGTTGGCCGTCGGCACGTCGAGCCCGTTCTCGATGATCGCCGTCGTGACCAGGACCTTGACTTCGCCCGTAATGAACCGACGCATGACTTCGTCGAGTTCGGTGGGCGGGAGCTGGCCGTGCGCGATGGCGAGCGGCGCGTCGGGGACGAGCCGCTGCACGCGGTCGGCGACCGCCTGGATGCTCTGGATGCGGTTGTGCACGAAGAAGACCTGGCCGCCCCGGTCCAGCTCGCGGCGCATCGCATCCTCGAGGATCTCGTCCGTCCAAGGGATGACGTGCGTGATGATCGGCATCCGGTCGCGCGGCGGCGTCTGGATCAGCGAGAGGTCGCGCAAGCCGGCGAGCGACATATGGAGCGTGCGCGGGATCGGCGTGGCCGTCATGGTGAGCACGTCGATGTTCTTGCGCAGCTCCTTGAGCCGCTCCTTGTGCTTGACGCCGAAGCGCTGCTCCTCGTCGACGACGAGGAGGCCGAGATCCTTGAAGGCGACGTCGGGCTCGAGGAGCGCGTGGGTCCCGATCACGATGTCGACCTCGCCCTGGGCGGTGCGCAGGAGGATGTCGCGCTGCTCCTTCGGCGTCCGGAAGCGCGAGAGCGCCTCGATGCGGACCGGGTACTGGGCGAGCCGCTGGCGGAACGTGTTCAGGTGCTGCTCGACGAGGATCGTGGTCGGCGCGAGGACGGCGACCTGCTTGCCGTCCTGGACCGCCTTGAAGGCGGCGCGGATCGCGATCTCGGTCTTGCCGTAGCCGACGTCGCCGCAGAGGAGGCGGTCCATCGGGCGTCGCGATTCCATGTCGCGCTTGACGTCGGCGGTGGCCTGGCGCTGGTCCGGCGTATCCTCGTAGAGGAAGCTGGATTCCATCTCCTTCTGCCAGCGCGTGTCGGGCGAGAAGGCGAAACCCTCGGCCATTTGCCGGGCGGCGTAGAGCTCGAGGAGCTCGGTCGCCATCTCCCGGATCGCCGCCTCGGTCTTGCCGCGGAGGTTCTTCCACGCCTTGCCGCCGATCTTGTGGAGCTTGGGTGCCGGCGCCTGGTCGGAGTCGCCGACCCAGCGCTCGATCAGGTCGAGGCGGTATACGGGCACGCGCAGCGTTTCGCCGCCCGCATACTCGATGGCGAGGACCTCGATCTCCTCGAATCCGCCGACCTGGATCCGCTCGAGACCCTTGAATCGTCCGATCCCGTGGTCGAGGTGGACGACGTAGTCGCCCGGCTTGAGCTGGGCCAGGCTTTCGAGGGCGACGGCGCCACGGAACCGCCGGGAGCGACGCAGCCGCCGGGCGCGCCGGAAGATCTCGTGGTCCGTGAGGACGCGGAGCGGGGGCTCCGCGCCTTCGAGGACGAAGCCGCTCTGGACCACGCCGAGGGCGAGGTTCGTCCGAGGCGGGATCTCGCCCTGGTTGCCGGCGGCGAGGATCTCCTCGAGGCGCTCGAGCTGCCCCGTGTTGTCGCACAGGATGACCGTGTCCTCGCCGCGGGCAGCGCCGGCGCGCAGCAGCGCGGAGAGGCGGTCCATGTCGCGCTCGATCGGCTCGGCTTCCCTGATCGAGAAGCGGATCTCGGCATCCGGCCCCGCGCCGACCGCGAGACGACCGTACTCGGCCAGGCGGACGCGAACGTCGTCGGGCGAGAGGAAGAGCTGGTCCGGCGGTTCGGGGCGGCCGCCACGGCGCCGCTCCACGTCGTGCAGGTGGAGGACCTGCTCCCACGTCCTCCTGAACTCGTCGTCCGCCTGCGCACTGTCCAGCTCGACGAGGAAGGCCTCACGCGGGAGCACGTCGAGGATCGAGCGACGGACGACATCGCGTCGGTCGGCTTCATCCGAACGGTTCCCCAGATGGACGGGGAGCACGTCGACGCGCCGGATCTCGTCGGTCGAGCGCTGGTCGAGGATGTCGAATCGGCGGATCGAGACGACCTCGTCGCCCCAGAACTCGATGCGTACCGGCTCGGCCGCGCCGAAGCTGAACAGGTCGATGATCCCGCCGCGGACTGCGTACTCGCCGACGCCCTCGACGAGCGGGGCTCGGGTGAAGCCCAGTTCGTCGAGCCGTTCGACGAGCGACTGGAGGCGGATCGTGTCGCCGGTCCCGATGGAGAGGCGCAGCTCGGCTAGGCCGGACGGGATGTCAGCGCGCTCCTGGAGCGCGCGCGAGGTCGTGACCAACACGCGAACGCGGCCGGCGAGGAGCGCCTCGAGCGCTTCGACGCGCAGGCCGCTCACCTCGAGGTGGTGGTCCTCGGCTTCGTAGGGGAGCGCCTCGCGCTGTGGGTAGAGGCGCACGAGCCCCTCGGGCAGGAGCGACTGCAGGTCGGCCTCGGCGGCCTCGGCGCGAACCGGGTCGGGAGCCACGACCACCCAGAGCCGCTCGGGAAGCGCGTCCGCGAGCGCCGCCGCGAGGAGCGAGGGCGCCGAGCCGGGCAGCCCCCCGAGACGCAAGATGGCGCCACGGTCCGGGAGTCGCTCGCTCAGCTCCCGGAACGCCGGCTGGCGCCGCATCGCCTGGATCAGAGTCGGATTTGCCACGCTCAGGAAGTTCGGGGATTCGGCTCCTCGGCGCCAGCCCCCGCCGGCACCGGCCGGGCGGTGTTGGTGTTGTGCGTGGCACTGCGCCCCGCGCGCCCGCCGGCGGCGATGAGCCCTTCGATCAGGAGCCCGGCGAGCGCGATCAGGAGGAGCGGCCGCCAGACCTCGCGGCCCAGCCGGTCGCGGAAGATCGCGTTCGTCCAATCGTTGCCCTCGGCGACGTGGTGGACACGCCAGCCGGGGAGGGCGGCCCGAAGCGACGCCGGTGTAGCGCGGGCGAGGTCGGACTCCTCGGGCGGTGGGTTGACGGCGAAGGCGCCGACCACCCGATTCGCGGCGAAGATGCGGTAGATGCCGGGCGTCCCCGGGACACGGTAACGCGACCCGCCGGAGACGGGCTCGCGCGTGCCGTCGGGCCGCTCGACCTCGGTCGCGGCGACGGGGAGCGGGATCACCTCGCCGGGCCTGGCCTCCGTGGTCCCGGAGGCATCCGCGCCCCAGACAGCGATGAGGCGGTCGAGCAGCGGGAGGAGCCCGGCGGAGGTCGGCAGCGTGGTCGCGGTCTCGTCGAACGGCGAAGCGACGACGAGGTAGCGCCCGCCGCCCGAGAGCTGGCCGCGGACGAGCCACGGCGCGCCGTCGCCGAGGCGGAGGAGGACGGTGTCGCTCGTCGCCCCGGGCTCGGGCTCGAGGCGGTAGTTGCGTCGGATGCGCGCGTCGCGGAGCGCCTCGAGCAGCTCGTCGCCTTCGCGCTCGACGACGAGCCGCGCCTCGCCGCTGGCGTTGGCGGGTTCGAAACGCCAGGGGATCCCCGCCTCGGCCAGGCGGCGGTTCGCGGCGGGCAGCTCGAGCGGGGATGCGGGAGCGATGACGATGACGGTCCGGCCCGCGCGCGCCGCGCTCGATCCAGCGGCCGCGGGTGCGACGACGATCTCCGCGGAGGCAGGGTCGGCCAGGCGGACCCGCCCCGCGTCGGCCAGGACCTCGAGCGCCTCGCGGACGAACGGGATCGGCTGCGCCAGCGCCACCGTCGGCGGCGGCTGCACCGGGACGACGAAGTAACGCCGATCGTCGCCGCGCAGTGCGTCGGGCTCCAGCTCGACCCACCCCGCCGCGAACCCGGCCGCACGCGCGGGGAACGGGAAGACCGCGCTCGCGCCCAGCGGCACGGTCCCCGCCGCCGCGACGCGGTTCTCGATCGTCATACGGATCGGGACCGTGTCGCCCTGTCCGGTGCCGACGACGCGGGCGGCCAGCGTGGAGCGCTCGCCGGAGCGGGGCGGCAGCCCTGCGCCGACTTCGACCGCCGCGATGCCGGCGTTCCACTGCGCCTCGACCCTGGGCGCAAATACGACGACCGGCGGCGCATCCTCGCCGCCCGGGACGCGGCCCCGGAGCGACGTGGCCTGGAGATCGGTCAGGAGCTGGATCTCGGTGGCGCGACCCTCGGCGCCCGCGGCGAGGAGCGAGCGGGCGCGCTCGAGCGCCGCGCCCAGGTCCGCCGCGCCCGCGGCGACTTCCGTCGCCTGAATCAGCGCGGCCGCCTCCCCAGGGCTCGCGGGTACGGCCGGCTCCCAGGGCGCGCCCGCGCGGATCACCCAGAACCGGTCGGCGGACGTGGCGCGCGCGATCGTCTCGAGCGCCCGCTCCTTCAACTGGTCGAGGATGCGGTCCTCGCCGACGACGAGCCCCGTGCTGAGCGAGTTGTCGAGCACGATCGCGACGGCGGTCGGCGCGTGCCCGCCGCCGCCGTGGCGCAGGACCGGCCGGGCCGCGGCCAGGGCGAGGAGTACGAGCGCGCCGGCGCGAAGCGCGAGCAGCAGGAGTTGGCGCAGCTTGATGCGGCGCGCGTTCTCCAGCTCCGCACGCCGCAGGTAGCGGAGGGCGGGGAACACGACCCGCGGCCCCTGCTGGCGCTGGATCAGGTGCAGCAGGATCGGGACGACGACGGCGGCGCCGAGGACGAGCAGCGCGGGGGTCAGGAATCCCATCAGCCCAACCGCTCCCGCTTGCGCAGGTACGCCCGCAATGCGTGCACCATCGGCCGGTCCGTCTCCAGGATCGTGTAGTCGATCCCGAGCGGCACGAGCGCGCGCCGCCACTCCTCGAGCGCGCGCTCGACCGCCTCCCGGTACTCACTCCGCAGGTGCGCCACGCTCACCGGAAGCTCCTCGCCCGTTTCCGGATCGACGAAGCGGGCATCCCGGTCGCCGGGGAGCTCACGCTCTCCCGGGTCAAGAATGTGGAAGACGAGCACCTCGTGGCCGCGGTGCCGGAGGAACTGCAACGCGAGCCGCGTCGACTCCGGGTCGACCAGGAGGTCCGAGCAGAGGACGACGAGCCCCCGGCGCGAGAGGCGGCCGGCGATGTCGCGAAGCGCGTTCGCCGCCTCCGTACGACCCTTCGCCTCGAGCGGTGCGAGCGCCCGCAGCAGGTCGTTCCAGTGCCGGCGCCCCCCGCGAGGCCCGATATGCGCGCGGACGTCCTCGTCGAACCCGATAAGCCCCACCGCGTCCCCCTGGCGGAGCAGGAGCAGCGCCAGGCACGCCGAGAGCTGCTTGGCGTACCACAACTTCGTCGGCAGCTCGCCCGGCGACGACGACCACGCCATCGACGCGCTCGCGTCCACGAGCAGGTACGTCCGCAGGTTCGTTTCCTCTTCGAACTGCTTGACGTAGTGCCGGTCCGAGCGCGCGTACATGCGCCAGTCGATGTAGCGCAGGTCGTCGCCCGGCTGGTAGGCGCGGTGCTCGGCGAACTCGACGGAGAAGCCTCGGTGCGGCGAGCGGTGCAAGCCCGCGAGGAACCCCTCGACGACGTGGCGCGCGACGAACTCCAACCCACCGAGCGCCGCGAGCTCCTGGGGCGCGAGCAGGTCGGCGCGGGGTGGTCGCGCGATGTGGCTTTCGGTTGTAAGATTCATGGAGACAACAGCTTAACGCATTCCTGGCCGCGGGGTCAACCGGGCGCGGTCCGGGGTGCTCTACCCCGCACGCGGACGGAAGATCGCGGCCGGGTGGTGCCGTCCGGGGCGCCGGGTTATCTTGAGTGCCGCCACCAGCGGCGGACACGGGGAGGGGAGGCAGCAAAGGCCAGGCCGTCGCCGTCGAGAGGGAGAGAAAATGAGTCAGAGCTCTAGACACTGGATCGCATCGTTGCTGGTGCTGGCGGGGTGCGCCGGCGGCACGACGTCGAACGTAGGGGCGCAGACCCCGGCGGCGGGCGGTGCGGTCGCGATGGACCCGGGCGCGGCGCGGGCCGCGGCCGAGACGATCACGCCGGACGACGTGCGCCGCCACATTGCGTACCTCGCGAGCGACGAGCTCCGGGGCCGGAACACGCCGAGCCCGGGGCTGGACAAGGCGGCGGAGTACATTGCCGGGGTCTTCGGGCGGCTGGGCCTGCAGCCGGCCGGGGACGCGGGCGGTTACATCCAGAGGTACGCGCTACAGAGGCGGGCGCTCGTGGCCGAGGAAACGCGGCTCGCGTTCACCGGGCCGCGAGGCACGGAGCGCCTCGTTTACGGTACGGACTTCTTCGTGATCCCGGGTGCATCCGGGCCGACGCGCGGTGACGTGGTCTACGGCGGCCCGGCGGCAGCCGCACAGCCCGCGCAGGCGCTGCAGGGCCGGATCGTGATGTACGAGGTGGCGGCCGGGGCGCGGCCCGGGACGCTGGAGCCTGCGGCGACGCAGGCGCGCCGGATGGCTGAGGAGTCGGGCGCCGCCGCGGTCGTCTTCGTGCTCCCGTCGGATTTCCCCGCCGACGCGATCCAGAGGCTGGCCGAGTTCAACACTCGTGCGATGGGTTGGCAGGTCGGGGAACCGGAGGGGGTGACCACGTACGCGGTGTCGTCGGCGGCGGGGCAGCGGATCCTGGCACTGGCGAACGGAAGCGCCGCGGCCGTTCGGGCCGGCGGGACGCCGTCGCCGCTCGCCGGCGTCCGGGCCGAGATGGCCGCGCCGATCCGGGTCGTGGAAGAACACCTGGTGCCGAACGTGGTCGCGGTGCTTCCGGGAAGCGATCCCGAGCTGCGTGACACGTACGTGGTCTTCAGCGCGCACTTCGACCACGTGGGCGTCGGCCGCCCGAACGAGGCCGGCGACTCGATCTACAACGGCGCCGACGACAACGCATCGGGCACGTCGGCGCTGCTGGAGGTGGCCGAGGCGTTCGCTTCGCTGCCGACGCCGCCCGCGCGCTCGCTGGTGTTCCTCGCGGTGAGCGGGGAGGAGAAGGGCCTGCTCGGCTCGCAGTATTACAGCGACCATCCGACGGTGCCGATCGAATCGATCGTGGCGAACATCAACGTCGACATGATCGGCCGGAACGCGCCGGACAGCATCGTCGTGATCGGGCAGGAGTACTCCTCGCTGGGGCCGCTGGTGCTCGATGTCGCGGCCGCGCGCCCGGAGCTGGGGCTGACGGTGTCGCGGGACCTGTGGCCGGAGCAGCGGTTCTTCTTCCGCAGCGATCACTTCAACTTCGCGCGGAAGGAGATCCCGGCACTGTTCTTCTTCGCCGGCGTGCATGAGGACTACCACAGGCCATCCGACCATGTGGAGAAGATCGACACGGACAAGGCGACCCGGGTGTCGCGGCTGATCTTCTATATGGCGCTCGAGATCGCGACGCGGCCCGATGCGCCGCAATGGACCGAAGAAGGCCTCGCCGAGGTCAGGGCGTTGACCGGTGGCGGCCGCTGACGGCGTTCACCCAAAACGACGAACGAGGAGAGGAGAGACATGTCGTTCCTGAGCACCGTGTTCCTGCTTGTCGGGGTCGTGGCCGGGGTGCTGATCCCGCTCTACATCGGCCACGCGCTCTCGGTGCATTCCATGACGTACGTGCTGTACGCCGTGGTCGCGGCGGTGGTCGCGGCGATCTTCGTGTTCCTCCACTCGCGGCTGGCGAAGGGGTCCGGGGCGGAGACCGAAGCGTCTCACTGATTTGCCACCCGGCGATCGCGCCGCCCTTGCCGCTGCGGGGGCGGTCGCGCGTCCGGGTCGGGGAGACGAAGACGGCCGGGGTCGCGTCTCACGCGACCCCGGCCGTGCTGCATTTCCGCGCTTGGCGCAGAAGGAAGAGCGGGGCGGCGCGGTGCTCCGCCCCGCTCCGCGAGATCAGAAGCCGTTGAGCGTCACGCCGAGGCTGAAGCCGTAGCCGGAGCTGGCAGCCATGCGCTCGGCGTAGCGACGCGTGTTGAAGTCCGAGGCGTCGGGGCCCTTCTCGTTACCCGTGGTCCGGGACGCGGCGGCGGAGATGCCGAGCGGCCCGAGCCGGAGCGAGGCGCCGGCCGAGACCGCGGACGCGCCGTCCAGCGAGTTGGCGATGCCGCCCCGGACCGTGATGAAGCTCAGGATCGGGAGCTTCTGCTCGAGGCCGATCGCGACGTACGTGGGCCAACCCGTCGCGAGCTCGCCCTTCCCCTGGGTCGTCTTGTAGGTGGCGCCGAGCTTGGTGGGCCCGAGGTCGATCCCCGCGCCGAAACGGATGACGCGCGGGAAGTACGTCTGCGTGAAGAACTCGTTCGCGAGGCTGTAGGCCTCGAGCGGGACCGCTTCGGGGTCGAACGGCCGCGGCTGGAGCCGGTCGTAGATGTCCTGAGGGCCGAGGTCCGAGAACTCACTCCCCTCGAAGACATCGCCGCGCAGCTCGAGGTCTTCGTCCCACGTCATCTTCTGAGCGACGTTCTCGACAGACAACCCAAGCGTGATCGCGGGGATCGGCTGCATTGCCACACCGACGTCAACACCGTACCCCGTGCCCGCGCTCGACTGGAGCGAGAGCGCCGTGATGTACAGCTCCTGCTCGGTCAGGTCCACGCGCGGCTCGAAGATGCGCCCGCGCTGGAGGTGGTGCCCAAGGACGTAGCGCCCGGTCACGCCGACCGTGACAGGGAACGGCATCAGGCCGAGCCGCGTCGCGTAAGACGCCGCGATCGTGGTGTATGCGGCGTCCCGGATCGCGGTGTTCCCGACCCGGTACTCGGTCAGCCGCTCCTGGTCCAGGTCGCCGTACTGCCGGGCGTAGAGCATGAGGTCGATCAGCTCCTTGCCGACCGAGCCGCCGACGAGGATCGTGGTCGCCGCCGAGACGGCGAACGGCCCGGCGCTGAGCGCGACCAGCGGAAAGCGGACGTCGCTACGCACCTCGAAACCCGTATCCTGGATCTTGTCCAGGAACGTCACCCGATCGTCGTCGGTGAGGTCCGATCCCTTGGAGAAGATGTCGACGATGTCGAGGACATCCGGGCCGAGGGTCGCGCCCATGACGTCGAGCCGCGGCAGTGCGAACGACCAGCCCGGGTTGTTTGGCAGCGCCAGGTTGGCAGGGTTCCAATCCACTGCCTCGTACCCGACCGCGAGCGCCGAGAAGGCGCCGGACACGCCGGCCGCGCGGGGCGAAGGTCCGAACTGGGCGGTTGCGGGAGAGGCTGCGGCCGTCAGCATCATCACCGACAGCAACAAGCGGCTGCGCACGTTCACGTTCACATCTCCGGGGTGCGAGGGTGTAACGACCGTAGAAAAGAGACAAGAGACCTACTCAGCGACGTAAACCGGTTGGGCCGGGTGCGCGACGAAGCGCGTCGAACGGGCCGCTGCTGCTCCCGCAAAACCGACGAGCCGGAGCGCAACCGTAGGGTCCCGGCCTCGAAGCGCCCGATCGTGACGCAGGCCACGGTGCCGATCTGAGGAGAGCACCGGCGCCATTCTATAACGCGCCCTGGTTGGCTGTCAATGAAAACCGACGAAGCGAACGATTTCGCTCCGTCACAGGACCATTGACCGCCGCCAACCCGATCGCTATAGTCTTGCCCACCTTCCGGAGGCGCACCACCTGTTCCCGGAATCGAACCACAGTCGTCGAAGGAGACGGTGTATGCGAAGCGCGTCTGTCTTGGTCGCTGGCGCCGCAATGGTCGCAGTGTTGTGCGGCTGCTCGCAGGAGGACCAGGTACTCACGATCGACCTGGCGAGTGACGAGCCGGTCACGCGCACGGTTCCCGCGTCCGGTGAGATGACGATCAGCTCGCCGGCCGGGATCTCGGTCACGTTGCCGGAAGGCTCGGTCGAGCCGGGGACGAAGGTCACGGTGACGCCCGTCGACCCTCGTCAGGTGGAGGGCCTCCCGCCGACCACCGGGGAGGCCGGGTTCGTCCTCTCCTTCGACCGGGCGCCGAAGGGGTCGCCGCGGGTGACGTTCACCAACAGGCTCAAGGGTGAGGTCCCGCTCCCCGACCTGGTCGCCGCAGTCCCCGTGATGCTCCCGGTGACGAACGGTGCCTCACCGTCGCTCGGCCCTGGCGCGGCGCAGGTCTGGTCGGTGGCGCCGGCGCTGGCCGCTACGCGGCCGACGCCGAGCTACGTGATGTTTCCCGGTTTAAACCCGAATGCTCTGAATAAGCTTGTCTGGCTCCTCGACCGGGTGAGTGCGACCTTTCCCCAGGATCCGCTGACGAGCTTGACCCTCTTGCCGCCTGTTTTGCCATCCGGGATTTTCCCGAATAAGACGCTTCGGGACTACCCGACCTTTTTCTATCCGAGTTTCACGCAACAGGGTACGCCGCAGCCCGGCGCGTGCGAGGAGACGGATCCGTGTGACCTGCTCATCACGACGACCACGCCCGGGTACACGCTGTTCTATGAGCTGTACCCCGGGTCATTGGAGGTCGCCCATCCGATCATCCCGGAAGGCCGGTCGAGTGCGACCTTCTCGCTCGTATGCACCGGCATCGAGGTGGATGAGGAGGTCATCCAGTGCGGACACGAAGTGATCGACCTGCGGGGGAGTCGAACGCTCCTCGAGCGGTATCCGGGCGCCGTCGCGGTGACCGCGCTCATCTCCGCCAACGCGACGTTGCACGCCGACGGCACCGCGGAGGGGTCCATCCAGTACGACGTGGCGCTGAGGGTTCCCATGGCCTCCGGGATCACCGGTTACGCGCTGGCCGACTCGCTCGACGTGACGGGACAGTGGTCGGTCGACGGCGACCGGATCACGATCGGCGGCTACACGTTCCTGTACGGCACGCCTGATCCCGATCACTTCGTGCTCGCGCTGTCCGATTCCGTCAAGATCAAGCACAACGATGGGCGGGAGACCTGGGAGCCGGTCCAGGCGTTCCTGAAGCTGACACGCTTGCATTGAGTCTCGGGCGCGGACCGAGGGACGGCCCGGCCGGGCCGTCCTGCCACGCGTCCGCTCGGGGCGGGGCCGAATCCCGGGTCGGCTCCGCCCTTTTTTCGTTTGTGCGTATTCACCCCGCCTGATTGATAGCCCCTCCGCAAGCGGTTATATTTCAACGTTTATTGGCGGGTCACCAACTTGGGATACTGGGTACGTGCGGACCGACCGGATTCGGAATTTCTGCATCGTCGCGCATATCGATCACGGGAAGTCGACGCTGGCCGACCGGATGCTCGAGCTCACGCGGACGCTCGAGCAGCGGCAGATGCGCGACCAGGTGCTGGACAGCAACGAGCTGGAGCGCGAGCGCGGGATCACGATCAAGCTGCACGCGGTGCGGATGACGTACCGCGCGGCGGACGGTGAGGAGTACGAGCTGAACCTGATCGACACGCCCGGGCACGTGGACTTCACGTACGAGGTGTCGCGGTCGCTGGCGGCGTGCGAGGGCGCGGTGCTGGTGGTGGACGCGAGCCAGGGCGTGCAGGCGCAGACGCTTTCGAACCTGTTCCTCGCGATGGACGCGGGGCTGGAGATCATCCCCGTGCTGAACAAGATCGACCTGCCGGGCGCGGAGCCGGAGCGGCGGCGCCAGGAGCTGGTCGACCTGCTCGGCGTGGACCCGGGCGACGTGCTCCTCGTCTCGGCGAAGGAGGGGACGGGCGTGCCGGAACTGCTGGAGGCGATCGTGCGGCGCGTGCCGCCGCCCCAGGGCGATCCCGACGCGCCGCTCCGGGCGCTGATCTTCGACTCGTTTTACGACAAGTACCAGGGCGCGATCCCGATGGTGCGGGTCGTCGACGGCGTCCTGCGCGAGGGGATGCGAATCACGTTCGGCGCGAACGACGCGGTCTACGAGGTCGACGAGGTCGGCGTGATGCGCGTGGGGCGGCATCGGGTCGGCCAGCTCGGGCCGGGGCAGGTCGGGTACCTGGCCGCGGCGATCCGGCGCGTCAGCGATACCCGGGTCGGCGATACGGTGCTGGACGCCGACCGCAGGGCGGCCGAGCTCCTGCCGGGGTACCGCGAGATCAAGCCGATGGTCTTCAGCGGGTTGTACCCGACGGACTCGGACCAATACGAGGAGCTGCGCGACGCGCTCGAGAAGCTCAAGCTGAACGACGCGAGCCTGTTCTACGAGCCGGAGACGTCGACGGCGCTGGGGTTCGGTTTCCGCTGCGGGTTCCTTGGGCTGCTGCACATGGAGATCGTGCAGGAGCGGCTCGAGCGGGAGTTCGACCTGGACCTGGTCACGACGGTCCCGAACGTGGAATACCACGTCTACCTGACGGACGGCACGATGGTCCGGGTCGAGAACCCGAGCGCGATGCCGGACCGTGGTCGGATCGACCGGATCGAGGAGCCGTACGTCCGGGCGCGGATCGTGTGCCCGTCCGAGTACATCGGCAACGTACAGAAGCTGTGTCACGACCGGCGCGGCGTCTTCGTCGCCATGCACTACCTGGACACGCAGCGCGTCGAGTTCACGTACGAGCTGCCGCTGGCCGAGATCGTCCTGGATTTCTACGACAAGCTGAAGAGCTCGACGCGCGGGTACGCGTCGCTCGACTGGGAGCTGCTCGAGTACCGGGAAGGCGACCTGGTCAAGTTGGACATGCTGATCAACGGCGACCCGGTCGACGCGTTCAGCGTGATCATCCATCGGGACAAGGCGTACGAGTACGGCCGGCAGGTCGCGCAGAAGCTGAAGGAGCTGATCCCGCGGCAGCTCTTCGAGGTCGCGATCCAGGCGGCGATCGGCGGGAAGATCATCGCGCGGGAGACGATCAAGGCGCTGCGGAAGAACGTGACGGCGAAGTGCTACGGCGGCGACATCACGCGGAAGCGGAAGCTGCTCGAGAAGCAGAAGGAAGGGAAGAAGCGGATGAAGCAGGTCGGCACGGTCGAGATTCCGCAGGAGGCGTTCCTGGCGGTCCTGCAAGTAGGCGACTGAGGGAGGACTTGAACGGACGACTCGTCATTCGCGCGCCGAATCATCTGGGCGACTTGGTGATGGCGCTGCCCGCGCTGGCGGAGGAGCCGGAGGCCGACGTGCTGGTGGCACGCGGCCTCGTTCCGCTTCTGGAGCTGGTCCCGGGGCGTGGAGGTGCGCCGGGCGCCGGTGGGCCTACGGTGGCGGCCGGGGCGGCGACGCATGGCTTCGCCGATGTGGGAATGGATGGGGCGAAGGCGGCGGTGGGGGCGCGCCGCGTCATCCCGTTCGACCGGGGGTGGCGGGGCGTCGTACAGGCCGCGGCTGCGTTGCGGCGCGGCCGGTACGGGCGCGGGGTGCTGCTCACGCCTTCGTTCTCGTCGGCGCTCGTCTTCGCTTTGGGCGGCGTTCGGGACCGGCGCGGCACGGCGACCGATGGCCGAAGGATGCTGCTCACGGACCCGGTGGAGCCGGATACGCTGGCGGGATTGCACCGAGCGGCGGCGTACGTGGCGCTGGTGACCGGCCGGGCGCCGGATCGCGTCCCGGAGCCGCGTCTGGAGGTGCCGGCGGCGCTGCGGGAGCGGTGGCGCGAAATCGCAGGGCTGGCGGACGGTCCCGTGGTCGGCATATTTCCGGGTGGCAACGCATCGTCGCGGCGGTGGGACGCGGATCGCTACCGCGAAGTCGTGGGGCGGCTGACGCGGGAGGGTGTGCGGGTGGTCGTGTTCGGCGGACCGTCGGAGCGGGATCTCGCGGCGGCCGTCGCGGGCGACGTCGCCCTGAACGTCGCGGGCCGGACGGCGCTGCCGCTCCTGGCGGCGGGGCTCGAGGCGTGCGACCTTCTGGTCACGAACGACACGGGACCGATGCACCTCGCGGCCGCGGTCGGCACGCCGACGGTTTCGTTGTGGGGCGCGGGCGATCCGGCGGAGACCAGGCCGCTGGGTGAGGGGCACGTCCTCCTGCGGAGGTCGGATCTGCCCTGCGTGCCGTGTGTGCGGAACGAGTGCCCGCGTCGTGGTCCGGGGTACGTCCTGCCGGAGGCGGAGCGCGAGTGTCTGCGCCTGATCGAGGTGGCGGACGTGATCGCGGCGATCGAGTCACGGGGTGTGCGTGTGGAGAAGGAGCGAGGCGATGGCTAACGGAGCGATCCCGAGCGACAAGAAGTGGCTGGTCGGCGTGGACCTCGGCGGCACGAACATCGCGGTCGGTGTACTCCCGATCGACGGCGGCGATGTCCTGGCGCTCCGGACGCAGCCGACGGAGGCGCACAAGGGCGCGAAGTTCGTCGTGGACCGCATCGTCGCGATGATCGAGGAGTCGATCGCCGAGGTGCTGTCGAAGCACGGCGGCACGCGGGAGGACTTCGGCGGGATCGGCATCGGTTCGCCGGGGCCGCTGGACCGCAGGAGCGGCACGGTGATCAACACGCCGAACCTCGGGTGGCGAAACTTCCCGCTGCGGGACCTGATCTCGAACGCCGTCGGGCTCCCGGCCACGCTGGACAACGACGCGAACTGCGCGACGTACGGCGAGTGGTGGTTGGGCGCCGGCCGTGGCGTGGATACGCTGGTCGGGCTCACGTTGGGTACGGGGATCGGCGGCGGGATCGTGCTGAACGGCGAGATCTTCCACGGCGTGACCGACGCCGCGGGCGAGATCGGCCACATGACGATCGATTCGACGGGCCGGAAGTGCAAGTGCGGCAACTACGGGTGTCTGGAGGCGTACGCCTCCGGCCCCGCGATCGCGCTGCGGGCCATCGAGGGGATCGAAGCCGGCGCGGAGAGCATGCTCCCGGACCTGGTCGGCGGTCGGCTCGAGGAGATCACGGCCGCGACGGTCTACGAGGCTGTCGTGCTCGGCGACCCGTACGCGAACGAGGTGATGAAGGAGACGGCGAAGTTCCTGGGCGCCGGCGTCGCCAACATCATCAACATCCTGAATCCCGAGATGATCGTGATCGCGGGCGGCGTCACGCGGGCGGGGGACCACCTCTTCGTTCCGCTGCGGGCCGAGGTGCGCCGGCGTGCGTTCCGGGTGGCCGAAGAGGCGTGCCAGATCGTATCGGCGCAACTGACCGGGCGGGCCGGGGTGATCGGCGCGGCGGCGTTGTTCAAGAAAGAGACCTGGGGCGTGGTCTGAGGTCGAAGCAGATGCCACGGCTCGGCATCATCGGAACGATGGTGTGGGACCGGATCTACGCGCGGGATGTGCGCGTGGAGCCGGTCGAGGAGTGGGGTGGAATCTCGTACGCACTGGCCGCGGCGGTCGCGGCGCGGTGCGACGGGTGGGAGCTGGTTCCGATCGTGAAGGTCGGCCGGGATCTGGAGGAGCGGGCCGGGCAGTTCCTGCATTCGCTCCCGGGGCTGGACCTCGAGACCGGCGTGCGCGTGGTCCCGGAGCCGAACAACCGCGTCGAGCTGCGTTACCTGGACGGCGCGCGGCGGACGGAGCGGCTGACGGGCGGCGTGCCGCCGTGGCGCTTCGAGGAGCTGGGGCCGATCCTCGAGCGGCTGGACGCGCTCTACATCAACTTCATCTCCGGCTTCGAGCTGGAGCTGGAGACGATGATCCGCGTGCGGTTGGCGTTCCAGGGACCGATCTACGCGGACATCCACTCGCTGTTGCTCGGCGTGGCTCCGGGCGGCCGGCGGGTCTACCGTCCGCTCGAGGCGTGGCGCGACTGGCTCCGCTGCTTCGACATCGTGCAGCTCAACGAAGACGAGCTGTCGTGGCTGGCGCAGGCGTGGGGTGACCCGTGGCTGTTCGCCGCCGAAGTCGTCGGGGACGCGCCGCGGCTGCTGCTCGCGACGCTGGGTGCGCGAGGCGCGGCGTACGTCGCGTCGCCGGCGTTCCGGCCGGATCCGCTGACGTGGCGGACCGGCGGGCCGCTCGCCGAGCTGCCGGAGCTGGGCGTGCCGGGCACGGCGCGGAGCGAGAGGGTCGCGATCGTGACGGAACCACGTGAAGGGGACCCGACCGGTTGCGGTGACGTGTGGGGCGCCACATGCTTCAGCCGGCTGCTGGCGGGCGAGTCGCTCGAGGAGGCGATGCGGGCGGCGAACCGGGCGGCGGCGCGCAACATCGAGCACATGGGCGCGACCGGGTTGCATCTCCATCTGCTAGGACGCATAGACACGTGAAGGTCATCACCATCCCCGCGACGCTGGAGGAGCGGAGCTTCGAGGACGTGGTGCACGCGCTGGCGGGCGCCGAGGGCGGGCGAGTGCTCTTCGACGCGCGCGCGCTGCGCTGGGTGGACCCGTACGGGATGCTCGGGCTGCTGGCGGCGGCGGAGGTGGCTGGGCGGGGCGGCGATCGGCCGGTGCTGCAGCTGCCTCAGGCGGCCGAGGTCCTGAGCTACCTGGGCCGCATGCGCTTCTTCGATCACGCGGAGGAGCTGTTCGAGATGCACGGCTCGCCCCGTCGGGGCCGGGGCGGCGAGGCGGCGTCGGACGTGTTGCTCGAGATCACGCCGATCCGGGAATATCACGACGTGCACGCCGCGGTGGATCGGGTGAATGCGCGCGCGATCGAGATCCTGACGCACCAGCTCCACTACCCGACCAAGGAGGCGTGGCAATTCGGCTCGATGCTCTCCGAGGTCTGCCAGAACATCCTGGAGCACTCCCAGGCGACGGGGTGGGTCGCCACGCAGACGTACAGCCGGATCCCCCAGCTCGACCGCCGGGTGGTCAAGATCGGGGTGGTCGACCTGGGGATCGGCTTCAAGGGCTCGCTGGCCGGCGCGCACGCGGCGCGGTTCGGCGACCGCTGGGGCGATGCAGCGGCGCTGGAGGCCGCGTTCATCCACGGACTCACGCGGTTCCACGACCCCGGCCGCGGGCAGGGGCTAAAGCAGATCCGCAAACAGGTCGGCCGTTGGGGCGGCAAGGTCTCGATCCGGAGCGGGACCGCGAGGATCGCGGACGTGCCGGACTGGGACGACACGGCGCCGCTCGAGGAGAAGCTGCCGTTCTTCCCGGGTGCGCAGATCGGGATCGTGTTGCCGGCAAGGAGCGACGCATGACGGACGTGTCCCGGGACGTCGTCCCGCTGCGCTTCGAGCTGTCGAGCTTCGTGAACCGGTCGGTCGCGAGTCTCTACTCGCACCTGGTCACGCGGCCGACGGGGCAGGCGGTACGCCTCGGGATCGAGAGCCAGATCGGCGAGATCGGTGCGCTGTGCGTGTCGATCCTGGATTTCGGGCAGGTGGCCGTGCTGGACTACAGCTGCGCGGACGAGACGGTGGCCAAGCTGATCCTGCGCTACCAGTCGGACGACCGGCCGGCGGATGCGTACTTCGTCGCCCGCGGGTTGGCTGAGCATCATCTGGAGGCGATCGAGGCGGTGCTTGAGCGGCACGACCTCGCGCTCGTCGCCGAGCTCGAGACGGGACCCGCGCTGCTCGGGAAAGTCGATGCGGAGGAGCACGAGGTGTGGCGGGCGGTCGAACGGCTCGGCCGCGCGACCCGGGACGACGTGGCCGGTTATCTCGGAGTCGAGACCCGGGAAGTCTCGCGTCCGTTGAATTCCCTGGTCCGGCGCCGGGTCGTGCTGTATCGGGAGGCGACCGGCCTGCACTACGCGTTGACGCCTCTCGTGCCCGACCAGTGACTCGGCGAATCCGGGATCAGTCGCGCAATGCGAGGGTGAGCACGCGGTTCGTCGCCTGGAGCGCGGCGAGCGCGGCGGCTTCGTCACCCTCGCCCGCGGGGTGCGCCCCGGCCAGCGCGACGGGCTTGCGTCCGAGGAGTGGCGAGACGGCGAGGACGGAGACGAGGACGTAGCTCCGACCGATTGCCTGGACGACGGACGCAGACTCGAGCTCGAGGTGCATCTTCCCCGCGCACGCTTCCGACGCGGAGCGGAGCGTGGCCGCGGCGACGGCGCGGATGCGGCCCGTCCCCCCATCCAGATCTTCGGCCAATCCTTCGAAGACTTTCCCCTTCCAGGAAACCCGGACCCTGGTCTCGATCCGTCCGCCGCGCACGGTCGATTCCATCCCATCGAAGACGAGGCGCGGAGTCCCGAAGCAGGTCACCGGGGCGGGCGCGGCTTTGTCCGGAGCCGCGCCGTTCATCGCGGGCGACGCTTGCTCGGCGATCGGGGCCTGGTCGCCGCGGTCGGTGAGCTGAGCGATGCTGATTACGCGCTGGTCGACCGGCACGCCGAGGCGCTCCTCGAGGAGTTCGCGGATGTCGCGCGCGAGGTGGCGCGGCTCGGGACCGGGCCCGACGAGGACGTGGACCTCGCGAGGGTGTCCGTAGATGTCTTCACGGACGAACGCGCCGCGCACTGAAGGGAGCTCGCGCAGGATCGCTTCGGCGGCTTCCTTGGTGTGGACCTTTTTCATGGCCACGGCTGCCTCGGGAGGTTCGGTTAGCGCGCAAGAGAATGTAGAACAACGGCTTCGCAGTCAAGGCCGGGGTCCGGGGCGGCGGCCCGCGGGCCGCCGCCCTTCCGTTCGGCACGACGATTGCTCAAAGGCCCGGCATCCTCACCGCCTGTCGATCCCACAACAGAGCCGGGGAATTGGAATGAAAGGCGTGATCATGGCCGGCGGGTTCGGAACCCGTCTCAAGCCGCTCACGATCCATCGTCCGAAGCCCATGGTGCCGATCGCCAACCGCCCGATCATGGAGCACATCGTCGATCTACTCGGGCGGCACGGAATCACCGATCTGATCTCGATCCTGTACTTCCAGCCGGAGCACATCACCGAGTACTTCGGCGACGGCTCCGCGTTCGGCGTACGCATGCGGTACGCGACGGCGGACGCGGACTACGGCACGGCCGGCGCGGTGCGGAACGCGTGGGACCTGATCGAAGGCGACCGGGTCCTGGTCATAAGCGGCGACGTGCTCACGGACTTCGACCTGAGCGAGATCGTAGCGGCGCACGAGGCGCGGGAGGCGGAGGCGACGATCGCGTTGACGCACGTCGAGAACCCACTCGCCTTCGGGATCGTGATCGCCGACCCGGAATCCGGCCGGATCGAGCGGTTCCTCGAGAAGCCGACGTGGGGCGAGGTCTTCAGCGACACGATCAACACGGGGATCTACGTGCTGGAGCCCGAGGCGCTCTCGCGGGTGCCGCCGGAGACGAACTTCGACTTCTCGAAGGACCTCTTCCCTCAGATGCTGCGGGAGGAGGCGCGACTCTTCGGGCACGTGGCGCAGGGCTACTGGCGCGACGTCGGCAACCTGGCCGAGTATCGGCGGGCGAACGACGACGTACTGGCCGGCCGCGTGAGGATCCAGCCGCGGGGCGAGCGGCGCGAACACGACGGCGCGAACCTGTGGGGCGAGCCCGGCGCGCGGCTCGGCCGGGACGTGCACCTCGCGGGGACCGTCCTCCTCGGCCGCGGCGCGCAGGTCGGGCGCGGCGCGATCCTGGAGAACGTGGTGGTCGGCGCGGGGTGCGAGATCGGGGACGGCGCGGAGCTGCGCAACGTCGTACTCTGGGAAGGGTGCGAGATCGGCGCGGGCGCGCGGATCAGCGAGACGGTTTGCGCCGGCGGCGTTCGGGTCGGCGAAGGCGCCCTGGTGAGGGAGAACACGATCCTCTCGGACCGGGCGGAGGTCGGCGCCTTCTCGGTGGTCGGCCCGAACGTGAAGGTCTGGCCGGACAAGGTCGTGGAAGACCGGGCGGTCCTGACGCACTCGCTCATCTGGGGCGAAGCGTGGGAGCGCAGTCTCTTCCACGGCGCACGGGTGAGCGGGATCCCGAACGCGGAGCTGACGCCGGAGGTCGTGTCGCGGCTCGGCGGCGCGTACGGCTCGATGCTGGGGCCGGGGTCGTACATCGCGACATCGCGTGACTCGGACCGCGCGTCACGGATGATCAACCGCGCAATGATCACGGGGTTCATGTCGGCCGGCGCGAACGTGGAGGACCTGCGCGAGATGCCGATCCCCGTGGTTCGGCACGCGGTCAACCACGGCCGCGAGGCGGGCGGGATCCACGTGCGGCGGTCGCCGTTCGACCCGCGCGTCGTCGACATCCTCTTCTTCGACGCGGATGGCCGCGACCTGCCGCCGGGGAAGACGCAGTCGATCGAGCGGTTGTTCAGCCGCGAGGACTTCCCGCGCGCGGGGCCGGACGGGACGGGCGGGATCAACTTCCCGACGCGCGTCGTCGAAGGGTATCGGGAGCACTTCCTTTCCGAGGTCGACCGGGATCTGATCGCCGAACGGCGTTTCACGCTGGTCGTCGACTTCGCCTACGGCACGACGGTCGAGGTATTCCCCGGGCTGCTCGGCGCGCTGCAGACGGAGACGGTGAGTCTGGACGCGTACGTCGCGCCGGGTCGACTCTCGCGGAGCGAGGAGGAGTTCCACGCATCGCTCGTGCGCCTGGGCGGTATCGTTCGCTCGATCGACGCGGACCTCGGGCTCTGGATCGACCCGGGCGGCGAGGTGATCAACCTGGTCGACGACCTGGGGCGGCCGCTCTCGCCCGAGCTGGCGCAGGCGGTCTACGTGCGTCTCGCGCTCGAGCACCTGGGGATCCGGCGCGTTGCGATCCCGGTGACCAGTCCGGCGGTCACGGCTCGGATCGTCCGGGAAGCGGGAGCGGAGCTGCACTGGACGAAGACCGAGCACCACGCCATGATGGCCTCGGCTACGGACGCGGACCTGGTGGCCGGGGCGCGGGGCGAGATCATCTTCCCGCATTTCATCCCCGCATACGACGGGATGTTCGCCGCGGTCAAGCTGTTGGAAGCGCTGGCGCGCTCGGGCGCGCGGCTGAGCGACGAGGCGGACCGCGTCCCGGCGATCCACATGAGGCAGGCGCGCGTGGCGTGCCCGTGGGCGCGCAAGGGCGCGGTCATGCGTCGCCTGATCCAGGAGACGGAGGGCGAGGAGCGGCAGCTCGTCGACGGGGTGAAGGTCTGGTTGGGCGACGCGGAGTGGGTCCTGATCATCCCGCACTCGCACAAGCCGTACTTCGTCGTGACGGTCGAGGCGCCGACGGCCGCGGGTGCGGGCGCGCTGGTCGATCGGTACGTCCGACACGTGGAGCGGTGGCGCGATGAGGGGTGAGGTGGAGGCGCCGCCACGGGGTCGGGCGGAGGTGCCGGCGCGAGTACGGGCGCGGGGGATGGCGCGAGATTGGCCGGGGGCGCTGGCCCGCGTGCGGGCGCGGGTTCGGGCGCACGTGCGGGACCCGGAGCCGGTGGGGCCGTGAACGAGGGGAAGTTGCCGGACGACCGCCGCCGGACGGACCGTCGCTCCGATGACGTCCGCCTGGCCGACTACACGATCCCCGAGCTGCGCAAAGCGGTCGTAACCGCGGTGGTTCTCGTTGTCATCGCGGCGCTCTTCCTCTACATGATCGCGGACGTGATCGTCGCGGTCATCGCCGGCGTGGTGCTGGGCGCATTCCTGATCCCGTTCCACACGTGGCTGACGCGGTGGCTGCGGCAGCGCTGGCTCGCGGCGATCGTCGCGATCTCGGTCGTCATCCTGCCGCTCGTCGTGCTCGTCGCCTACAGCTGGGTCGAGATCGCGGATGCCGCGGCATACTTGGAGGCGAACAGTCGGGAGGTCGCGCGGCGGCTGACAGAGGCGCTGAGCACGATCCCGTTCCTCCGCGGCCTCGCGGTTGAAGACGACCTGTCGGTGGTGGTCGCGGCCGTCGCCAGCAGGGGAGCGCGGGTCGTGGGCGAGGTGCACGAGGCGTTCGGCGTCCTGACGATCTCGGTCGCGGTCTTCCTGGTCACGGTCTTCTACATTCTGACCGACCACGAGCGGGTCGTCGCCTATCTCCGCTCGAAGGTGCCGGGACGGTACCGGGACCTGGAGCAGGCGATCAGCGGCAACATCAGGGCGGTCGTCTATGGCGCGCTGTACGCGACGTTCCTGACGCAGCTCGTCAAGTCGGCCGTTGTCTTGACGATGAACCTGGCGTGGGACGTCCCGCTCGCGGTGGTGCTGGCGATCGTGGCTTTCTTCATCGGCTTCTTGCCGATCGTGGGGTCGTGGGCCATCTACGGCCCGGTCGCTTTGTACCTCGTCGTGTTTCGCGGCGAGGTGGTGGGCGGGCTCGCGATGGCGTCGATCGGGTTCGCGGTCAACACGATCTTCCTTTCGTTGTACCTGCGCCCCAAGATCGCGGCGGAGAAGTCCCAGGTGCTAAACTTCTACTGGATGTTCGTTGCGCTGGTGACCGGGGTGTACACGTTCGGGCTGGTGGGCGTGATCATCGGCCCCGTGCTGATCGGGGTGCTGAAGGCGATCTTCGAGACGGTGACCGGCGATGCCGTTCCGGTCTTCAGGGACGGCGGCGCCGAGATCGCCGGTCGCCGGGCGATCGAGTGAATTCCAGGCGGCAGAGAGGGCGAGAGGTTCTCCATGCGGAAGACGTTGCTGGTGATCGGCGTGATCGGGGGCGCTGCGCTCGCGGCCGCGGCAGCGGCCATCATCTATCTACGATCGGGGGTGCCCGACTACGACCGGGACGCCGTCGTCCGCGGGCTTTCGGCGCCGGTCGAGGTGTGGCGCGACTCGTTGGCCGTGCCCCACATCTGGGCGGAAACGGAGGCCGACCTCTACTTCGCCCAGGGCTACGTCCACGCGCAGGATCGGCTGTGGCAGATGGAGATGTTGCGCCGCGTGGCGGAGGGGCGGCTCTCGGAGATCTTCGGCGAGCGCACGCTCGAGAGCGACCGGTTCCTGCGCACGCTCGGGTTGTGGCGCGCCGTGGATGCGGCTGTGCGAGCGTTGACTCCAGAGGAGCGGCGTCTGCTCGAGGCGTACGCGGCGGGCGTGAACGCATGGATCGAGTCGGGTCACCCGCTGCCGCCGGAGTTTCGCGTGTTGCGCTTCCGGCCGGAGCCGTGGACGATCCGGCACTCGCTCGCCGTGGAGAAGATCATGGCGTGGGACCTCTCTGGGTACGCGCCCGGGGTCGAGATGGCGCGGGCGATCCGCGAGCTGGGCGAGGAGCGGGCGCGGTGGCTCGTCCCGCACTACCCGGCGTGGGGCGCGCACATCGTGGAGGGGCCGGTCCCGCCCGAGGTCCCACCGGTCGCGGCCGTCTGGCTGGATCGCGTGAGCGTGACGCGCGCGTCGAACGCGTGGGTGATTTCGGGGCGGAAGACCCGGTCGGGGAAACCGATCCTGGCGAACGACATGCACCTCGGCCTGGACGCTCCCGCGATTTGGTACCTCATGGCGTTGCATGCGCGGGACGCGGAGGCCGGGCCTCTCGATGTGGTCGGGATGACGATCCCCGGTGCGCCGGGCGTGATGGCCGGGCACAACCGCGCGATCGCGTGGGGCTTCACGAACGCGTACGTGGACGACGTCGACTTCTTCGTCGAACGTGTCGATCCGGCGGACTCGACTCGGTACCTCACCCCCGGCGGGAGCGAGCCGTTCGTGGTGATCCACGACACGATCCGGGTGAAGGGTCGCGACCCGGTCCCGCACACGATCCGGCTGACGCGGCACGGCCCCGTCATCACACCGGTCGACGCTCGCGCGGGCGGCGAGCTGATCGCGGTCCAGTGGGCCGCACACGGCGAGTCGCGGACCTGGCGCGCGCTCCGGCGATTCAACCGCGCAAAAGGCTGGGACGACTTCGTGGCCGCGGTCGATGCGTTCGACAACCCGCACCAGAACGTGGTTTACGCGGATACTGCGGGCTACATCGGATACTGGATGGGGGGCACCGTTCCGTTGCGGGGCTCGGCCGAGATGGGACGGCTGGGGCGTGAGGGCGGCCCGAAGCCGCCGCCGGTCGCGCCGGTCCCGGGGTGGACGGGCGAGTGGGATTGGGTCGGCACGCTCCCGCTCGAGCGACACCCGCACGTTTTCGATCCGCCGCAGGGCTACGTCGTCACGGCGAACAACCGCCAGGCGACGGGGCCGCTCGGCGACCTCGTCGGCAACCTCTGGGGCGACCCGTTCCGGGCCATGCGGATCACCGAGATGGTCGCGGGGCCGGGACCGTTCGACGCCGAGTCGGTGCTCGGACAGCAGCTCGACGTGCGTGACGCGCTGGCGGCGCGCTACGTAGACCGGGCGATCGAGGCGGCGGAGCAGGCCGGTCTGGCGGACGTCGCGACGACGTTGAAGGCGTGGGACCTGGAGGCGCGGGGCGACTCGCGGGCGGCGGCGGTCTTCAACGTGTGGCTCGATCGGCTGCGTGCGCTCGCGTCCAGGTCGATCTGGGGCGGGCGCGACGGCTGGTTCATCTGGGACGCGCTGCACAACGTCCTGGAGCGTCGCGCACTGCCGTGGGTGGACCCGAAGGGCGACAGCGCCTACCTTGCGCTGGCGACCCGGGCGATGCTGGAAGCCGACTCGATCGTGGCGGGCCGGAGCTGGGGCGAGCTGCACCAGGTGGTGATGGACCATCCGCTGGGCGAGGTCCGGATCCTAGACCGGATCCTGGGGCTGAACATCGGCCCCGCGCCGCTCGGCGGCTCGCCGACGACGGTGAATGTGGCGCACCGAAGGGTGAACCGGGGGTATCCCGCGACCGTCTGGGCCGGCGCGAGCCAGCGGCACGTGGTCGACATGGCGGACGTCGACGGGAGCGGCGGGTTCATTCTTCCGACGGGGCAGTCGGGCGTCCCGACGTCGCCGCACTACCGGGACCACTTCGAGCGCTGGCGGACCGGCGGGTTGTGGCTCGTGCCTCTGGACCGGACGAAGGCGGAGGCGCGGACGGTGTATCGGATGACGTTGAGACCCGGGGAAGGGGAGTAGAGTGCAGGACGTGATCGAGATCGCGGTGATCGGCGCGGGGCCGTGCGGGCTCGGCGTGGGCGTGGCCGCCGCGCAGGAAGGCGTGCGGTGCGTCATCTTCGACAAGGGTTGCATCACCCGGAGCATCGCCGGCTATCCGACGTACGGCACCTTCTTCAGCACACCGGAGAAGCTGGAGCTGGGCGGTCTACCCTTCATCACCGTGGGCGAGCGCCCGACGCGGCGCGAGGCGCTCAAGTACTACCGCCGCGTAGTCGACCATTTCGGGCTCGACGTGCGGCAGTACGAGGAAGTCGTGGAGGTCGGGCGCGCGCCGGGCGGCGAGTTCGTGCTGAGGACCCGGCGTGCGGACGGCGGCGCGGGTGAGTACCGGGCGCTGAACGTAGTCGACGCGACGGGCTACTGGGACCACCCGAACCTGCTCGGCGTGCCGGGCGAGGACCTGCCGAAGGTATCGCATTACTACCACGAGGGGCTGCCGTACTACGGGCAGGACGTCGTGGTGGTGGGCGGCGGGAACTCCGCGGTCGAGGCGGCGCTCGACCTGTTCCGTTCGGGCGCGCGGGTCACCCTGGTCCATTTCCTCGACACGCTGGACGCGGGCGTCAAGCCGTGGATCCTGCCGGACATCCAGGGGCGCCTCAAGGCGGGCGAGATCCACGGACGATTCCGCCATCGCGTGGTCGAGATCCGTCCGGCGAGCGTGCTGCTCCGCTCGGAGGAGGATGGGAGCCTGTTGGAGATAGAGAACGACTTCGTCTTCGCGATGACCGGCTATACGCCGAACCCGTGGATCCTGCGAGCGCTCGGCGTGACGATCGACGAGGAGACGGGGGTGCCGTCGCACGATCCGGAGACGATGCAGACGGACGTGCCCGGCGTCTACCTGGCCGGCGTGGTCGCCGGTGGCAAGCGGCCGAATCAGATCTTCATCGAGACCGGCCGGGAGCACGGCGGCCGGATCGTGCACTCCGTGCTCCGAGCCCGCTCGTCGGCCGAGGGCGTGCGGGCGAGCTGATCGGCGAGCCGAACGAGCCCCGGCGAGGACGAAAGGGATGGCCGCGACGCTCTACATCCTCCTCATGCTCGTGGTCGTCACGGCGGTGCACGAGCTCGGCCATCTGGCCGCCGCGTTGTCGCGGCGGACGCAGGTCACGCGGGTGGTCGTCGGGCGCGGGACGCGCCTTGCCCGGTTGCGGTTCGGCGGGATCGATTTCGAGGTTGGGCTGGTCCCCGTCGGCGGGCGGGTCGAGTTCGTGATGCCCCGGTCCGGCGTGTCGACCGCCGTCATCGCGCTGGGCGGCGCGGCGGCGAACGTCGCCTTCGGCTTCCTGTTGTTCTGGTGCGCCGCGCTGGCGTTCGACGTGCCCGCGGTCCGACTCGGCGGCGTCGTCGACTCACCGTTCACGTACGCGGTTTCGGCGACGGCGACGTGGCTCTGGGCGTTCCCGGCGGGCGCGGTCGCCGCGGTCTTCCACGGCGACCTGTCCGGACTCGCGCTCGCGTCGGGCGCGCTGCGCCGCCTGCTCGCCGTGTCGGGCTTGCCCGCCGCGCTCCACTCGCTCGCCGCGCTGTCGGCGATCTGGGCCGCGCTCAACATGCTGCCGATCCCGGGCCTCGGCACCGACGGCTGGAAATTCCTGGTCGCACTGAGGTCATCGATCTGGCAGAGTCGGGTCGAAGAGGACCGGGCGTGACCCCCGACGCCGGCGACGGCGCGGCGTCGGGGGGCCGGTCTGGAGTGAAGCCGTGCGGCCGTCGGGAGTCGTTCTACAGATCCCGCTTGCGATACGCAAGGAACGCGAGTGCCACGAAGACCAGCGCATAGACGGCGGCCGCCGTCATCAGGTCGCCGGTGTCGGTGAACACCGGCCCGGGGCGGCCGGCTTTCTCGGCGGCCTGGACCGCTCGCGCGACGGCTTCCGGGTAGTACTGCGTACTCTCGATCAACGTGAAGCTCACCCGTGCCGGCAGGAATCGCACGGCCGGCGCCAGCGCGTCCCAACGGCGCAGCAGGGTGACGAGCACGAGCTGCTCGATCACGACGATGTAGAGGAAGAAGAGCGCGATCGCCGGGCCGGGGCTGCGGACGACGAACGAAACGAGGAACGCAAGGGCACCCATGCCGAGTGCGGCGAGGGTGACCCCCGCGAGCGCATGGACGTCGTGCGGGCCGATGAGCGGCGCGTCGGCCGCACGGAGATCGGTGGCGAGCGCGGCCAGCATGCCCCCGACGCCGGCCTGAGCGGCAACGAACAGGATCGCGATCACAGGGACGAGGAGCAGCTTGGCGACGAACCATTGCTCCTTCGACATCCCGTCGATCACGTTCTGCCGGGCCGTGCGCCATGTGAACTCGCTGGTGACGAGCAGGATCAGGACCGAGGCGCCGAAGAGGAGTGCGAGTGGGGCCGGGTCGGTGAGGATCCCCTCCCACGCGCGTGGCAGAGTGAAGCGCCCGGCGCGCGCGGTCAGCTCGCGCACGAACGGCTCGCCGTACGCGGCGCACATGAGCGCCACGAAGGAGAAGAAGGCCACCAGGAACGCGGGGCGGCGTCGGATCTTGATCCATTCGTTGCGGACCATGGCACGCATCATCGGGCACCTCCGGAGATCTGGGTCGCTGCCTCGCGGGTGAGCTCCATGAACGCGTCCTCGAGCGACCGCTGCCGGGGCGCGAGGTGGGAGAGATAGATGCCGCGCCCGGCGAGGAAAGCATTGAGCCCGGCGGCGTCGCCGTCGGCGAGTTCGACCAGCACGGCGTCGCCGTCGCGCGTGGTGCGGACCGCCGCCGGGTAGTCCGAGGCGGCGGCGAGGAGCGTGTCGACGTCGCCGCCGCGGACCTCGAAGGTGGTGTTCCCGGACGTGATCTCGGAGACGGTGCCGTGGCGGACGATGCGCCCCTTCTGGATGATGGCGACGTGCGAGCACGTGCGCTCGACCTCCCAGAGGAGGTGGCTGGAGAGGAAGATGGTCTTGCCGCGATCGGCGAGGGAGCCGATGATCTCCCGGATTTCACGCATCCCCTCGGGGTCGAGGCCGTTCGCGGGTTCGTCGAGGATGATCAGTTCCGGGTCGCCGAGAATCGTGGCTGCGATGGCGAGCCGCTGCTTCATCCCGAGCGAGTAGGTCTGGTACCGGTCCCGAGCGCGGTCCCTCAGTCGGACGATCTCGAGCGCCTCGTCGATCGCCTTCCGATCGACGCCCTTCACGTTGGCGACGATCCGGAGATTGTCGAGTCCGCTGAGGTAAGGGTAGAAGTTAGGGGCCTCGAGCGTGGCGCCGATGCGCTGGCGGGCCTGGTGAAGGCCTCGATAGCCCGAGAGGCCGAAGAGGCGGATGCCGCCTGCGGTCGGGGAGATGATCCCCAGGAGCATCCCGATCGTGGTCGTCTTGCCGCTGCCGTTGGGGCCGAGGAAGCCGAACACCTGCCCTCGGTCGACGGCGAAGGAGATCCCGTCCACGGCGAGGTGGCGGCCGTAACGTTTGGTCAGGCCCGCGGTTTCGATTACGGTCATTGTTGGATGGGTTGGTGGTGGCACTGGCCGGCAGGGCCGGCGGTTATTGGGGTATGACGTTGGGGGAGAGTGGTGGGTTTCAGGGGGAGGGCTCGGGGCTTGGGGCTTGGGGGGCCGGGGTGCCCGGTGTGCCGAGGGGCGGGGTGAGCATGCCCGGCACCCCCCTGAGCCCTGAGCCCCGAGCCCTGCGCCCTGATCCCCGAGCCCTGAGCCCCGGGGGCGGTGGCAGCGGGGCGGCCCAACAAACCCGAGGAGACGCAATGGAGACCAGAGAGCGAGCACGGCCGGATCGGATGGAATATTACATGGGGATCGCGATGGCGGTCCGGCGCCGTGCGAACTGCATGGGGAGCCGGGTCGGCTCGATCCTCGTGCTGAACGACCGGATCATCTCGACGGGTTACAACGGGACGCCGCAGGGGATGCCGAACTGCGACGAAGGTGGGTGCGAGCGGTGCGCGCACCGGGAGAGGTACCCGTCGTCGCAGGGCTATGACCTGTGCATCTGCGTGCACGCGGAGCAGAACGCGCTGCTGAGCGCGGCGCGGTTCGGGATCCCTATCGAGGGGTCGGTGCTGTATACGACGATGCGCCCGTGCTTCGGCTGTGCGAAGGAGCTGCTCCAGGCGCGCGTGCACGCCGTCTATTACCTGCACGACTGGCGGCATCCGAACGAGGAGATGTGGCGCCAGTACGAGATGCTGGAGCGTCGTTTCCCGGGCGGCGCGCACCAGATCCGGCTCCCGGATCCGGATGCCGAGTGGGCCGTCTCGTCGCTGCGGGCCGCCGTGGACACGGGGCACGGCGTGCACGCGGGGTGAGGGACGGCTCCACGTCGTTTACTCATCCGTCGTTACCCACCGATCGCACCGGCGTCGCCGCAACAGTGTGGCGTCGGCGCAACGTCGCAGCGCGGCGGGCTGGCATGGTCCGGCCGCCGCATCCGGCCTTTGGAACAGGCACGATCCCTTGAAGAATCCGGCACGCGGCCGCGGGCTCCGCGGCGGCTGAATCGTCGCCGGGGCGTGGTCCCCTCCTTGCCCGCCTGACGGCGGCGAGAATGCACGCGGGGCAGGAGTGAGCGCCGTCAGGACCAGGGGCGCCGCCCGTGTGCGAGGGAGTCCCGAGCGGTGGCAAACATGTCGGAACAGCTGCCTGCCCCGTACGACCCATCCCAGTCGCGCGAACCCGGCGCGATCCAGCCGCATTCCCCTCACCCGCGCAGCGATCTGGCCGGACATGTCCCGGTCGAGCCGCCGGGGCAGCCGTGGCGGCGCTACGTGTCGGCGGTCGTGCGCTACAAATGGCTCGTCCTCGCGGTCACGGCGGTGGCGGGCTTGGCCGGGGTCGTGCTCGGCCGGTTCGTGCCGCCGCAATACGTAGTGCAGGCGACGATCTGGGTGGCGCCGAAGAGCGGGGCGAAGAGCGAGACGGAGCCGATCCGGACCGGCGAGTTCCTGAGCGCGACGGGTTGGATCGACCTGTTGAAGACGTACATGGTCCTGGACGGCGTCGTACGTGACCTGCGTCTGTATCTGACCGAGCAGACGCCCGGCCGTTCGCCGGCGCTGCAGTCGTTCCGGCTGAAGTCGCGGTTCCGCCCGGGGGCGTACCGGCTGAGCGTGGACCGTTCGGGCCGGACGTTCACGCTGGAGTCGGCGGACGGGAAGTTGATCCAGCGAGGCGCTGTCGGCGATTCGATCGGTCAGTCGGTCGGCTTCGACTGGGCGCCGCCGGCGGAGCTGCTCACGCCGGGCGCTGCCATCGAGTTCACGGTCGAGGTCCCGCGCGACGTCGCTCGCAGCCTTGCGGACAACATCAAGCCGCAGATCGACCCGAGCGGCAACATCCTGCGGCTGGAGCTGAGCGGTCCGGACCCCGAGCGGATCACGGTCGTGCTGAACGCCGTGACCGACCGGTACGTGCAGGTCGCCGGCGAGCTGGAGCGCGCGAAGCTCACGGAGCTGACGAAGATCCTGCACGACCAGCTCGACGCGGCGGAACGGAGCCTTCGCGAGGCGGAGGCGGAGCTGGAGGCGTTCCAGGTCCGGACCGCGGGGCTGCCGCGGATGCAGGAGGCGCGGGTCGGCCCCGGGATCGGGACCGAGGCCGTCGGCGGCGATCCGATCTATACGGACTATTTTCAACTCAAGCTGGAGCAGGAGCGGCTCCGGCGCGACCGCATGTCGCTCGAGCGGATCCTCGGGCAGATCGAGCACGCGGGGGTCGCGGCGGAGGCGCTGGAGTTCGTCCCGGCGGTCGCGCAGTCGCCGGCGATGATGAAGGTGCTCGAGGAGCTGACGAACAAGCGAGCGGAACTGCGTTCGCTGCGGTACCGCTACACGGACGAGCACCGACAGGTACAATTGCTGGAGCGGGACATTCGCGAGCTCGAGCGGCGGACGATCCCGATGCTGCTCCGGCGGATGGTCCAGGAGATCAGGCTGCGGGAGGGCGAGATCGCCCGGGCGCTCGGCGGGATCACCGGCGAGATGCAGGAGATCCCGATGCGGGCGGTCGAGGAGGCGCGGCTCAAGCGGCGCGTCGCCGTGGCGGAGGACCTGTACACGACGCTGCGCCAGCGTTACGAGGGCGCGCGCGTCGCCGCGATCAGCGCGATCCCGGACGTTCGCGTGCTGGACCGCGCCACGGTCCCGCACCGGCCGGTCCAGTACACGGGGACGCGGCTGCTCCTCGCCGCGCTGGCCGGCGGGCTCTTCGTCGGCGTGCTGGGCGCCATCCTCCTCGACCGCATCGACACGCGGATCCGGTACCCGGACGAGGTGACGGACGGGCTCGGGCTGCCGATCCTGGGTGGGATCCCGCACGTCAGCCGCGGGCGCCTGGTGCCCGAGGCGCCGGCGCCGGTCGTCGAGGCGTTCCGCACGATCCGGCTCGGGCTGGTCCACGCCTACGGTACGGCCGGCCCGCTCGTCGCGACGATCTCGAGCCCCGGCGCGGGCGACGGCAAGTCGTTCTTCGCGGCGAACCTCGCCCTGACGTTCGCCAACATCGGCTATTCGACGCTGCTCATCGATGGCGACATCCGCCGCGGCACGCTGCACCGTCTCCTGAGCGCCCAGCGCCGTCCCGGGCTGACCGACCTGCTCGCGGGGCAGGCGTCGATCGACGAGGTCATCCGCGAGACCGAATACGGCTCGCTCCACCTCATCGGGTGCGGCACCCGGATGGCGACGGCGCCCGAGCTGCTGCACTCGCCCGCGCTCGGCAACCTCCTGGTCGAGGTGCGGCAGCGGTACGACGTGATCCTGGTCGACAGTTCGCCGCTCGGCGCGGGCGCCGATCCGTTCATCCTCGGCACGCTCACCGGCAACCTGCTTCTGGTGCTGCGGACCGGGAGCACGAACCGCGTGCTGACGGAGGCGAAGCTCGGTGTCGTCGACCGACTGCCGATCCGTATCCTCGGAGCGGTGCTGAACGACATCCCCTCGGGCGGCGGCTATCACTACACCTCCTACCTGCCGTACGCGATCCTGCCCGGGTACGCGGTGGAGGGCGAGGGGGTGGAGGCGCAGAGTGGATCGTAGGAAAGGGTGGAACCGATGGACGGCGTACTTCGGACCATCGTCGGCGCGGGGCTCCTGACGGCGGTGTTGGGGAGCCCGCTCATGGCGCAGCGGGTCCCGTCGGCGGCAGACCCCACGGGGTTGTACGCGACGCGCGCCGAGCTGAAGTCGCTCGTGGACGAGCTGGAGCGGACCGTGCGAGAAGGGCGCGGCGCCGAGGCGAACCACGCGCGGCGGACGCTTCCCATCGTCCAGGCGCGGCTGAGCGAAGGCGACTTCCGCGTGGGCGACCGTGTCGCGCTGGTGGTCGAAGCCGAACCCGCGCTCACGGACACGTTCACCGTGCGGACCGGTCAGACGCTGGTGCTGCCCGAGATCGGCACGATCTCGCTGCGCGGCGTGCTGCGTGCGGAACTCGAGGACTACCTGCGCCGCGAGCTGCGGCGATACATCCGCGATCCGGTCGTGTACGCGCGGCCGCTGATCACGATCTCCGTGAGCGGGCACGTGGACCAGCCCGGGTTCTACGAACTGCCCGCCGAAGCGCGGCTGAACGACGTCCTCATGGCGGCCGGCGGGCCCGCCCGGGACGCGCACATCGAGGGGATCCGAATCGAACGGGACGGCCAGAAGATCCTCCACGGAGAGGCGCTGCGCCAGGCGGTGATCGAGGGGCGCACGCTCGACCAGCTCAACCTACGGGCCGGCGACCGGGTGATCGTGCCGAGGGAAGGGATCTTCAACCTCGGCCCGACGGCACAATGGCTGCTCTTGACGGTGCCCGGCCTCATCCTCGGGGCAATCCGAGTCTTCTGATTGTTGTCGGCGCCAGCCCGCGCGGCGTGGAAAGGTCGGGGCGGCGCGGGCGAGTCGGCGTAGGAGCGGCTCAGCGATGGTACGTCGCAGCGACCGCTTCGCGATCGACCCGCGAGTCCCACGGAGCGCCGCGCGCCTGCCGGGTGCGCGCACCGGTCCGGGCGACGGCCATCCGCGGTGGCGGGAGTACCTCACCGGTCCGGCGGACTACCGGCAGCTGCTGCGGGTGCGAGGGATCGGCCCGCGTCGCGCGGAGCTCCTGATGAACGCGTGCGGCGGCGTGAGCGCGTTCCTGGCGACCTCGCCCGAGGAGGTGAGCCGCCGGACGGGCGGCGTGCTCCGCGCGCCTTTCGTCGAAACGCTGCAGCACCGGGCGCGCGAGTTGGGGCTCGCCACCCGCTACGTCCCGCTCGAGTCCGGCGTCGTGCTCGATCTGGGCGAGCCGAGGCGCGGTTCGGGACTGATCCGCGACCTGGCCCGCCGACTCTGGCGCTGGGTCGGCGCCGCGACGGCGGATCGCGGCGGTGGCGCGGACGCGGACGTCGCGGCGTCCGAAGAAGCCGAGGCGTTCGAGGAGCTCGACGGCCGCGCGGACGTCTGGTCGATGCGCCCGACGGACTCGCCGGCGGAACGACAGGCCGACGTCGCGCCCGACCCTCTCGACCGCTGGCTCCAGCCGTTTCTTGCCCGCCTGCGCCACAAGTCCCAGCGCCGGTGGGCGCCGGTCTACGTGCGTGGGCTGCTCGAGGCCGACGAGCGCAAATGCGTCACGGCGATGGCCGTGCGACACGCGCCGCGGGACGTGCAACAGCTCCACCACTTCGTCGCGACGTCGAAATGGGACCCGGCGCCGCTTTGGGGCGACCTGGCGCGGGAGGCGGACCGCCTCGCCGGCGGACCCGGGGCGCGACTGGTGGTCTCGGCCATCGGGTTGACGAAGAAGGGGCGACATTCGGCGGGCGTCGCGCGGCAGTTCTGCCCCGACCTCGGGCGGCGGGAGAACTGCCAGCTGCTGGTTTCGCTGACGCTGGTCCGGGGCGAGCGAGCCGTGGTCGCAGCGCTTGCGCCGTACCTGCCGCGCGAGTGGGCGGAGGACGCGCCGCGCCGCCGTCGGGTGGGCGTGCCGGACGACGCGGCGTACCGTCCGCTGTGGGAGATCGCCGTCGACGGGGTGGATTTCCTCCTGGCGGTCGGCGTCCGGTTCGACGAGGTCGTGGTGGACCGGTCGGCGTTCGGCGCGGCGCGGGAGCTGGGCCAGACGCTCGCGCGGCGGGGGGTGGGGTGGGGATTGGCGGGCAGCGGCGTCAGGCGGCAGCGAGGGGTCAACAGACACCCGAATGCCGTCGGCGCCGAGCCGGAAACGGCGACGACCGCCGCGCTCTTCGAAGCGGTCGATCGAGCGCGTGCCGAGCACGCGCGCCTGAAGCGCGAGTTCGGGCTCGGTGCGTTCGAGGGGCGGAGCTGGTTGGGACTGCAGCACCACGTGCTGCTGTCGTGCATGGCGGCGTGCTATCGACACGTCGAGACGTGGGACGGAGGGAGTGACCGGTGAAGCGGGATGTCGATGCGCTGAGCGGACGCGACTTCGACCTGGTGGTGGTCGGCGGCGGGATCGTCGGCGCGTGCGTGGCCCGGGACGCTGCGCTCCGGGGGCTCGACGTCGCCCTCGTCGAACGAGGGGACTTCGGGTGCGGCGCGTCGGCGAACTGCCTGAAGATCGTGCACGGTGGGCTGCGGTACCTGCAGCACCTCGATGTGCGGCGGATGCGCGCATCGATCCGCGAGCGGACGGCGTGGCTGCGGATCGCGCCCCACCTGGTCGAGCCGATGCCGTTCGTGCTGCCGATCCACGGCCGCGGCGTGGAGCGACGTTCCGTCTACCGCACGGCCCTGGCGATCACCGACGCGCTCTCATGGGACCGCAACGTAGGTCTTACGCGGGAGCGGCGGCTGCCGCGGGGTCGGCTTCTGACGCGCGAGGAGTGCCTGGATCTCGTCCCGCAGCTCGACGCGCCGACACTGCAGGGCGGCGCGCTCGTCTACGACGCCCAGATGTACAGCCCCGAGCGCCTGGTGCTCGAGGTGGTGCTGGACGCGTGCGGCGCGGGCGCCGTCGCCGCGAACCACGTGGAATGCGTTGCGCCGCTCTACCGCGGCGGTCGGCTCGCGGGCGTGCGCGTGCGCGACCGGCGGGCCGGCCGCCATCACGACGTCCGCTCGCGGGTCGTCGTCGTCGCGGTGGGCGCGGCGGCGCCGGAGCTGGTGACGCGGCTGATCGGGCGACCCGTCGCGTTCCCCCCCCTTCTCGCTCGCGATCAACCTCGTCGCACCGCCGCTCGGCGCGAGGGTCGGCTTCGCCACGTCGAGTGGCGGCGGGCGCAAGCTCTTCCTCGCGCCGTGGCGCGGCCTCACCCTCGTCGGGACGGCGCACTTCGCGTACGCCGGCGATCCTTGGGCGCCCCAGGCGGAGCGGTACGTCGCACGGTTCCTGGAGGAGGTGAACCGGTCCGTCCCGGGGTGGGGCCTGACGCGCGACGACGTCGCACTCGTGCACCGCGGGCGGATCCCGCTCGAGCCGGGCGGCGCGGGAGGCGCCGGCGAGCCCGTGCTGCTGCGCCACCACCGGATCATCGACCACGCGGCGGACGGTGCGCCCGGGATGCTCACGGTCGTGGCGGAGAAGTTCACGACGGCGCGGCGCATCGCGGAGGAGGTCGTCGACTACGTCTTCGGCAAGCTGGGCAGGCCGTCGCCTCCGTGCGTGACGGCGGAGGTCCCGCTCCCCGGCGCGACGCGTTCGCCCCACGCGCTACTCGAGGACGCGGCGCGGCGATACGGTGGGTTGGACCCGGAGCTCCGGGAGGCGCTGGTGCGCACGTACGGCCGGCGATACGTCCACGTCCTGGGCGGGCAGGGCGGGGAACTCGACCGGGAGACGGTGCTCCGGCGGGAGTTCGCCTTCGCGCTGCTGAACGAGATGGCGTGCGACGCGGAGGACCTGCTCGAGCGGCGGTCGCAGCTCGGCGCACGCGGCCTGAGGGACCCGGTCGCCGAGCGGATCGCGAGCGGGCTCACCAATGCGCCGTCGGCCGACGCCGTGGCCGCGCCCGCTTCCGGAGCTGCATGAGGATCTGGTGGCGGACGAAGGCGGCGACGGCTTCGCCGTCGCCGTACGCGAGCGGCTGCGCGCCGAGGGCGCGCAGCCGCTCCTTCAGTACGGTGCTCGGGTGGGCGAGGTCGATCGGGTCGTCCAGCACAAAGCCGTTGGCCCCCGCGCGCCGCTCGTGGGACGGGAAGGGGAGCGGGTCGCTCCCCGGGAGGGTCCAGATCCCGCGTCGCCGGGCCAGGGCGAAGAGCGGCGGATCGCCGAGCCCGCGCGGGCGGCCGCCGTTGTCGCCGAGGAAGAGTCGGCCGCGCGGCGGCCGTTCGATCAGCTCGCGGACGATGCGCCCACGCCTGAACCACCATTTGCCGAAGCCCCACGGAACGACGGGCACGCCGTCCAGCGCGACGACGCGGTCGATCGTGCGTCGCAGCGGCTGTCCGTCCGGCAGCTCATCCTCCAGTCCGATCGCGAGGACCTCGAGCCCCTCGCTCGCGGCGATCTGCCGGCCGGCGATGAGGACGATCGCGTCATCGGGGCCGCGGCGAGCGATGAGAGAGCCGTCCTCTTCGGTGGCTTCGATCGACCATCGGCCGAGGGCGAGGCCGGCGCCGCCGTCGCGGAGGGTTCGGAACCAGTGGTCTTCCGCCGTCTCGGTCAGGCACAGGATCCCCGGCGTATGAGGGTCCAGGCCGAGCCGCCGGGCGAGGCGACGGAAGTTGACGAGCGCGCCGTCGAGGAACGGCTCCGGGCGGTAGCACCGGTAGAAGTGGACGTGCGCGTCGACGAGGACTGGCCCGTTCGGGGTCAGGGTGCGCGGCGGCTCCATGGTCTCGACTCTCGCGGCGGCCCGGGGTTCGTGGACTACGGTCGCGCGCGTGCCGGTTCAATTTTCGGGCCCCCGGGCGTCCGCACGCATTTTGCGCCCCGCGACGGAGGAACGGAGGGACCTACATGGCGGTCCCGCGCGCACTCAGGGAACGGCTCCGGCCGAAGCGGGTCTTGCACTTCGCGGTCAGCGTAGCGCTGATCTGGTGGATCGCGGGCAAGGTCGACTGGTCCGACTTCGGGAGGACGCTGCGGGAGACCGACCCCGGGTACCTCGCGTTGTCGCTCGCGATGTCGCCGGTGCTGATCGTGATCAGCGCGCGCAAGTGGCAACTCCTGCTGAACGCGCGGTCCGCGGCCGCGGGGCTCGGCGCGTGCGTCAACCTCTACGTCATCGGCTATCTCTTCAACAACGTGCTGCCGACGAACGTCGGCGGCGACCTGGTACGCGGCTACCTCATGGGGCGCCGCACGGGCGATGCGTCGACCGCGATCGCCGCGGTCGTCCTCGAGCGGCTGACCGGCTTCACGGCGCTGGTCCTGATCGCGGTCGCGGCGCTCCCCTTCGCGCCCGCGGGGACGTGGCACCTCTGGGTGTACGGCTTCGTCGCCGGGGTCGGCGGCGCGTTCTGCGCGGCGGTCTGGGTGCTCCTCGACGGCCGCGCGGCGCGGTGGGTCCGGCGCTTCGACGGGCATAGCGTCGTCAGGAAGGCGATGCGGCTGCACGACGCGCTCGAGGCGTACCGCGGACACCCGCGCGTGCTCGCGCGCTGCATCGTGCTGTCATTCCTCTTCTACGTCGGCGCCGCGCTGAACGTCCACTTCTCGGCGCGCGCGTTCGGCGGCGACGTCGCGTTCGCCGACACTTTCCTGGCCACGCCGGTCATCCTCCTCGTCACCATGCTCCCGATCTCGTTCGGCGGGATCGGTCTTTCGGAGTGGGCGCACATGTACGCGCTCGGCCGGTTCGGCGCCCCGGCGGCCGTCGGGCTCTCGACGGCGCTGCTGCTGCGCACCAAGGGGATCCTGCTCGGGCTGGTGGGGAGCCTGATCTATCCGCTCATGGGGACGGGCCCGCTCCGGAGTGCGGCGGAGGCGGCGCGGGGCGGGGTCGAACCCTGATCCATCCGGACATGCGCGGCCCGCGGACGGGGTCCGGGGTCGGGGCGCGGGCGGCGGCACCGACCCGCTCCCCCCGCCCCGGCACATCTGTGGCTCGCCGGCAGCACCACCGTTGCGACGGCGCCACACCCGAGGCGCGCAACGAGGCCCGGGGGCCGCCTCGCAATCATGGCCGTCAGGCCGCCTTCGACCCCGGCCGGCGATGCCCGGACGGGGAACACCCCTTGCCGATCCCGCCGCGCGGTGTCCGCGTCCGCGGGGGAGCCCTATCGAACGAGCAGCCACGGAGGAGCGGTGAGGATTCTGGGGATCACGACGGAGGGGGACGGAGGCGCAGCGGTCGTCGAAGACGGCCGTATCCTGGCCGCCGTCAACGAGGAGCGCCTCTGCAGGATGAAGCTGGTCGTCGGCTTCCCGCGAGGCGCCATCGCGGAGGTCATGCGACTGAGCGGCAGCCGGCCCGGCGACTTCGACGCGGCGATCGTCGCCGCCACGAAGAGCGAATTCGTCGACGAACTCGAGCCGTTCGACGGCTGGTTCCAAGGGATGCAGCACGGGTCGGGCGGGATGATCAAGCGCGTCGCCGGCCACCTCGCGCGCTACCGCGACGCGCTCCCGATCCTGGAGAGCGGCTATTACGCGCTACAGGCGCCGATCTACTGGAACCGCCGCCGCGCGATCCGGTCGATTCTGCGCCGCGAGTTCGACCTGCGCTGCCCGATCGTCTTCGTCGACCACCACTTCGCGCACCTGACCTCCGCGTACTTCACGAGCGGATTCCGCGACGCGCTGGCGATCTCGATCGACGGCGGCGGAGACGGGCGCAGCTCGCTCGTCTACGCGGTCAGGAACGGCCGGTTCGAGTACGTGACCGAGACGTCCGCCTACAACTCGCTCGGCAACTACTACGCGTACGTCACGCACATCTGCGGCTTCAAGGCGCAGAAGCACGAGGGGAAGATCACCGGTCTGGCCGCGCACGGCGAGCCGATCTACGTCCCGCTCCTCCGGCAGTTCATCGACGAGGAGGACGGCCGGCTGATCAACAAGGGCCGTGTCGCGTTCGGCGCCGCGATCCGCGAGCTGGAGCGGCGCCTCCCGCGCGGGTGGAAGCGCGAGGACCTGGCCGCCAGCATCCAGCTCCACTTCGAGGACGTCGTGCGCCGGTACGTGGGCTACTGGTGCCGTCGCACGGGGCTGCGGAACGTCGCCGCGGCGGGCGGCGTCTTCGCGAACGTGCGCGTGAACGAGGAGGTGCATCGGCTCGAGGAGGTCGACCGGATCTTCATCCACCCGCACATGGGCGACGGCGGCCTCTGCGTCGGCGCGGCGATGGCCGCGTGCGTGCCGGGCGTGCTCCCGCGGACGATGAAGGCGCCGGAAGAGCCGCTCGAGGACGTCTACCTGGGCACGGCGCCGACGGCGCGGGAGATCGAGGCGACGCTGAACAAGCACGGCCTCTCGCCCGAGACGCTCGATGAGCCGCTCGAGGAACGGATCGCCGCGCTCCTCGCCGAGGGGCACGTCGTCGCACGCGCGGAAGGGCGCATGGAGTACGGCCCGCGCGCGCTCGGCAACCGCTCGATCCTCTACCAGCCAACGGACCCTTCGGTCAACGACTGGCTGAACGCCAACCTCGCGCGCACGGAGTTCATGCCGTTCGCGCCGTCGGTGATCCACGAGGAGCGGGAGCGTTGCTTCGACGAACTGGACGGCGCCGAGCACCCGGCGGAGTTCATGACGATCACGTTCCACTGCACCCCGTGGATGCGGCGCCACATGCCCGGGGTCGTCCACCTCGACGGCACGGCGCGCCCGCACCTCGTACGCAAGGACCGCAACCCGGGAATGTACCGGATCCTCGAGGCGTTCCACCGCCGCACGGGGCTGCCCGGCGTGATAAACACGAGCTTCAACATGCACGAGGAGCCGATCGTGTGCTCGGCCGACGACTGCGTCCGCGCGTTCCTGGCCGGGAAACTCGATTACCTCGTGATCGGGCCGTTCCTGGTCAAACACCCGGCAGGCGTGAACCACCCCATGAAGCCGGCGCGTGCGGTGGCGGCCGGGTGACGCGGCGGGTTAGGGCTTCGAGCAAGGGCGGCCGCATTGGGCGGCGACGTCGGGCGGCGCTTTGGAGAGGCGACGTTGGGCGGCGGGCGCCGGACAGACACAGCGAGTGGGAAGGAGCGAAACGATGAAAGTCCTGGTGACGGGCGCGACGGGATTCACCGGCTCGGCGCTCGTGAGGCGGCTCCTGGACGAAGGGCACCAGGTGGTCGGCCTCGACACGCAGAAGGGCCTGTTCTTCGACGAACTCACGCGTCGCGGCGCGCAGATCACGCTCGGCTCGGTGACCGACCGCGACACCGTCGAGCGGCTGATGAAGGGCGTCGACGTCGTGCACCACGTGGCCGCGGCGTTCCGCCAGCTCGACGTGGGGCGCGATGTCTACGACGACGTCAACATCGACGGCACGCGCATCGTGGTCGACGCCGCGTACCGCGCGGGCGTGCGCAAGCTGATCTACTGCAGCACGTGCGGCGTGCACGGCAACGTCGAGAACCCGCCGGCGACGGAGGATGCGCCGATCGCGCCGGCCGACTACTACCAGCGCACGAAGTACGAGGGCGAGCGCGTCGTCCAGGAGTACACCGCGCGCGGTCTGCCGACGCTGATCCTGCGCCCCGCGGGGATCTACGGCCCCGGCGACCCGGAGCGCTTCTACATGATCTTCCGCCGCGTCGCCCGCGGTTGGTTCCCGATGTTCGGCGATGGGCGGACGCTTTACCACTCCGTCTACATCGACAACCTCATCGACGCGTTCATGCTGGCGATGGAGTCGCCCCGCGGCGACGGGCGCGCCTACCTCATCGCCGACGAGAAACATTGTACGATCGAGGAGCTGGTGCGGCAGGTGGCCGACGCGATGGGCGTGCGGGTCCAATTCCGCCGCTTCCCGCTGACGCCGCTGCTCGTGGCGGGGCACGTGGTCGAGAAGGCGTGCCGGCCGTTCGGGATCGCGCCGCCGATCTTCCCGCGCCGCGTCGATTGGTACCGCCAGGACCGCGCGTTCGACATCACGCGCGCCAGGACCGAGCTCGGCTACGAGCCCAAGGTCCCGCTCCCGGTGGGGCTGCGCCGCGCGGCCGAGTGGTACCGGGCGAACGGGATGCTCTAGTCGATGGCGACGACGTCGCGTTCGGGCGGCGCGGCGGTGGCCGCGGGCCGCCGCCGCATCCTGATGGTCGCGCCGCAGCCCTTCTTCCGCCCGCGCGGCACGCCGTTCAGCGTGCTGCACCGGATCCGCGCGCTGCTCCGTCTCGGCCATGCGGTCGAGCTGGTCACCTACCCCTTCGGCGACGACCCGGGCGTCGACGGCCTCGTGATCCATCGGTCGCCCCGGCCGCCGGGCGTGAGCGACGTCGCCATCGGCCCGTCCGTCGCGAAGCTCGCGCTTGACGCACCGCTCTTCCGGCTCGCCGGGCGCCTGGCCCGCACCGGCCGCTTCGACTTGCTGCACACGCACGAGGAAGCCGGCTTCCATGGCGCCTGGCTCGCGCCGCGCGTCGGGCTGCCGCACGTCTACGACATGCACTCGAGCCTGCCGCAGCAGTTCGCCAACTTCGGCCGGTTCAACGTGAGGCCGGTCGTCTCGGTCTTCGACCGGCTCGAGAGGTACACGCTGGCCGGCGCGGCCGGCGTGATCGCGATCTGCCCGGAGTTGCGCGACCACGTCGTCGCGCGCGGCTACCGCGGCCCGGTCGCGATGATCGAGAACACGCTCGACTTCGACCCGCCGAAGCTCGGACCCGCCGACCGGTCGGAGCTGCGGCGCCGCCTCGGTGTCGAGGATGCGCGTGTGGTGCTCTACACCGGGACGCTGGAGGCGTACCAGGGGCTCGACCTGTTGATCGATGCGGCGCCGCTCGTGCTCGCCGCGGCGCCGGACGTCCGGTTCGTTCTCGTGGGCGGGTCCGAGGCGCAGATCGGCGAACTGCGCCGGCGAGCCGAAGCGCGCGGCGTCGCCAACGCGTTCGTCTTCGTCCCCGCCGTCCCGCCCGAGGACGTGCCGCGGTACCACTACGCGGCGGACGTGCTCGTCACCTGCCGATCGCGCGGGACGAACACACCGCTCAAGATCTACCAGTATTTGAGGGCGGGGAAGCCGATCGTCGCGACGGCGATCCGCTCTCACACGCAGGTCCTCGACACCGCATCCGCGGAGCTGGTCGAGCCGACGCCGCAGGCGGTCGCGGACGGCATGATCCGCGTCCTGGCCGACCCGGCGCGCGCACGTTCGATCGCGGCCGGCGCCGCCGCCCTCGCCCGCGAGCGCTACGGCCCGGAGGCGTACATGGCGCGGCTCGAGGCGTTCCTCGCGCAGATTCCGATGCCCGGCGAGGGCGGGGGACGCCGGGTGGGTGCGCCGGGTGCCGCCGACGAGCCCGGATTGCCCGGCGCGGCCCGCACGGCGCGGACCGCCGACCGGAGGTACCCATGACGCTCCCCAGCGCGGCCACGCAGTACCGGGAGCCGCAACACGCCCGCGAGTACGACGCGGACCGGTTCGGCGGCCGCTTCGGCCAGTGGCTCGAGGAGCGCGAGGTCGCCCTCTACCTCGAACTGCTCGACGGCCACGACGGCCCGATCCTGGACGCGGGCGCGGGGACCGGCAAGCTGGCGATCCCGCTCGCGCGATCGGGTTGGAGCGTCGTCGCCGCCGATTTTTCTCTCGAGATGCTCTCGGTCGCGAGGGAGAAGGCCCGCCGCGCGGAGTGCGGCGGCGCCTTCGTGGTTTCGGACGCCCACGCGCTCGGGTTTCGCGACCGCGCGTTCGCGTGCACCGTCGCTTCCCGCCTGCTCATGCACCTGCCGGACTGGCGCCGCGCCGTGGGCGAACTGTGCCGCGTGACGCGGGACGTTCTGGTCGTGGACTTCCCGCCGCCCGGCAGCTTCGCGCGCCTCGAGTCGGTCTGGAAGCGACGCATCCGCCGGGTCTCGAAGGGTGCGCACCGCGGCTACGCGACGATCTCCCCCACCGACCTTGCCGGCGAGCTCGAGCGCCACGGGTTCCGGATCGAGCGCGTGCACCGCGGCTTCTTCCTCCCCGTCCGCGTGCATCGCATCCTGGACCGACCACGGACGTCGGCCCGTGTCGAGGCGATCTTCGAGCGGATCGGGTGGACCGCGCGGCTGGGCGCGCCGGTGACCGTCAAGGCGCGGCGGGTGTGAGGCCGGGCGAACGCCGTCACACGATCCGGGGCCGCCGCGATTCGGCGGTGTCACGATGCGGCGCCCGCGAGCCGAGCTATTGCCGCCCCCTCGCGTAATCCCGCATCGCGTCCCAGGCGAACGCGACGCCCGGGTCGTCTTCGGTCCCGGCGCCGCCCTTGTCGAAGCGCGGCCATCCCGGCGCGTCGGCCTTCTGGTGCCAGGCGGCGTGGAGGAAGAAGTACCCGCCGCCGCGCGCCGTCGCCATGATCTCCTCGCGGGTCCGGGCGCGGTCCGCCGCGGAAAACTTGCCGGGGTCGTCCATGTCGTCCAGCCCAGGGCGGTACTCGATGCTGACGTCGCCGGCGCGGGGAGGGGCCTTCCCCGCGCGCCCCCAGGTGTCCGCGATGAACCCGTCGTTCGCGCCCCGGTCGTGCGACCCGTATACGATCCGGTCGGGGTCGACCTCCTTCGCGAGCCGGTATAGCTCCGTATAACCGGCGCGCTCGGTCAGGAGCGGCTGGTCGTAGCCGCCGTGGTACGGCTCGTTCGCGATGCTGACCCACAGGTGCCGCCACGGCCGCAGGAACTCCATCGTGTTGCGCACGGCGGCGCGAACTGCGTCGGAGCCGTTCAGCTCCTCGTCGCGGCCGCGGTAGAAGAAGACGACGACGGGGACCATCCCGTGCCGGGCCGCGGCGTTCAGGACCCGGGCCAGGCGGTCGCGGTACTCGGGCTTCAGCTCGCCGTCAGGCGTGTACGCGTTGAACGCGGAGTTGCCGCCATCCGTGTGGCGCCCACCCTGGAGCGTCAGCGAGAAGCTCTGGATCCCGTGCGCCCGCATCTCGTCCATGTGAGCGATCATGCGATTCGCGATCTCGTCCGACTGGAGCGTGTTGGCGAGACGGAGCCCGAACGGCGTGATCGGCCGGCCGTCCAGTAGGAAGCGGCCGCCTTCGCGGGTGAGGACGGGCGTCGGGACCGGCGCCGGCGCTACCGCCGTTGCGGTCGTCCCGGTCGGCACCGCCGCAGCCGTCTCGGCGGGCGCGCGGCTCGAGTCGTGGCTCTGCGACGTCGCCTCCGCGGCGACGTCGCCCGCGCGCTGGTCCGCGGCACCGCGCCCGACCTCGTCTGCTGGGCCGCACAACGCCGCGATGAACGCCGGTCCGATCGCCTGCGCGAGGGCGGCGCGCAGCTTCATGCGACGCCTTCCGCGCGTGCGCCCCGCGAGCTGGATCTCCGCCACGCGCGATGGGACCCGACGGCGGCGCGGTGCGTCGGTCCGGCGGGAGTCTCCGCCGTCCCGCCGGCACCGGTGGCGAGCGCGCCGAGCAGCGCATCGACGCATCGGACGATGCGTCGGTAGCTCTCGAGGAGCACCGCCCCGGGCCTGCCGAACGGGTCGACGATCTCGCGCGTCGCGACCGGCTCCGGGTCCAGGTCGCCGAGAAGGAGGACGCGGCTGGCCGGGCAGCCGAGCCGTCGCACGGCGTGTCGCTGGCGCGGCTCGACGACGAAGACCAACCCCGCGCGGCTCACCTCGTCGCGCGACAGCAGACGCGACCGGTGCGGCGAGAGGTCGATCCCCCAGAGGCGCGCCGCCTCGAGCGCTTCCGGCGGCGACGGGCGACCCGGCCCGATGAACCCCGCCGAAGCGAAGTCGATCCGGCCGTCCAGCACGGACGGCGCGCGTGCCCGGGCCAGGTGTTCGGCGAAGGGGCTGCGGATGATGTTGCCGTGGCAGACGAACAGAATGCGACCCGGCGGCGCGCCGCGCCCGAGCCGCGAGAGCAGCGCCGCCCGGCGGCGCGCGTGCAGCAGCCGGTCCGGCATGCGCCACGCGTCTCGGGCAATGCGGCGCGCCCGGACGCGGAGTCCGGGCGCCGTGTCGAGCCCGGTTCCCGGCGCCCGTCGTGGCGCCGTCCCTCGGCCCGTGCCATGCGCGGTCCCCTGCGCCGCGCCGGCCGCCGAGCCCGGCGCCCGCCCGCCCGTCTCGCCGGCCGCGCTCTCAATCGACCCGTTCGCCATTCGACCACCCCTCGAACCGCCGAAACGCCTCGCCCGGGTCGACGAACGGGACGCCCCAGGCGCTCAGCCGCTCGCGGAACCGGTCCGTCGCCGCGACGACGACCGGCGCCCGCTGCACCGCTTCCCGAACCGAAGGCACGTCGTCCCCGTCCAGGTACAGCACGCCGTGCACGTCGAGCCCGACCTCCTGCACGGTCGGCGTGAGCGCGGCATCGACGGCCTCTCGGCTCGCGCCGTGGCAGACGAGGACCATGAGCGCGCTCCTGCTCGCACGGTAGACCGACGCGATCAGCTCGACCGGCAAGCGGTCGGCAGCGTCGGGGCAGACCTCGACGACCGCGCCGATCCTGTCGCCCGCGAGAAGCCGGGCCGCGGCGGATCCAGCCGTGGGAGCCGCGTGTGGCGTCGATTCGAACGCCGGAGGCATACGAGACTCTTCGACCTGTGATTCGTCCCGGATCACCACCCTTCCCCCAATCGCTTTCGCCGATGGATGGGGCAGGAGGCGTACCCGGCGGGTGCGTCGGCTGTCGAACCGCGAACGGCTCGGTGGAGGCGCGCGTCGTCGACCGGACACGCGACACCCCGGGACGCCGATCGGTCCGGCGGAACATTGCACGGCCGTGGCGGCGCAGCGACGGCGTGAGGCGCGGGCGCAACAGGAGGGCGCCTGTCGTGCAACCCCGCGAACCACAACACCCAGGGCACATCGGTTGCCCCCCGGTGCGCGCTGGACCCGGACCGGAGGTTGACCGATGCATGTCCACCACTTCACGGTCGACGTGGAGGAGTATTTCCAGGTGTCGGCGTTCGAGCCGCGTCTCGATCGCCGGCGGTGGGGGGAGATGGAGAGCCGCGTAGCCGACAGCGTCCGGGACCTCCTCGAGCTGCTCGACCGGTACGGCGCGCGCGGCACCTTCTTCGTCCTCGGCTGGCTGGCGGACCGACAGCCGGCGCTGGTTCGCGAGATCGCGAACGCGGGGCACGAGATTGCGTCCCACGGGTGGGACCACAGGCGCGTGACCGACCAAACGCCCGAGCGGTTCCGGCAGTCGGTGAGGCAATCCAAGCAGGTGCTCGAGGACATCAGCGGCGAGCCGGTCCGCGGCTTTCGCGCGCCGAGCTTCTCGATCACGCCCGGCGTCGAGTGGGCGCTCGACATCCTGATCGAGGAGGGGTACCGCTACGACTCGAGCCTCTTCCCGATCCAGCGGCCCGGGTACGGCTACCCGGCCGCTCAGCGCCACGTCCATTGGCTCGATCGCCCGGCCGGGCGCCTGGCCGAGCTCCCGCCGGCGACGTTGCGACGCTGGGGGGTGAACATCCCCGCCGGCGGCGGTGCCTACTTCCGCCTGTTCCCCTACGGCCTCGTCCGCGCGGCGCTCCAGGAGGCGCAGCAGCAGGGCGTGCCGGGCACCTTCTACATCCACCCCTGGGAGCTGGACCCCGGACAGCCGCGCGTGCCGGTGCCGTGGCTCACCCGGATCCGCCACTACGGCGGGCTGCGACGCACGGCCGACCGACTGCGTCGGCTTCTGGCCGAGTTCCGCTTCACCGCGATCGCGGACACGCTCGGGTCCGGCGAGCCCGGCGCCCAGCCGGTCCGCCAGGCCGCGTGAGGCGGGCCGTGACCATCGAGGAGTACCACGGCGCCGACGACGCCTGGGACCGGTTCGTCGCCCGCGCGCCCGGCGCCAGCATTGCCCACCTTGCCGCGTGGCGCGATGTCCTGCCCGCCGTTTACGGCTATCACCCACGCTTTTTCTTAGCGGTCGACGACGCCGGGACATGGCTCGGCGCGCTCCCGATCTTCGAGGTGCGCTCCAGGATCTTCGGGAGCCATCACGTCTCCGTGCCGCTCATGAACGTCGGCGGCGCGATCGGCACGGCCGAGGCCCGCGCGCGGCTGGCCGAGTTCGCCCTGGAGCGCGCCCGCGACGCCGGAGCCCGGTCGCTCGTGCTCCGGGACCGCGACGACGTTGAATGCGACGTCCCACCGGCGCGCTTCAAAGTCACCGTCCTCCTCGACCTGCCCGACTCGCCCGAGACGCTGTGGAACGACGGGCTCCGCTCGAAGCTCCGGAGCCAGATCCGCCGCGCGATGAAGGAAGCGATGGAGGTGCGGTTCGGTCCCGACCAGCGCCGCGCGTTCCACCTGGTCTACGCCCGCAACATGCGCGACCTCGGCACGCCGGCGCACCCGCTCGTTCTGTTCGATGCGATCGCGCGCGCATTCGATGATCGCGTGATCTTCGGCGCGGTGTACTGGCGCGGCGCGCCCGTCGCCGCAGGGTGCGGGTTCATCTGGCGGGAGACGTTCGAGATGACGTGGGCGTCGTCGCTCCGCGAGCACAACCGCATGGCGCCCAACATGCTCCTCTACTGGGCGTTCATGGAGGAGGCGATCCGGCGCGGCGCCCGGACGTTCGACTTCGGGCGGTGCTCGCCCGGGAGCGGCACGCACCGGTTCAAGCTGCAGTGGGGAGGGAGGGAAGTCCCGCTCCCGTGGCGAGTCTGGTCCCGCGACGACGCGCCCGCCGGCAAACGCGCGGGCGATCCTGCGGCCGCCGAACCGGCTGGCGATCCAACAGCGCGGCCGGCCATGCGTATCGCCCGCGCCGCGTGGCGACGCCTGCCGCACGGCGTTGCGACGCGGCTCGGGGGCGCGCTCGCGAGAGAGCTTCCATGGTGGTGAGAGGGCGGCGGAGCGGCGCGCGCGGCTTCTTCGGCCGCCTCCGCCACCACACGCCGGTCCATTCGCCGCTCCCGCTGCGTGCGATCCTGGCGTCGATCCCGGCTGCGTTCCGTTCCTCGATCCCGACCACGATCGCGTCGATGATCCCCGCAACCTACACCGACCCGCGGGATCGCCTCCGCGCGTGGCTCCTGGCCGAACACGGCGCGCGAGCGTGCGTGCTCACCGGTAGTGGGACCGACGCGCTCCGGATCGCCCTCGAGATCGTCGGCGAGTGGTCCAGCGGAGCCCCGGTCGCGCTCCCCGCCTTCGCGTGCTTCGACGTCGCGACCGCGGTGGTCGGCGCGGGGACGCCCGTCCTCCTCTACGACGTCGACCCGTCGACGCTCTCGCCCGACCTCGACACCGTTGAGGGCGCGCTCCGCGCCGGCGCCCGCGGCGTCGTCGTCGCTCCGCTCTACGGAATCCCGGTCGATTGGGAGGCAGTCGCACAACTCGCCGGGCGATACGGTGCGATCCTCATCGAGGACGCCGCCCAGGGCCACGGCGCCCGGTGGCGCGGCCGGCCGCTCGGATCGCTCGGCACGCTCGCCGTGCTCAGCTTCGGGCGCGGCAAGGGATGGACGGGCGGCCGCGGCGGTGCGCTCCTTCTCGGAGGCGACGCCGACCCGGTGTTGGCCGCCGACTTCTTGCGGAGGATGGACAAGCTCTCGCACGATGTCGCCGCCCGAACCTCCGACGCGGCCGTCTTATCCGCCGCCTTCGCCCAATCCGCGCTCGCCCGGCCCACGCTCTATGCGCTGCCCCGAGCCCTCCCCGGCCTGCACCTCGGCCGGACGGTCTATCGCGCCCCGACTCCCCCGCGCCCCATGCCACGCACGGCCGCCGCGATCCTCGAAGCGACGCGCGCCGCCGCCATCGCCGAGTCCGCCGCCCGCCGCCGAAATGCTCGAGGTTACCTCGACGCCATCTCGCCGGACGGCCCCCCCCCCCCCCCCCCCCCCCCCCCCGGGGCCCCCCCCCCCCCCCCCCCCCCC